>VYBO01000078.1:10188-36431 GCA_009844405.1 Acidimicrobiaceae bacterium
AGCCGGCTGCTGAGCCCGAGCCCGAGCCTGAGCCGGCTGCTGAGCCCGAGCCCGAGCCCGAGCCGGCTGCTGAGCCCGAGCCCGAGCCTGAGCCGGCTGCTGAGCCCGAGCCCGAACCCGAGCCGGCCGCTGAGCCCGAGCCCGAGCCGGCGGTAGATGCGGCGGCCGAGCGCTGCGAGGCCAATCGTGCGGCCGGCACCATTACCTTCGTGACCGGGTTCGATTTTGCCGCCGCAGCCGGAATCATCGACGCCATCGTGGCCGAGGCCCAGGGGTACTTCGACGGGTTGTGCATCGACTTCGAGATCCAGCCCGGTTTCGCGCCCTCCAACGGCGCTCTGGTCATCGAGGGCCAGGCCCAGTTCGGCGCGTCGGGATCGTTCGCAGAGCTGGTCAACAACAACTTGGCCGGAGAGGGCGACCTGGTGGCCCTGCTCCACTGGGGCCGCACGGCCATCGAGGCGATCGTCCTTCCCGAGGGCAGCCCGATCACCGACTTCGCCGGGCTTTGCGGCAGCCTCGTCGGCATCAAGGGCGATCTGCCCTACTCGCTGCAGGCCTCCGTCGCGCTGTCGGGTATCGAGCGAAGCTGCTTCGAGGAGATCCTCCTGGACGGCTTCGATCCGGTCGCACACCTGGAGCTGGGCATCGACGCGTTGCCGGTCTACAAGTCCAACGAGCCCAACACCCTGACCAACAACGGAGTGCCGTTCACGATGCTCGACCCGCTGGACTTCGACGTGCCGTCCAGCTTCGGAGTGACGTTCACCACCCAGTCGATGATCGACGACAACCCGGACTTGGTGGCCGATGTGGTCCGGGCGCTGATCCGGGGCCAGGCCTTTGCCGCCGCCAACCCCGATGTGGCCGTCGAGAACGCCTTCGAGCTGATCGAAGCGGCCGGCAACCCTCTGTGGTTCGCCATGGAGGCGGAGCGCTATCGCTGGGGCGTGGAGTCCGACCTAATCGCCGATCTGGCTCCCGCCGGTGTCGGCGTGGGCATCCCGGACGTCGACCTCTTCGAAGCAGAGATCGACGCCCTGGTCCAGGCCGGCGTGTTCGAGACGACTCCCGACTGGCAGTCGATGGTCGACACCGGCATCGCCACGAGCCTCTACGACGGGACCACGCTCGTCTGGCCCGGACCCTGATCCCTTCCGGCAGGACCGTCGGCGCCGTCCAGGCCGACCGACAACAACAAGGAGCCGCATGTTCACGGGCATCGTCCAGGGTATGGGCGGGGTAGTGGGAATCGAGACCGCCGACGGCATCTGCCGCCTGACCGTCGACCTCGGTGCCCACGCCGACGGCCTGATGCCCGGCGCGAGCGTGGCCAACAACGGCGCCTGCCTGACCGCCTCCGGCATCGACGGCCCGCGAGTGCGGTTCGACGTGATCGCCGAGACGATGGAGCGGACCAACCTGGGCGCGCTGGCTGTGGGCGACCGGGTCAACATCGAGCGCTCGCTGCGCTTCGGGGACGAGTTGGGCGGCCATGTCCTCTCCGGTCACGTGTCCGGCACCGCGACGGTGCGCGAGATCATCGCCGACGGCGCCAACCGCACGATGTGGTTCGAAGTGGACCCGTCGCTGATGCGATACCTGATGTGGAAGGGATGGGTGGCGCTCGACGGCGCCAGCCTCACGATCTCCGGCGTCGACCGAACCGGCGGCCGGATCGCGGTGAGCTTGATCCCCGAGACGCTGGAACGCACCACTCTGGGCCATGTGACTGTGGGCGACCTGGTCAATCTGGAGATCGACGCCCACACCCAGGCCATCGTCCAGACAGTCCAGGATCTGCTCGGCGATCCCGACTTCCGGGCTCAGATCCTCGGCTCCGACGCCGCGGCGTAGCGACGAGGGCTCTGGCACGCCCCATGGCAGAAGGACTCCGGGGCCGGCGCTGCCTGGTCACCGGCGCGGCTGCGGGCATAGGTCGCCGGATCGCGGCGCGGCTGACTTCCGAGGGCATGAAGGCCACGCTGCTCGACATCGATCCTGCCGTGTCCGAGGTTGCCCGTTCCATGGCCGCCTCCAGCATCGTCGTCGACCTTGCCGACGTATCCGAGACCCGCAGAGTCCTCGCCGGCGACGGCCGGCACGGGCCCTACTGGCTGGTGGTCAACAACGCCGGCGTCTTCTCCAAGACTCCGCTGCTGGAGATGACGCTCGAGGAGTGGGACCGCGTCCACCGTGTCAACGTCCGCTCCATGGTGTTGGTGATGCAGGAGTTGGTGCCGGCCATGATCTCCGCCGGCGCCGGCGGCCGGGTCGTGAATGTGGCCTCCATGGCGGCCAAGCTGGGCACGCCCGGAGAAGCGGCCTACGCGGCGTCCAAGGCCGCGGTGGTCGCGTTGAGCCGGATAGCGGCCATGGAGTTCGGTCCCCACCGGGTGACCGTCAACGCCGTGTGCCCCGGCTACGTGCTCACCGAGATGGGCGCCGACACCCGCACGGAGGAGCAGGTCGCGGCGTGGACCGCCAAGAGCCCGCTCGGTCGGCTCGGCGATCCCGACGATGTAGCCTCCGCGGTCGCCTTCCTGGCGTCGGACGACGGGAGCTACATGACGGGCCAGGCCATCAACGTCACCGGCGGGATGTGCATGTGGTGACGGCTGCCACCAGCTTCGTGGGGAGGCCGACGCGGTGACCGAGACCGCCGTCAGCTTCGAAGCGGTGTCGAAGTGGTTCAGGCGCAAGGACCGTCTGGTCCACGCCGTGTCGCGGGTCAGCCTCGAAGTGCGCCAGTCGGAGTTCGTCAGCCTCATCGGACCCTCCGGCTGCGGCAAGTCGACCATGCTGCGCCTCGCCGGGGGGCTCCTCGAACCCGACCGCGGGTCGGTCGCGGTGAACAACCAGCCGCCCGCCGAGGCCCGCCGTCAGAAGCGCTACGGCTTCGTGCCCCAGCACCCGGCCCTGCTGCCGTGGCGAACGGTGCGCCGGAACGTCTCGCTGCTCTCCGACGTCAACCGCCGGCAGGACAACCCGGGCATGTCCACCGACGACCAGCTGGCCATGCTCGACGACATCGGGCTGACCCCCTTCCTGGACTCGCTGCCCCGAGAGTTGAGCGGGGGCCTCCAGCAACGGGTGAGCATCGCCCGCGCCTTCGCCCTGGGAGCGCCGGTGCTGCTGATGGACGAGCCGTTCTCGGCCCTCGACGAGATCACCCGGGCCGACATGCGGTACCTTCTGCTGCACCTGTGGGGCCGGATCGGCAGCACCGTGCTGTTCGTGACGCACTCCATCCCCGAAGCGGTGGTGCTGTCGGACCGGGTGGCCGTCCTGGGTTCCAGGCCGGGGCGCATCACAGAGGTCATCGATGTCGGCCTGCCCAGGCCTCGCCACGCCGAGGTGGAGGACAGCGACGACTATCACCGTGTGCTGGGCGAGGTCCGGGCGGCACTCAGGCGGGGTTGGTCGAGTTGACGGGCTGGACCGCGTCGCCTGCTCCGGGTCGGCCCGAACCTGAAGGGAGCGGGGAGCCGGGCCTCGACCCGGAGTTCGGGGTCGAGGAGCCGCCCGAGGCGCCCCGCCGGCCGGTCCGGCGAGCCGCCCTCCTGGTGGCGCCCTTCGCCGGTCTGACCGCCTTCTTCGTGGGCTGGGAGCTATACGTCGTCGTCCGCAACCTTCGACCCCTCACGCTGCCGCTGCCGTCCGACGTGATCATCCATGTGGTCGAGAATCCGGGCTTCTACTCGCGCAACGGGCTGGTGACGATTCAGGAGGCGTTCTGGGGGTTCTGGATCGCCTTCTTCGCGGCCCTCTTCGTGGCCACCTGGATGGCCCACTCCCAGTTCGTCGAACGGGCGACGATGCCGGTGATCGTGCTGATGCAGTCGACGCCGGTGGCGGTGCTGGTGCCGATCTTCCTGCTGTGGTTCGGGTTCTCGCCCTGGCCGAAGATCCTCACCGCCATGCTGTTCGCGTGGGTGCCGTTCGTGGCCAACGCCCTCATCGGACTGCGTTCGATCGACAGCGAGACGCACGAACTGCTGCGATCGGTGAATGCCAGCCGGTGGGAGATCTACTGGCGACTCAGGATCCCCCATTCGCTGCCGTATCTCTTCGCCGCGGGCCGCATCTGCGTCGGCCTGGCCCTGGTCGGAGCGGTGGTCGGTGAGTTCTTCAACTCCAGGGAAGGGCTCGGCAACGCGGCCCGGGTCGCTCAGTCCCGGCTGCTGGTGGATCAGCTGTGGGGCAGCGTCTTCGTGCTGGCCTTCATCGGCGTGGCCTTCGTCCTGCTGCTGATCGCCGTCGAGAGGCGGGTCCTGCGATGGCATTCCTCCCAGGACAGCGACCACCGGGCCTTGTGAAACCGAGGTTCTAGAAGGGACTGAGGCCCATCCGGTTGCGGATGGAGACCAGCTCGCCCAGATGGTTGATGCCGTGCCCCACCGCGCTCCACTGGAGGAACCATGCGGTCGGCTTGCCGTCCCACATGGCGTAAAGCCAGTCGAAGCGATCCTCCGGCGTGCCGATAGCAGCCAGCGCCGAGGCAGTGTCGGGCCGCTCGTCCATCGGCGGCAGCCCGCGATCAGCGAGCCAGCCGGCGGTCGACTGGATCACGGCCAGTGTGTAGCCGCCGACGGCCTCGGGGTCCAAGACGTCCACCAGGTCGGTGTCCTCCCCCTCGGCCAGCCCCCGCCACAGGTCGCCGTCGATTCCCAGCCGGCTGGTCCAGCCGTCCACGACGGCTCCAACTCCCCGCAGCACGCCGTTCACCGCCACGTCGTGATGCCGGGCCAGGTGCCACAGGACGTAGACGGGGGCGATCCCGCCGCCGCCGACCCGCTCCCGTCGCCGCTCCGCCGGGATGCGTCCCAGCACGCCGCCGTCCAGCTTGGCTCCGAGCGACCTCAAGTCGCCGACTATCCAGTCCCGCAGGTCCACCCCAAGGACTCTAGAAGGGCTCGGCCCAGCTAGTCTCATCGTCGCGGCGCTTCTCATCATTGGAATCGGCGCTGTATCGGGATTGGCGGGTTTGTGATGACAGGCTGGGACGACATGCGACGCCTGCTGGGCTTCCAGTACTCGGCCGGTTCATGGTTCCTCGTCGCCGACGCCAATGTACGACGCCGAGATGGCAAGCCCTTCTCCAGTAAGAGCGAGCGCGGATTGATCGGCGGCCAATCGCGTCGCAGGGTGGTCATACCCGCTCTTGTTCGCTTCGCTCACGGGCCGCTCGGGCCACGGCCCCGCCCCGTATGGGCCGGGTCGCCCTCCTATCCGCGGGGCCTCTGTGTTCGTGTGCAAGATGCAAGGCTTCGCAGACGATGAGAACGCCCAGCGTCTCAGCCGTTCGCGTCCCTGGGTCGCAGACCGCAAGAAGGCCGTCCTCGACCGAATCGACAGAGAGTTGAGGCCCAATGTGGAGGAGACCCTCTTGGACGAGGCTGCTTGGCTTGTACACCAAGAGGCGAGCGCGGCGCTAGGCGAGACCCTGCAATGACCGCATTCCATGCCGTCTTGGAGGCTGCATCGCTCTACGCGGCAGATGTGGCCCCGCTGCCGCACTCACTCGTGCAGCGCGGTGATCTCCGCATCGTCGAACCGCCTCCCGGGCACAGGGGCCGCAAGAGGTTGGCGTTGGTGCGTGGCGTCGCCCCTGACATGAACGTGGCACAGATCATGCTCACACACACCTACCCAGAACTAGCGGACGACGCCGATGCCGTCTTGAGTCCCGAGCAGTCGCGGCTTCCCTTTCCGGTTGTGGTCGAGACGCACGTCTGGGGGCCTGTTTGGCGATTGCAGGTGCGCTCGAGACTTGGTTACGTGAGCGGAACACAGTTGGAGTCAATCCGAGGAGCCGTCTCCGGTGAGGCAACGTCGGTACAAGGCGTTCACGTCGGATTGCCGGCAGCCGGGCTTGCGGACCACCGGCGAAGTTTCGCGGAGCAGGAGATGAAGGAGGGCAAGCCCGGCCTCAGTGAGGACTGGCCGGACGGGTTCTTGGATGTCGGTGCTCGGGAAGCGCAGGGCCTGTTGCTTGCAGGCCTAGCCAAGCATCAGCGGCGCGAGCCGAGTAGCGAGTAGCCAGGGCGGCATCGATGTCCCGCTGCCTTCACGCCGAGCGACGCCGCTGGCGCGGCTCAAGCCTCACCATTCACATCGATCTCAAGCAAGGCAGCCGCCACGACGCGTTCGACGGCGAGATGCGGTGCCTTCAGTCCATTGCTGCCACGTCCGGGCGGCCGCGGTGGGTACCCTCCGGCTGTGCGCTTCGTCGTGTTGCACGCCCACCCGCAGCAGGACTGCCTGAACGTCGCGCTGCTCGACCGCGTGGTCGAGACCCTGGAACGGGCCGGCCACGACGCGCAGGTCGTGCGGCTGACGCAGGGCGAGTCGATCGACGGCGTGAGCGTGGCCGGCGCCCAGGGCCTGGTGTTCGTCTACCCCACCTGGTGGGGCGGCCTGCCGGCGCCCATGCTGAGCTGGGTCCAGCGCGAGCTCGTCGCGTGGATCGACGGCGCCGCCGACCTCGCCACGTCGCCGCTGCGCACCGTCCGCCACCTGGTGGCGGTGACCACTCACGGCTCGACGCGCTGGGTGAACTGGCTCCAGGGCGAGCCGGGACGCCATCTCCTGGGGCGCTCGGTCGCCCGCCTGTGTGCGCCGGGCACGAGGCTGCGGTGGATTGCCCTCTACGGAGTGGATCAGCGAAGTCCAGCCGAGGTCTCGGCCTTTGTGGACGGCGCAGCCGCCGAGGTGGCCTCGATAGCGGCCTAGCGCGGCTGGCGCAGCAACCGGCCAGCGCCGTGCGGACGGAACTTCAATGGGTCGACCGCCTCTGTGGTGGATGACTCATTGAAGTTCGGCTCAGCGAGCGGCCACGATCGCGATCTCGACCTTCCAGGCAGGCTGGGCCAGCGCCGGAACGATCAACAGCGTGGAAGCGGCCAGGCGACCGCCGAGGAACCGGTCCCGCTCGGCCATCACCGGGGCGAGATCCTGTCCGGGCACCACGTAGGTGGTCACCGACACGATGTCGCTCGGTTCCATGCCGGCCTCGGCGAGTATGGTTGAGACGTTGCCCCATATGTCTCGGGCCTGCCCGGCCACGTCATCGGCTATCGACCCGTCAGCCCGGGTGGCCACTATTCCGCATGTGTGCAGCCACTTGTCCGCTCCGGTGGTGACCACGGCGTGGGCGTAGCGCGCCGCTGGCGGAGCGATCCCGGCTGGTTCGACAGCATGTGATCCCATCACCGCCGATCGTAGGTCGTGAGCGAAGCTGTGAGACAATTTGTGGCCATGACACAGCGGATGGCGCTCTACTTCCAGGACAAGCACGACATCGCCTACGAGATCGAGATGGCCCGCTACGCCGAGGAGCGGGGCTTCAGCGAGATCTGGCAGGCCGACACCCGGCTGGCCCGCGACTGTGTGGTGATGATGAGCGCCCTGCTCGCCTCCACCAAACGGCTGCGCATCGCCAGCGGCGTGCTGCCCATCTACACCCGCAACCCGGCGGTGATCGCAGCTACCTGGAGCACGATGCACGAACTCGCCGGCCCCGCGCCCGACGGGGGCAGCCGGGTGATGCTGGGGCTCGGCGCCTGGTGGGAGCCGATCGCCGGGCGGGTCGGCGCAGGCCGCCGCAAGCCGCTCACCGCCATGCGCGAGAACGTCGAGGCGATCCGGGCGCTGTTCACGATGGAGGAGGTCAGCTACGACGGCGAGTTCGTGCAGCTCGACCGGGTGCGCCTCGATGTGGCCTACGGCGATGCCTCGCCCCGCGACATCCCGATCTACATCGGCGCCACCGGACCGCGGATGCTGGAGCTGACCGGCGAGATCGCCGACGGGGCCATGCTCAACTATGTGGTCCCCACCGACTACATCCGCGACGCGGTGGCCCGCGTCGGGGTGGGGGCGGCCCGGTCGGGTCGCACCATCGACGACATCGACCGGCCCGAGCTGTTGATCTGCTGCCTGTCCGACGACGACCCGGCCGAGGCGCTCACCGTCGGCAAGACCCTGGTGGCGTACTATCTGGGGACCGAGCCGCACATCATGGCCGCCTCCGGCGCCGATCCGGGCCTGATCGAGCGGGTGTCCGAGGTGGTCGGCTGGCCCGCCACCGAAGCCGACTACCTCAAGGCCGCGCCGCTGATCAGCGACCATCTGGTGCGCCGGGTGATGGCCGCCGGCACCGCGGAGGAGTGCCGCGACAAGGTGGCCGAGTACATCGACGCCGGCGTCACCTGTCCGGTGCTCTACCCGCTGATGGACGACATGAAGCCGGTGATCGACGCCTTCGCCGGCTGGACTCCGTGAGTGCCGCCGAATTGGCGCCGGTGATCGACGCCTTCGCCGGCTGGACCCTGTGAACGCCCCGTTCGTGACGCCTGACGTGCTCGTTCACGGCGCCGCGGTGGTGACCGTCGACGACGGTGCCGCGATCCACGATCCGGGATGGCTCTACGTGCGGGGCAACCGGGTCGCGGAGATCGGCGCGGGGGAGCCTCCGGCGGCCCGCCTGCGTCAGGCCGCTGAGGTGATCGACGCGGAGGGGTGCGCGGTCATGCCCGGGATGACCAACGCCCACACACACCTGTTTCAGTCGCTGTTCCGGGGCCTGGCCGACGACAAGGCGCTGCTCGACTGGCTGCGCGAGTGCATCTGGCCGGCCGCCGTGCACCTCGACGCCGACATCGTGCACGCCGCCGCGCTCGCTGGGCTTGTCGAGAACCTGCGGGGCGGGGCCACCGCGGTGATCGACCACCAGTACATCCAGACCGACGAGGACATCAACGATGCGGTGTGCCGGGCCGCCGACGAGCTTGGAGTGCGGTTCCTGCTGGCCCACGGCTGGGTTGATCGCAACTACCTGCCAGAGCTGGAGCAGTCCGCCGAGGCGGCCGTGGCCTGGGCCGACTCAGCCCGCCGCCGCTGGGACGGGCGACATGAGGACCGCCTGCGGGTGGAGCTTGCGCCGCTCATCCCGTGGGGATGTTCCGACGAGGCCATGCGCACCACGGTGGCGGCAGCGCGCAGCTGGGGTCGCGGTACCCACATCCACTGCGCGGAGACGGCGGTCGAGGTCGACATGAGCCTCGACGAACGGGGTGTGCGCCACGTCGAATGGCTGGACTCGCTCGGTGTGCTCGGCCCCGATCTGCAACTGGCCCACAGCGTGTGGCTCGACGACGACGAACTCGACCTGATTGCGGCATCCGGCTCGGTAGTGGTGCACTGTCCCGTGTCGAATATGTATCTGGCGTCGGGCGTGGCCCGGGTGCCCGACATGCGGGCCCGCGGCATCACGGTGGCGCTCGCCAGCGACGGGCCGGGCAGCAACAACCGCCAGGACATGTTCGAGGTGCTCAAGGCGACGGTGCTGCTGCAGAAGGTGCATCACCTCGATGCGCTGGTCATGCAGCCTGGCGAGGTGCTGGAGATGGCATGTCGGGGAGGAGCCGCCGCCTTTGGAATGCCCGACGCGTACGGGACGCTCGCAGAAGGGCAGCGTGGCGACCTGCTGGTTGTGGATCTCACGGCGCCCTTCGTTGCGCCAGTGCATCGAGTCGACAGTGCCCTCGTCTACAACGCCAGCCCTCGCGACCTCAAACATGTGATCGTGGACGGGCGGATCTTGGTGCGCGACCGCGAGCTTGCTGTCGCAGATGAGCGCCGCATCATGGCCCAAGCCGACGCTGCCGCCCGCCGCCTCTTCAGCCGCGCCGGCATCGACTCACGCACAACCCGCAGCTGACCGCGAGACGCTGACGGGTCACGGCGTCGCGACGAACGTCGCCGCCTTTGTCGGGCACAACCACAACGCTGCGAGGCACCCTCGGCGGCGGCCTCACGGCGTCGCGACGAACGTCGCCGCCTTTGTCGGGCACAACACGATTCAGCGGCACCTCCTCGGGTCGGGCATCACCGAGCCTGGAACGCGGGCCCTGGCCGGCATCCGCGACGAAGTCCGCAGGGCGATGGACGACGGAGCGTTCGGCGTGTCCACAGGCCTCACCGACATGGGCAACTTCGCCGGGCTGAACAGCGTCTTCGCGGAATGCTTCGAGCAGCTGTTCCCGGCAGGAACGACTGTCCGGACCGGGCTCCCCACACCCGAGATGCTGATCGAGATCGACGCCATCGTGGCAGTGCCCGGAACGATCTGAGCCCTGCCAACTTGGCCCCGCCTCGTCCAGCGGCAGCTGGTCGACGGGTCTTTGCTGTCCGGCACACGACCGGCACCCTGGCACAATTGTGTAAGTTCACTTCATATAAGTGGAGTTATACTTGTTGCTGTGAGTTCAGGGGGAAACGCGGGCCGGGTGCCCAGTCCGGCGAGCCTCTACGACCGGGAGGCTGAATGGGACGATCTCGTCAGGTTCGTGTCGGCGCCCGGACCCAAGCTCAGGCTCGGCTTGCTCTACGGCCGTCGACGGTACGGCAAGAGCTATCTGCTGCGCAGGCTCGTCGAGTCTGTCGGCGGCCTGTACCACCTGGCCTTGCAGGAGGAGCGCCGGACGGCCCTCGAGCACTTCGCCGACACCGTCGGCAGGCATCAGCCCGGCGTTCCGCCGCTGCGCTTCGACGACTGGACCGCCGCGCTGGGCTACGCAATCGACGCACTGGGAAGAGAGGCCCGAGGGCCCCGAATCCTGGTGCTGGACGAGTACCCCTACCTCCGCCAAGGAAGTTCCGAGTTGGATTCGTGCGTGCAGGCCCTCATGGATGAGGCGGCGGGTGGAAGCCGCGGCTCCGCATGGGAGGCGCCGGTGTCGGTGATCGTGTGCGGGTCGGCCATGTCGGTAATGACCGGGATCCTCAGCGGATCTTCGCCGATGCGGGGCAGGGCGGCGCTGGACATGGTCCTGGCGCCCTTCGACTTCCGACAGGCGCGCGGATTCTGGGGCATGGCCAACCCGGCGGCAGCCCTGGGTGTGGACGCCGTTGTAGGCGGCGCGGCGGGCTACAAGGATCTCACCGCTGCCGCGGGGGTTCCCGAACAGCTCGACCAGCTGGCTGATTGGCTTTACGCCACTGTGCTCAATCCGTCGCATGCGCTCTTCCGGGAGGACGAATACCTACTGCGGGAGGATCCGAGGGTTACGGTGGAGGCCCCCTACTACTCGCTGCTTCAGGCCATCGCCGCCGGGCGAGCCTCACAGGGCCGCATCGCGGAGACGGTGGGCCGCGCGCCCGCAGACATCATGCACCAGCTGAACGTCATGACCACCGCCGGGTTCGTGGTCCGCGACGACGATCTGCTCACAGCCAGGCGGCCGGCGTACCGGATAGCGGATCCGATTGTGCGATTCCATCACTTGGTGACGCGCCGCAGTCGCGCCATGCTCGAAGAACGCCGCTTCGCCGAGGTTTGGGCTGCCGCCGCGAACACTTACCGGTCCCAGATCGTCGGTCCCCACTTCGAGTCTCTCTGCCGTCGCTGGGTGGACAGCTATGCCTCCGACGAGACCCTCGGCGGGCCGGTCTCCAGCGCCCGGCGAGTGCAAGTCAACGACCGGCGCCGCCGCCAGTCGTTCGAACTGGACGTGGCCGCGGCCTCGTCGCCCGCTGCGGCGGGCGCCCGGCGCCAGACGAGGATCCAGGTGCTCGGGGAGGCCAAGGCGTCTCGTCTTGGCGCCGAGGACTTGGTCCGTCTAGACCGCGTCGCCGGAATCCTCGACGGGCGCAAGGCGGTGTCGCTGGCGCCCGAGGCCAGACGGCTGCTCTTCTCGATGGACGGCTTCAGCACCGAGTTGGAGGCCGTCTCCCGTCGCCGCGCCGACGTAGAACTCATCGACCTCGACCGCCTATACGAAGGCGCCTGAACCCATCAGCAGCCTCCGCCCGTGCTTCGGCGCCGAGCAACTTGCCCACCTTGGCTTCGCTGCGAGATTCTGCGCGGTGGATTGCTAGCGTTGAGGCTCGTGCCGCTGGTTGCCGAATATCACCGTCCCGCGTCCCTGGATGAAGCGCTTGAGCTGCTGGGCTCGCCGCGGCGGGTGGCGCTCGCCGGCGGGACGATGCTGAACGCCGACCGGGAGCCGTCCGACCTGGAGGCCGTGGATCTGCAGGCCCTGGGGCTCGACACGATCGCGGCTACCGACGCCGGTCGGGTGCGCATTGGGGCCACCGCCACCCTGGATGCTGTCCGGCGCTGCGAATTGCTCGGTGATTCGCTGCGGGATCTGGCCCGAGCCGAGCAGCCGTCCACACTGCGGACGCTGGCCACCGTCGGCGGACTCGTGGCCAAGGCCTCGTCCGAGAGCCTCCTGCTGGCCGCCCTGCTCGCCCACGACGCCCAAGTGGAACTCGTTGGCTCCAGCGCTGCCGCGGCGGAGTCCGGCCTGGCCGGGCTGCTCGCCACGGGAGTGCCCCGAGGGTCGCTTGTCACCGCGGTCACCGTCGATCCTTCGGGGCGCACCGCAACCGCTCGCACCGGCCGCACCCCGGCCGACGTGCCCATCGTCGCGGCCTACGGGCGCCGTATCGAGGGCTTCGCGGCCGTGGCTCTGACCGGCGTGGCCGACCATCCTGTGCTGGTCGATGTCGGTGACCCGACCTCCGGCCTGAACCCGGCCGGAGACTTCCGGGGCAGCCGCGAGTATCGCCTCCACCTGGCGGGCACGCTCACCGCCCGGGTGATGCAGGAGTTGCACCTATGACTCTCGACGTCACTTTCGAACTCAATGGGGTTCCCGTCACGGCAACCGTGGAACCGCACCACACGCTGCGTGAGGCACTGCGACGGCTGGGGATGTTCTCGGTGCACTACGGCTCCGACAGCGGCGAGACGGGCGCGGCCGCGGTGCTGTATGACGGCCGTCTCGCCTCCAGCGATGTCATCCTGGCAGCGTCGGCGGACGGCCACTCGGTCACCACCGTCGAGTCGCTCAACGTCTCGCCGGACCTGCATCCCGTGCAGACCGCCTTCGTGGCGGTCGGCGCCTTCCAGTCGGGCTACTCGGCGGGGGCGATGATCCTGGGCACTCTGGCGCTGCTGGAGGAGAACCCCGACCCCTCCGAGGATGAGATCCGCGACATGCTCTCGGGCATCCTCGACCGCGAGACCGCCTACGTGAAGCCGGTCGAGGCCGTCAAGCGGACTGCGGCAGTGCTGCGGGGCACCGAGACCGAGCCGTTCGCACCGCTGGTCATCGACTCGCTCACCGACGGCTCTCGCCCGCCTGCTGAGCCTCCCACCGGCAGCCCGGCGCCCGAAGCGCCCCACGCGGTGCCCCGTCTGGTGCCGTCGCGCGAGGTTCCCGACATGGCCGTCGTGGGCAAGCCGGAGGTCAAGGTCGACGCCGTGCGCCTCGCCAAGGGCAACCCCGCCTTCACCGACGACATCGAGCCCCGGGGAATGCTCTACGCCAAGGTGCTGCGCAGCCCCCACGCCCACGCCCGCATCGTCAGCATCGACGACTCGGCGGCCCGAGCCGTGCCGGGCGTGCACGCGGTGCTTCACCACGGCAACACCCTGAGGGTCAAGTACGCCTCCGGCGGGCAGAGCTGGCCCAACCCCCACCCCTACGACCAGGTCAGCTTCGACGACCGGGTCCGCCACGTCGGCGACCGGGTGGCCGCGGTGGCCGCCGAGACCGTCGAGGCCGCCGAGGAGGCCGTGCGGCTCATCGAGGTCACCTACGACGTGCTGCCTGCAGTGTTCGACGAGCGCTTCGCCATGGACCCCGACGCCCCCAAGGTCCACGACGAGGAGGACACCACCCACATCTGCGATCCCCAGCGCAACCTGGTGCACCACATCGCGGCCAAGCGCGGCGACGTCGAGGGCAACCTGGCCGCCGCGCCCCACGTCTTCGAGCAGACGTTCAGGGTGCACCAGGTCCAGCAGTGCCCCATCGAGCCCCACATCTCGATGGCCTGGCTCGACTCCGACGAGCGCATGGTGGTGCGCACCGCCACCCAGGTGCCGTTCCACACCCGCCGGATGCTGGCCCCCCTCATCGACATGGACATCAAGGACATCAGGGTGATCAAGCCCCGCATCGGCGGCGGCTTCGGGGCCAAGCAGGAGATGCTGATCGAGGACATCGTCGCCCACCTCGCCATCGCCACCCGGCGCCCGGTGCGCCTCGAGCTGGACAGGGCCGAGGAGTTCTACGCCAGCCGCACCCGCCACCCCCAGACCATCACCTACCGCACCGCGGTCGACGGCGACGGCAGGCTGCTCGCCCAGGACATGAGCATCATCGGCAACACCGGCCCCTACGGCACCCACGGCTTCACCGTGCAGATCGTGTCGGGGCTGCGCGGCCTCACCTCCTACAACGCCGCGTCCAAACGCTTCGACTGCCACGTCGTCTACACCAACATCCCGGTGCCGGGCGCCTACCGGGGCTACGGAGCGCCCCAGGCCGAGTTCGCGCTCGAGGCCCACATGGAGGACATCGCCCGGGCCCTCGACCTCGACCCCATCGAGTTCAAGCGGCGCAACTGGGTGAAGGTGGGCGACGAGATGGACATCGCCCCCCATCTGGGCGAGCGGGCCGTGGCCGAGGAGGAGCTCGACGAGTACCCGAGGATCATGTCGTCGGGCATCGAGGAGTGCGTGGCCCAAGGGATGCGCGAGGTCGACTGGAACCGCCGCAACGACGCCGCCTGGAAGGCGCCCGCCGACCGGCCCAACATCCGGCGGGGGATCGGCTTCGCCTTCTGCATGCACGGCACGGCCATCCCGTTCCTGGACATGGGCGGCTGCTCCATCAAGCTCAACGACGACGGGTCGTTCAACATGCTCATCGGGGCCACCGACCTCGGCACCGGCGCCGACACCGTGATCGGCCAGATCGCGGCCGAGGTGCTCGGCGTGCCCCTCGACGACATCAAGGTGTACTCCAGCGACACCGACATGACCCCGTTCGACACCGGGGCCTACGCCTCGTCGACCACCTACATCTCGGGAACGGCCGCGCTGCGGGCCGCGGAGGCGGTGCGGGAGCGGCTCAAGGCGCGGGCCGCGATGCTGCTGGAGGTGGACGAGCCCTGCACCATCGAGCTGCGGGACCGCCGGGCCTACGCGGCCGACGGCCGCTCGGTCACGCTGGAGGAGATCGCCCTCGACTCGCTGCACTGGCAGGAGCAGGAGCAGATCATGGGCACCGCCTCGCATGTCTCACCCGACTGCCCGCCCCCGTTCGCGGCCCAGTTCGCCGAGGTGGAGGTGGACGTCGACACCGGCCAGGTCACGGTGACCAAGCTGGTGATGGCGGTGGACTGCGGGGTTGCCATCAACCCGGTCACCGCCAGCGGCCAGGTCGAGGGAGGCATGATCCAGGCCCTCGGCTACGCCCACTGCGAGGAGATCGTGCTCGACGACGGGGGGCGCATGGTCAACCCGTCGTTCGGTCCCTACAAGATCTACCGGGCCGACGAGATGCCCGACACGGTCGTCTACCTGGTTCAGACCATGGAGGACAGCGGCCCGTTCGGGGCCAAGGCGGTGGCCGAGATACCCAAGGACGGCGTGGCCCCGGCCGTGCGCAACGCGATCCTCGACGCCACCGGGGTGGCCATAAACGATCTGCCCTTCACCCCGGAGCGGGTCTGGGCCGCCCTGCAAGCCGCCGCCTCGCAGAGGCCGAGCGGGTAGACGGCGCTCTGTTGGGTATTCGCGAGGGGCTCAGCGAGGCCGTGGCCCGAGCGGCCCGTGAGCGCAGCGAACAGGAGCGGGAAACGCCGCCGCCATGATCATCGGGGCCGACTGGGCCGTGACCGCGGCGCTGGACGAGCCTCGCCGGGCCTGGGCGGTGCGCGTGGTCGACGGCCTGATCGAGGACTCCGGCCGGATCGTCGACCTGCGGGCCCGGTATCCCGGCGACGAATTCTGCGACGGCTCGGGCTGTGTGCTGCTGCCCGGCTTCGTCAACGCCCACGTGCACCTGTACGGGGTGCTGGCCCACGGCGTGCCCGCCCCGGCGGTGCCGGTCGCCGACTTCTGGGGCTTCCTGGACGACTACTGGTGGCCACTGGTGGAGAACGCCCTCGACCACGAGATGATCGCGGCCGCGGCCGCCTGGGTGACCGCCGAGATGGCCGCCGGCGGCACGACCAGCTTCTTCGACATCCTCGAAGCCCCCAACGCCCTGGGTGGCGCGCTGCTCGCGCAGCGCGAGGCCGTCGCCGGCAGCGGGCTGCGAGGGGTGCTGTCGTTCGAGGCCACCGAGCGGATGGGTGAGGCCAACGGTCAGGCCGGCCTGGACGAGAACGTCAGCTTCATCGAGGACTGCAGAGCACGCGGCGCGGGCGAGGGCGCCGGACGCGACGGGAGGGTGTCGGGCGCCATGTGCATCCACACCACGTTCACCTGCTCCGAGCCCTTCATCCGCCAAGCCTTCGATGCGGCTGCCGACCTGGACGTGTTCTGCCACGCCCATGTGAACGAGGGAGTCCATGAGGGACGCTGGTGCGAGGAGCACCACGGCGTGCGCACGCTGGAGTTCTACGACCGCATCGGCGTGGCCTCGCCCCGCTTCCAGGCCAGCCAGTGCGTGCAGCTCTCGCCCCGCGAGATCGACATCATCGCCGGGTCCGGCATAAGGGTCTCGCACATGCCGCTCTCGAACTGCGAGGTGGGCGGCGGGATCGCCCCGGTGCTCGAAATGCTGGAACGGGGAGTCACCGTGGGGCTCGGCTCCGACGGCTATCTCAACGACATGTTCGCGGTGATGAGGGGCGCGTTCCTGCTGCACCGGGCGGCCACCCTCGACCCCGGCGCGATCAGCGCGGCCACCGTCCTGCACATGGCGACCGAGGGATCTGCCCGCGCCCTCGGCCTGGAGCGGGTGGGGCGGCTCGAGCCGGGCTGGCACGCCGACCTGCAGCTCGTCGACCTGGAGGGTCCCCGGGGCTTGCCCACCCCGGTGGAGACCCACAACCTGCTGGATCAGCTGGTGCTGTGGCGCAGCGCCTCCCATGTGCGCACCGTGATGGTGGGAGGGGACTGGATCGTCGAGGGCGGCGAGGTGATCGGCGCCGACATCGGCGAGCTGCGGGCCCGCACCCTCGAGCAGGCTGCGAGGCTGTGGTCGTGAGCCGCCCTCCGCGTTCTGTGAGCAACGAAGCCGCTCATGGCGGCATATCTGCTCACAGAACGTGCGGAAGAGGCGTGAGGCGCTGGTCGTGAGCCTGCTTCGCCAGCTTGCCACCGCAGTGGACGGCGGTGTGGCCGTGGCCTCGGCCACGGTCGTCGACACGTCGCGCTCGGTGCCCCGCCGGGCCGGGGCCAAGATGCTGGTCTTCCGCGACGGCAGCATCTCGGGCACCGTCGGCGGGGGAGAGATGGAGGCCCGCGTCGTGTCGGAGGCGGTCGCCGCGCTCGCTGACGGCCGCTGCCGCGTGCTGTCGTACCGTCTAGTCGATCCCGGCCGGGGCGATCCCGGCGTCTGCGGGGGCGACGTTCAGATATTCGTGGAGCCGCACATGCCCAAACCCACCGTCATCGTCATGGGATACGGACACGTGGGCCGGGCTGTGGCCCAGCTCGCCGGCTGGCTGGGCTTCCGGGTGGTGGCCACCGACGACCGCCCGATGGTCGACGGCGACTCGCCGGAGGGGCCGGACCCGGGAGTGCCCGGCGGCGATGCCGGCGACGGCGCCCCGGACGAGTTGGTCATCGGATCGGTCGACGATCTGCTCGAGGGGCGAACCCTGGACCAGGACGTGTCGGTGGTGCTGGTGACCCGCAACGTCGACGTGGACGCCGCGGCCCTGCCCGCCCTGCTGGCCACCGGCGCCGGTTACGTGGGGGTCATGGGCAGCGAGCGCCGCTGGACCACAACCCGGGCCCGACTCGAAGCCGATGGCGTCGATCCTGCCGCGCTGGACCGGGTCCATGCCCCCATCGGCATCGAGATGGGCGCCGAGACGCCCGAGGAGATCGCGCTGAGCATCATGGCCGAGGTGGTCGCCCATCGCCGTACGTGAGCCGCTGTGCGTGCTGCGGGGCGGGGGCGATCTGGCCACTGGAGTCGCCTGGCACCTCGCGAGGCAGGGCTGGCCGGTGGTGGTGCTGGAGCTGCCCGAGCCTCTGACCGTGCGCCGCTCGGTGTCGCTGTCGACGGCGGTCACCGACGGTGAGATCATCGTGCAGGGAATGAGAGGCGTGCGGGCCGAGTCGACCACGGAGGCTCTGGCGGTCGCCGGACAGGGTGATGTGGCCGTGCTCGTCGACCCCGAGTTGCCGTCGCTGGACCGCGCCCCGCCCGATGTGGTGGTGGACGCCAGGATGGCCAAGCGCAACATCGACACCTCAATCGACGACGCCGGGTCGGTCGTGGCCCTGGGGCCGGGGTTCACCGCGGGCGTCGACTGTCACGCGGTGGTCGAGACCATGCGGGGGCCGAGCCTGGGCCGGGTGATCTGGACCGGGCAGGCCCAGCCCGACACAGGCATACCCGCCGAACTCGGGGGTCGGTCAGCCGACCGGGTCGTGAGAGCGCCCGCTGCCGGGGCCGTCGAGTGGCGAATCGCCATCGGGGACATGGTCAGCGGCGGTCAGCCGCTCGGGGCGGTGGGCGGTGCGACCGTCCGGGCGCTGTTCGACGGCGTGGTGAGGGGTGCCATCCGCCCCGGCACGCGGGTGCCGGCCGGCCTCAAGATCGGCGACGTCGATCCCCGCGGCGACCCCGCCGAGTGCTGGAAGATCTCCGACAAGGCCCTGGCCGTGGGCAACGGAGTGCTGGAGGCCGTCCAAGCCCGCCTCCGACAATAGGGTGGGTTCCGTGGTCCGGCCCGAGTTCAACGTGTTGCCCCATGGGCCGGTCGAGCGGGCGGTCGAGCTTGCCAGGCTGGCCGAGAGCCTCGGCTACGAGCGCTGCTGGGTCTACGACGAGGGGCTCGCGGCCAGCGACGTGTACGTGGCGCTGACCGCCGTCGCGGCAGCGACCGAGTCCCTCGAGGTCGGCCCGGGCATCACCAACCCCTACACCCGCCACGCAGGGGCCACCGCCGGGGCCATCGCCTCGCTCGACGAGCTGTCGGGGGGGCGGGCCTTCCTCGGCGTCGGCGCCGGAGGCAGCCTCACGCTCGACCCCCTCGGCATCGCCCGTGAACGGCCCCTGGCCGCGGTGCGCGAGACCGTCGCCGCCTGCCGGCGCCTGTTCTCGGGAGAGACCGTCACCGTCGAGGGCGCCCACGTGAGGCTGAGCGAGGCCTCGCTGCTGAATGCCCGGGTCGGCATCGAGATCTGGCTGGCCGGACGGGGACCCAGAATGCTGGAGCTGGGCGGCACCGCCTGCGACGGGGTGCTTGTGGACTTCCTGTACAAGCCGAACGTCGGCGCGGCGGTGGAGCGGATCCGGGCCGCGGGCCGGGCCGCCGGCAACGACCCCCGCATCGCCTACTCCACGATGCTGGTGACCGACGACGACACCATGGCCGCGGTCAAGCCCCACATGACCTACCGGCTGGTCGATACGCCTCCTGAAGTGCAGGAGGCCATCGGGCTCAGCGAAGCGGACGCGGCTGTGATCAGGGCGGCACTGGCCGACGGTCTGGAGGCCGCGGCCGAGCACGTGCGCGACGAGTGGGCGCTGCCCTTCGTGATAGCCGGCACCCCGGGCGAGTGCGCCGAGGAGCTTCACAGCCTGGCCGCACAGCACGGGATCGAGTCCTTCCTCGTGCCGCTGCTCGACGACGAGCCGGCCGAGAAGCTGCTTCACTCGGGCGCGAAGATTATGGGAATGATCGAATAGCCATCCAATCAGGTTGCAATAGCTGAGAACTCCTGTAGAGTGCTGTCGCCGGTCCGGTTCGCTGGATGCCGGGACGGCCGCCAGAGCGCTCAGCGTGCGCTGAGCCCCAGCGCTCCAAGTCCCGCCGTCAAGGCACGCCTACGTGCGGGAGGAGCGAATGATCATCTGGTACTGGTCCGTCAAGGGCGGGGTCGGCACGTCGGTGGTGGCCGCCGCGACCGCTGTCCGCCTGGCCTCAGAAGACCGGGAGACCACGCTGGTGGACCTCACCGGCGACCAGCCGGCGCTGCTCGGCATGATCGCCGGCGCGGCGCCGCCGGAGCCCGGCATCGGCGATTGGGTGGCCGCGGGGGACGGCGTCGCGGCCGACGCCATCGGCAGGCTGCTCGAGGACGTGGCTCCGGGTCTGCGACTGCTGCGCGACGGCACCCAGCCCGCGCTGGCCGCTCAGACCGCAGACGGCGAGAACCAGCGGTCGAGGCTGGTGCTGGCGCTCGAGATGCTGGCCCGCATCGGTCCGGTGGTGGTGGACGCCGGCCTGGACCCGTTCGAGCTGCGAACCGACCTCGCCGCCTCGCACCGGCCGGTGTGCGTGCTGCGGTCCTGCTACCTCGCCCTGAACCGGGCCCAGCGAACGTCCGGTCCCTACGACTCGGTTGTCCTGGTCGAGGAGCCGGGCCGGGCCCTGCGGGTGCGGGACGTGGCCGCCGCCGTCGGCGCCTCCAGCGTGAAGCGGGTGGCCTGGGATCCCCGCGTCGCCCGGTCGGTGGACGCGGGGACCATCGTGAGCATGCTTCCCCCGCCGCTGCGACGCTTCGAGCTGCCGGAATGACCGGAGGCGCGGCGGCGACGCTTCGAGAATCGCGCGTGGGCCCCGCATGGGTCGGCGGGGCCCACGCCAACGGTTCCGCGGCGCTGGTGGAGGCCGTGCATCGCAAGGTGATCGACACCTTTGCCGAGGGCCCGATGCCTGCGGTCGACATCGCGGGCATCGTCCGCTCCCTGGCCCCCCTCACCCCGACGCATGTGCTCGACGACGTGGTGGCCCGGGTCGCGGCCCGGGTGCATGGCCTGGGCCCCCTGGAGCCGCTGCTCGCCGATGCGTCGGTGAGCGAGGTGATGATCAACGGGCCGGGGCCGGTCTGGATCGAGCGGGGCGGCACCGTGAGCCGGAGCGGGGTGTCGCTGGACCGGGCCGCCGTGGATCTGGTCATCGAGAGAATCGTGTCCCCGCTGGGCCGCCGGGTCGATCAGCTGACCCCCTGCGTGGACGGTCGCCTGCCCGACGGCTCCCGGGTCCATGTGGCCGTTCCTCCGGTGGCCGTCGACGGCCCCTATGTGACGATCCGCCGCTTCGTGGTGCCCGACGTGGCCCTTGAGATGTTCGCGGGCCCGCCAGTGGTGGCTCTGCTCGAGGAGCTTGTGGACCGGGGGGCCAATCTCGTCGTGAGTGGCGGCACGGGAGCGGGCAAGACCACCCTGCTCAACGCCCTGGCCGGCCGGGTGAGCCACCATCACCGGGTCATCACCATCGAGGACGCCGCCGAACTGCAGCTGGAGCATCCCCACGTGGTGAGGCTGGAGGCCCGGCCCGAGTCCCGCGAGGGAGGAGGGGCAGTGACGATCCGGGACCTCGTGCGCAACGCGCTGCGGATGCGTCCCGACCGGCTCGTGGTGGGCGAGGTGCGGGGCCCGGAGGCGCTCGACCTGCTGCACGCTCTGAACACGGGCCACGCCGGGTGCCTCTCCACGGTGCATGCCAACGGTCCGGTCGACGCTCTGCGCCGGCTGGCCGCGCTTGCCGCGGCAGCCGACGAGCGCCTGGGAGTGGAGGCGGTCCGGGACCATGTGACCGCCGCCATCGACGCCGTAGTGCATCTGGGAAGGTCCCCCGGCGGCGCCCGGCGGATCGCCGCCGTCGCTGAAGTGGCGGACCACGACCGGGTGCGCCTGCTGGCCGGCGACGCCGAGGTCTGCTCGCCCATCACCCGAGCCGCCCGCCTGGAGGCCGGGAGGTGCCTGGAGGTCGAGAAGTGTCTGGAGGCCGGGAGGTGACTGCGGTGCTGGCCGCCGTCCTGCTGCTCGTCGCGTTGGCCCCCGATCTGGCGCAGGCGGGGCCCAGGGGTCGCTTGCAGGGTGGCGCGCCGCGGAGCACCGGGTCCACCCGGTTGGTGGCTGCGGCGCGACGGTGGAGAGGGCGGTCCGAGCAGGCCGACGCCATACCGCAGGCGCTCGAGTTGACGGCCCGGGCCCTGCGATCCGGCGCCTCCGTGCTGACCGCCCTCGACGGCGTGGCCGCTGAGCTCCCCGAGACCGGCCTGCGTGCGGTGGTGAGCAGGGTCCGCGGGGGCCTGAGCCTCGCCGATGCCCTCGACGCTTGGGCCGCCGGCGCACCCGACCGCCGGGCGGCCGCCGCCCTGCTGGTGCTGGGTCACACCTCGGGCGCGGCCATGGCCGCGAGTCTCGATCGGGCGGCCGCGTCGCTGCGCCAGCGGCAGTCCCTCGGCGACGAGATCCGGGCGCTGACCTCGCAGACGCGCACCTCCGGAATGGTCGTCGCGGCTGCTCCGGCCGGTTTCGCGGTCGTCGTCACGCTCGTCGACGCCGACGCGATGAGCGGGCTGCTGGCTACGCCGGTCGGGATCGTGTCGCTGGTGGCCGGCCTGGCACTGGAAGGTCTCGGCCTCTGGTGGATGGCCCGACTGAGCCGGGATGTGGCCCGGTGGGCGTAGGGCTCGTGCCGGCGGTCGCCGCGGCCCTGCTTTTGCTGACGCTCGTCGATGCAGCCGCGGCAGCCAGCCGCGCCGCCCGTCGCCGCCTTCGCGGCGCCGCCCGGCCCGCGGGCCGCAACCCCGCCGGTGCTCTGTCGGCACTGGGGCGGCGGCTGTCGGGGGGTGCGGTCGAGCCCGAGGACGAGGCGCTGGTCGGAACCCTGGCGCTCGTGGCCGCGGCCGCGGCCGTAGCGCTCGGTCCGGCCGCCGGCCTGCTCGCGCTCTCAGGAATCGTGGGTGCAGTCGTCGTCCGGCGCCGATCCCGCAGACGCCGGCGGGTGCTGGAGGTCGAGCGCCATCTGCCGGAGGTGATCGACCTGCTCGGGCTGGTGGTCGGGACGGGCAGGCCCACGGTGACGGCCCTGGCCGACATCGGTCCCCGAGTCTCGGAGCCGTTCCGGTCGGAGTTGCTGGCAGTGGTGCGGCGCACCTCGGCCGGGGAGCCCTTCGTCGACTCGGTGCGAAGGCTGCGAGAGAGCCTGGGCGCCGGCGTCTCGCCGGTCGTGTACGCGGTGACCGCGGCCGAGATCGATGGAGCACCGCTCCGGCCGGCGCTGCAGCGAGCTGCCGATGAGGCTCATCGCCGTCGCCGGGTCCGGGCGCAGGAGGCCGCCCGGCGCGCCCCGGTACTGATGCTGTTCCCGCTCGTGTTCTGCGTGCTGCCCGCCTTCTGCCTGCTCACCGTCGTCCCGCTGCTGTTGACGGCCGTCTCTGACTTGGGTTTCGCGCCCTGAGAGGAGTGACCATGTTCCTGCGCATCTGGACGGCGGTGATGACGCTCCTTGTCTCGGCGCTTTGGCGCCGTGACGAGCGGGGCCAGACCACCGCCGAGTACGCCCTCGTCCTCGTCGGCGCCGCCGCAGTGGCGCTGCTGTTGCTGACCTGGGCGACCGGCTCGGGCAGGATCGGGTGGCTGCTCGACAAGATGGTGGACACCGTCGCCAACATGGTCAAGTGAGCGGCTCCAGCGCCGCTCGCCGGGCGGGACGCGGCCGGCAATCGGGGCAGGCGACGGTGGAGTTCGTCCTGGTGGTGCCGTTCTTCGCGCTGATGCTCCTGGCCGTCGTGCAGGTGGGTCTGCTGGTGCGGACCCGGGTGCTGGTCACGCACGCGGCCCGGGAAGCGGTGCGCTCGGCGGCGGTCGGCGTGAGTGACGGCGAAGTGCGCTCCGCCGCGCTGGCCGCAGCCGACCTGGACCCAACACGGCTGACGGTGTCGGTGCGGCGGGCCGGCGGCCGGGCGATCGTGGAGTTGATGTACGTGGAGGACACCGACGTTCCGCTGGTGGGACCGCTGGTGGGCGACGCCACCTTCGAGGCCCAGGCCACGATGCGCTTGGAGTAGTCCCAGCGCCGTCACAGGCACCGCGGAAGCGCCGTCACAGGCAGCGCGGAAGCGCCAACACTGTTCCTGCGCATTTCGCGTGGAGGCCCATCTGGAACTTGAAGATCATCTGGTAGAACGTCCGTTTGAAGGTGTCGGCGATGCTGGGCCCCGGGATTGCCCTACCCGCCCACTCGGGGTTCTCGCCGACCTGTTTGCCGGAGCTTGACTGGTGCGGGCAACCTCGTTGAGCAACCTGTGGTCGAGTGTGCGGTACGGGCAGGCCAGCCAGTCGATCGCTCCGAACCGCCGCGCCGCGGGTGCTGATGATCAGACTCGGGCCATACTGTCAGCATGGGCCAAAGCACATCCCACACAAGAGCCGCGCCGCGGGTGCTGATGATCAGACTCGGGCCATGGCTTGCGGACCGCCACGAGATCGAGCCCGGCAACTACCGCGCCGGCATCGGCTACAGGGAGGGAATGTCTCTCACCGAGTTGGTCGATGCGACGAGGGCTTGGTGGAGGATCAACCCGCAGCGGGTGGCGTGGGAGGGAATCGGTCACGCCGTCGCCGTGCATCGAGGCATCACACGCGCCGCGATGGTGATCGGTGACTGGATCCAGCGGGACGACGGGCGTTGGGCATTCACCGCTGAGCCGCTGACGGTCGGACCAGTCCACGACGTGTGGGTGGGGCCATCAGGGCGCGTGATCGAGTTCCGGAAGGGAAATCAGAGTCCGGTCCTTTATTGGCCGCCGCAATAGCCACAGCGGCTCGCGGATCGGAAAAACATGGAAGATATTTGCAAGGCTTGAAAGATGTCACAGCGGGGTGGCTAGCGGTCTCGGCGCGGACGGAAAGCCGCCCGGACCGACCGCACCTATGGGGACTGCTGGGCGGGCATTCCCGCGGACGTATTGCCAGTCCCTTCAGGCGGTAGCGTTTTTTTCTGTGTCCGTGACGATCCAGCGCTCCGAACGGCTTCCGTGGACCGTTCTCAGCGTCGGCGGCGAGCTCGATGTGGTCGGTGCCCCCGACCTGCGCCAGGCCGTCGTCAAGGAGGTGGCCGACGGTGCCCGCGGGCTGCTCATCGATCTCTCCGAGTTGGACTTCGTCGACTCTTTCGGCATGGGTGCGATCGTCGGCGCGCTGAAGCGGCTGCGCCAGAGGGGCGGCGAGTTGGCGCTGGTGTGCCCGTCGCGGCGGATTCGCCGGGTCTTCGAACTCTGTGACCTCGACAGGATCATTGCGTTCCACGATTCGATCGACAGCGCGGCCGGGTCCGAGCCGGCGCCCTCGGCTCCGGTGACGCCATGAGCGGCGTGGCCAACCACACCATCGAGATCGAGATCCCTCCCCGGCCCGACTACGTGTCGCTGGTCCGGGTGGTGGTGGCTGCCGCGGCCGAGCTCGATCCGAGTTTGGAGCCGCCGCGCGTGGACGACCTCCGGGTGGCGGTGTCGGAGGCGACGACCAACGCGATCCAGGCCCACATCCGCTCGGGCTGCATCCGCCGGGTGCGGGTCAGCTGCCAGCGTTCCGGCGGGCAGGTGTCAGTCGTGGTCAGCGACGAGGGCTCCGGCTTCGACGCCGACGCACTCTTGCAGGCGACGCCTTCGGACACGCCGGTCCGCCTGGGCCGGGAGTCGGGAATGGGCATCTCCATCATGCGAGCCCTGGCTGACGAGTCGAGCATCGACTCGGGTCCGCATGGCACCGACGTGCATCTCCGTTTCGAGCAGCCCTAGAGGCCGAGCGCAGGACCCAGCCCTCATTCCGGTGACCTCGGTCAGTCGGGGTCGCTGGTCCCGGAGGCTCTCTGCTCGTCGGCGGCCAGGTCGTCCATGGCTAAGTGGCCGATTCTGCCGGTCCGGTGGACAGCCCTCAGCAGCAGGTGTGCGACGATGGGCAGCGTGACGATCATCGCGCCCGCCGCGATGGCCAGGTAGGCGAATCCGCGCCATCCGAGCAGCGGAGCCGCCCCCACCGACATCAGCAGCAGAGCCACCGGGCTTGCCTTGCCGGCGGCCTGGATCCGTGCGAACGGCGTCGAGAACCGGAGCAGCCCGATCCCGGCCAGCACCGCGATGACCGCACCGGCGACCATCACCGCCTCGGCCGCGAACCTCATGTGGTCAGCACCCGTCCGCGCTCCTGTCTTCAGCACCATCCGTGTCGCGCTCCTGGAACCGGCTGGCCGCGAACGTGCCCGCCAGCCCTACCAGGGCGATCACGGTGATGATGGCGAGAAGGGTGTGGCTGTTGCGGTCGACGGCGTCGATGACGATGCCGCCGGCGAGGCAGACGAGGGCCACCTCGACGGCGATCACCCGATCGGCCAGGCTCGGGCCGCGCACCACCCGGTAGACGGCACAGAGTCCGGCCGCCGCGAAGCCGGCGGCGGCAATTGCGATCATCGGACGGGTGCCTGCGCGGCCGGTCGCGGCGCGGCGGTGTCTCGCC
>VYBO01000094.1 GCA_009844405.1 Acidimicrobiaceae bacterium
GGTGCGGGGGCCTGGGGCGGGCCGGAAGCGGCTCCCGCGGCTGCGGCCGCGGGCTCTGGGTCTGGCTCGGATGACGGGATCTCCTCACCCGGCTCGCCGACCACGATGAGGGTCTGGCCCACCTCGATGACGTCGCCTGGCTCGCCGCCCAGCGCCAGCACGGTGCCCCGGTAGGGAGTGGTCATCTCGACCACCGACTTGTCGGTCTCGACCGAGCAGATGGGCTGGTCCAACTCCAGGGTGTCGCCGATGTCCACCAGCCACTCCACGATCTCGCCCTCGACCATGGTGTCGCCCACGGCCGGGAGCTTGAAGACGGACGCCATGTCAGTTCTTCGCCCGCTCCAGCCGCGAGGGTGCGGCGGTCACGGAGGGCAGGTCCGGTATGGAAGCCATGTCAGTTGGCGAGCGCTCGGTGGACGCCGGCGGCGATGCGGTCGGCGGTGACCATGGAGTACCGCTCCAGCTGGGTCGGGCCCCAGAAGACGTCCATGTGGGCCACCCGCACCGGCGGCGCCTCCAGCGAGTAGAGACCCCTCTCGCTGACTGCGGCCAACACCTCGGCGCCGAACCCGCTGGTGGTCTGGGCCTCATGCGCGACGACCAGCCGGCCCGTCCTGTCCACACTGTCCAGCACAGTCTCGCGGTCCCACGGATACAAGGTCCGCAGGTCGACCACCTCGGCCGACACCCCCTCGGCGGCCAGGGTCTCGGCCGCCTTGAGCGCCTGGCGCACCGGCGGGCCCCACGACACAACGGTCACGTCGGTGCCTTCGCGGAGCACGCGGGCCCGCCCGAACGGGATCCGGTAGGGCTCGACCGGGACGTCCTGCTTGAGGCCGCGGTACAGCGAGATGGGCTCCAGGAACACCACCGGATCCTCGCTGGCCAGCGCCGACTCCATCAGGCCCTTGGCGTCGTAGGGGTTCGAGGGGTACACCACCACCAGCCCGGGCGCGTGGGTGAAGAACGACTCGGGCGAGTCGGTGTGGAACTCGTGGTTGTCGAGGTTGGTGCCCACCGGCAGCCGGGCCACCACCGGCGCGGTGAGGTGGCCCCGGTAGCGCCACCGGATGCGGGCCACATGGCCGATGAGCTGGTCGAAGGCGGGGTACACGAAGCCGGCGAACTCGATCTCGGCCACCGGCCTCAGCCCGGCAATGGCCATGCCCACCGCAGTGCCCATGATGCCGGTCTCGCACAGCGGGGTGTCGATCACCCGGTCGGCGCCGAAGCGCGCGAGCATGCCCTCGGTGATCCGGAACACGCCTCCCTCCTCGCCGACGTCCTCGCCCAGCGTCACCAGCGACGGATCGCGTTCGAAGGCCGCGTGCAGCGTCAGCTTGAGAGCCTCGGTCATGTCGAGCTGGCGGGTCTCGCCGGTGGGAGACGGGTCTTCAGCGACGGCCCAGATCTCGCCGGGCGCCAGTGCGGCTGGGGCTTCGCCGGCATCCTGCTGCTCGCGGTGCAACTGCTCGGCCAGGGAGGCAGGCGCCCGGGCGAACAGCTGCCGGGGCGAGTAGTGGCGCGACACCGGCGGCCGGGCCTCGAGCTGGTCGACGAACGCCTCGAGGTCGGCCGAGATCCCGGCCCTCATGTCGTCCTCCTGCCCGGTCTCCCACAGGCCCTTGTTCACCAGGAAGGCCCGCATCCGGGTGATGGGGTCCCGCTCGCGCCACTGGGACTCCTCGTCCGTGGTGCGGTACACCGGCGTGCCGTCGTACGTCGAGTGTGGTGCGAACCGGTAGGTGAGCATCTCGATGAGGGCGGGGCCTCCGCCCGAGGCGGCCCGCTCCACGGCCTCGCGGGCCGCCTGGTACATGGCCAGCGGGTCCATGCCGTCGACGCGCTCGCCGCAGAACCCGTACCCGTCGGCCTTGGCGGCCAGCGTGGCCGCCGCAGTCTGCTTGTCGATGGTGGTCGACTGGGCCACCTGGTTGTTCTGGCACAGGAACACGGTGGGGGTCTTCCATACCCCCGCGAAGTTCATGGCCGCATGGAAGTCGGACTCCGAGGTGGCCCCGTCGCCGAACACCACCATGGCCACCGTGTCGCGTCCCTGGAGCCGCTCGGCGTAGCCGAAGCCCACCGCGTGGGGGAGATGGGTGCCGATGGTGGCGTTGAGACGGGTCACCCGGTAGCGGCGAACGTCCCAGAGGTCGTCGTCGTCGGCCACGCCCATCCACAGGCCGACCGCGGCGATGGGGCTCATGCCCCGGGCCAGCCACATTCCCAGCTCCCGGTAGGCGGTGAAGAGCCAGTCGGTCTCACGCAGGGCGAGCGCCGCCCCGACATGGGCCTCCTGTCCGCTCACCTGGTAGTAGGCCGGCATGCGCCCCTGGCGCTGGAGGTTGAGCAGCTTCTCGTCGGCCATCCTGGTGGTGAGCAGCAGGCGCAGCATGTCGACGAGTTGCGTGTCGTCGAGATCCGGGGCCGGCCCCACCAGCTCGCCTGCCGGATCCAGGATCTGCCGCATCCTCAGGCTCCTCCCGTGATCGGCCACCAGCGACACTCTACGATGAGAAACGCTTGCATTTCACCTTGTGTGCCTGTGATTCTGCATCTCCAGTCCCGGATACAGCATGATTTTCTACGACTAGGCTCCCGTCATGACCGAGACAAGCACGGGTAGGACGGCCACCGCCGACACCTTCGACGTGACTGGCCGCCGGGTGGTCATCACCGGGGGAACGGCCGGGATCGGCCTGGCTGCGGCCGCCCATCTGGTTCGCTGTGGCGCCCAGGTGGTGATCGGCGGACGCCGGACGGAGGGCCGCGCCATCGCCGAGAGCGTCGGCGCGGAGTTCGTGCCTGTCGACGTAGCCGACGAGGTCTCGGTGGCGACGGCATTCAAGGCGGTGTCTGAGCGTTTCGACGCCCTCGACGCCTTGGTCCTCAACGCAGGAATCGACGCCTGCCACGGCGATGTCGAGGACCTCGATCTCGAGGTCTTCGAGCGGGTCATGGACGTCAACACCATGGGGGTGGTGAGGGCGGTGCGCCACGGCGTGAACATGGTGCGGGATCACGGCTCGATCATCGTGACCAGTTCTCCGGCCGGCTCGGTCGGCGCGCCCGGCATGGCCGCCTACGGCGCCTCCAAAGCAGCTCTCGACCAGTTGGTCCGGGTTTGGGCGCTGGAGCTGGGACCGCGCCATGTGCGGGTCAACGGCGTCCTGCCCGGCAACGTCAGGACCGAGATGACGCCGGAGTCGACGCCCGATGTGGAGCTGATCCGGCACCTGACCGCCAACGACACCTACAGGCCCGCGCCTGATATCTCACCGGTGTTCCACTTCTTGGTGAGCGACGCCAGCGCCCCACTGACCGGCTCGCTGGTGGGCTGCCACGACGGCATCCCCGCCGGCTTCAGCCTGGGGGTCATGTCCCGCCTGGCATCCGACCTGCCCGATAGCGGAGACGGGTAGTGGCCGGGGTACTGGCTGGCCAGGTGGCGCTGGTCACCGGGGCGGGCCGATCCGGAGGGATGGGCGAGGCAGCGGCGCGGCGTCTGGCCGAGGCCGGCGCCGATGTGGTGGTTACAGACTTGGCCCGGGACCGCCCCGAACTCCGCCAGGATCCAACCCACGGCCTGGGCGACGATCTGGCCGTGCTGGAGGTGCTGGCGGCCGAACTCCGGGACCGCTACGGGGTGAGAAGCCTCGCGGCCGCGCTGGATGTCACCGACCAGGATCAGGCCGACGCTGTCGTACAACAGACCGTGAGCGAACTGGGGTCGCTGGACATCCTGTTCAACAATGCGGGGGCCACGACCGGGGTGGGCCGCTTCGTCGACCAGACCGAGGAGCAGTGGAACCTGTCGTGGCAGGTCAACGTCATGGGCTCGCGGCGCATGGCGCTGCTGGCGCTACGGCCGATGGTCGAGGCCGGCCGGGGCGTGATCATCAACAACGTGTCGATCGGGGGGCTGGTCTCGGACGCGGGCTACGGGGCCTACAACGTCACCAAGTTCGGCCTGGTCGCCATGACCAAGCTCATCGCCAAGGAGCACGGCCCCGACGGGATCCGCTGCGTGGGGGTTTGCCCCGGCCCCATCGACACCCAGATGGCGGTGGCCAACCGCAGGCTGGTCGCCGACCTTGCCGGTGTGACCGACGACGAGGCCAGCGAGATGCTGGTCTCGGAAGTGCCTCTGGGCCGATGGGGCACCGCCGACGAGGTGGCCCAGTTGGCGGTGTTCCTGGCCTCGCCGGCTGCCGCCTACATCAACGGGGCGCTGATCCCGATCGACGGCGGTGTCCTTCCCTAGGGCCGGCTAGCTGAGCCCCGCGGTCATCGACTCCTTGACCTCCACGAGATACACGAAGGACTCGATCTGCCGCACGCCATCAGTCGAGCGGGCCCGGTCGAGCAACTCGGCCAGGTGGGCCTCGTCGCGGTAGCTGGCCTCCGCAATCACGTCGAAGCGACCCAGCACTCTGGCCACCAGGGTGATGTCGGTCATGGCCGCGATCTTCGCAGCGACGGGCTCGGCCGGGCCGTCCACCTCGATCATCAGGCCGGCGTAGCCCTTGACGCCCAGCACACCGGGGCTGACGATCGTCTGGACGGTCACCACGCCCGCGGCCATCAGCGCCAGGATTCTCTCCCGGGTGGCTGCCTGCGACATGCCGGCGGCGTCGGCCAGATCGGCGAAGGTGGCCCGGCCGTTGGCGGCCAGACTCTCCAGGAGCTTCATGTCGGTGGCGTCGACGGTGCGCCTGCGGGCGCCGAGCCGGTGGTCCGCAGCGGCGGGGTCTTGTCCCGACTGCGACCAGTCCTGCTTGACGTAGGCCACCAGCGAGAGGGCGTCGACACCCCGCACCCCCGGGTCGGTCCGGGCTCGCTCGATGGCGGCGTCCAGTTGCTGGGCGTCACGGGCCCTGAACTCCACGAAGAGCCCGCGGGCGCCGGCCAGGACCAGCACGAAGGCGGCCTCGTCCATCTCGGCCAGCCGACCGGCCGGCGGCCCGACCGGTCCCTCCACGTCGATCAGGCAGTAGGCGAACTCGCCGAATCCCAGAGCGCGCGGATCGATGCGGCCGAGTATGTGGATCACGCCACCATCCAGCAGCCGAAGGACCCGGGCCTTGATCGCGGCCTGCGACATCCCGATGCGACGGGCCAGGGCGGCGTAGCTGGCCCGGCCGTCGGCGACCAGCGCATCGATCAGGGCTCGGTCGACGTCGTCCAGATCCGCCATGGCGGGCTCATCGTAGGCGAGTGTCATGTCCGGTCTCCGGGCGATTGCGAGGACTCATCCAAGAAGCGCAAGCAGCCTGTCTAGCTCAGCGCAGAATCCGTGGTCAATTCGTCTATTGGACAGCGGAACTATTGCTGCGGGCGCTGACTTGCCAACATATGTACAATTCAGCTATCAAGACTCCACAGAATGCGTGCACGAGCCGCGAAGGAGGAACACACCGATGAGTCCCAAGTCCCGCTTGAGGTTCTTCACGGCAGGCCTGCTCGCCCTAGCCCTAGTGGCGGCGAGCTGTGGCGACGACGACGATGACGCTGCACCCGCCGCGCCGGAGCCCACCGCGGCCGCACCGGCCGAGGCGCCGGCTGAAGAGCCCATGGACGACGACGACGACCATGCCGATGACGACGACGACGACCATGCCGACCACGACGACGACCATGCCGACCACGACGACGACCATGCCGACGAGGCCATGGACGATTCCGATGGAGCAATGGCCGACGAGTCGATGGAACCCGTCAAGATCGGTCTGATCGCCCAGGTCGAGGAGCTCATGGCCTTCCCCGAGGTTCCCGCCGTGGCCCAGGCCTACGTCGACTACTTCAATGCGGAGCACGGTGGCGCCAACGGCCATCCGATCGAGCTCGAGGTCTGCGGGGCGGGTGACGCAGTGGAGTCCCACATCGCCTGCGCCAACGAGTTCGTGAACGCCGACGACATCAATGTGGTCATCAACGGCGGCTTCCTGTCCAACAGCATCGCCTCGGGCACCATCCTGGCCGAGGCGGGCAAGGCGAACCTCGGGTTGGGGAACGACTTCATCGACTACCTCACGCCGAATCTCTACAACTTCGATCCGGGCCTGCCCGGCCTGGCCCAGGTGTTCTTCGTGTTCGCCAGCGAGCGACGAGACGTCTCCACCATGTCGCTCTACCTTGCCGACGACCCGGCGATCGCGCCGTTCGAGCCGGCGCTGTATGCCATCGCCGAGAACAACGGCATCACGATCAACGAGACCATCTTCCTGGGGTTCGAGCCCGACCTGACCGGTCCGATCTCGGCCGCCGACACCTCCAACGACGGCTGGCTGTTCGTGCTGGCCGACGGCGCCCAGTGCACCGCGGCCGCCGCGGGCGCAGCGACGGTCGGCTACGAGGGCCATCTGTTCGCCAACGACCTGTGCGCAGGCCAGGACGTGGTTGAGTCGGGAGTCCTCGACGGATGGAGCGTTCCGATCGTCTCGAGCGCCCCCACCGTCGACGGCGGCGCCGAGATCGACGAGATACACCGCGTCCTCGACACCTACGGCGGTCCAGGCGTGCAGACCGCGGGCCTGGCCGGTTGGGCGCTGGCCCAGGTCTTCATCGCCCGGGACCTCCTCGTCGAGGGCGGCGGCGCCGACGCCACCGCCGAGTCGGTACTGACCGCACTCAGCACCTACTCCCGCAGCGACATCCCCGGCTATCCCGAGGTGAGCTGCCCCGGGCCCGATCCGTGGCTCGGTGCGTGCAACACCTCCCCGCTGATGGTCACAGTCGTGGACGGGCAGATGACGGGCCCCGACGGGTTCACGTTCCTGGACTTCTCGCAGCTGAACTTCCTGCTGGGCTGACGCTCCTGCAGGCCTGGTCGGCTACGGTCGAAGCAGGCCGGGCCCGCGTGGGGTCCGGCCCGGCTTCGGTCGGGGAGTCGCCGTGCTAGCCAGACTGCGTCCAATTGAACGGGCCGGCGTCGCCGCTCTCGGCGCGCTCGCACTCGCCTGGACCGCCGGAGCGCTGCTTCGAAGGGAGCTGTTCTTCGACCCGGTGCTCTTCGGGCTGGGTTCGGGCGCCATCATCGCCGCGCTGGCCATCGGGCTGGTGGTGGCCTTCCGGGCCTCGGGAGTGATCAACTTCGGCCACGGGGCCATCGCCACCTATGTGACCTATGTGTACGTGTCGCTGGTGGGTGACGGCCAGTACCCGGTGCCGCCGCTGCCCAACCCGGTAGCGCCGATCGAGGGCATCGCCGGGATCGAGATCTTCGACTTCCCGACCTTCATCGATCTCGGCGATTCGATGGGCAAGGCTCCGGCGCTGGTGATCGCGCTGGCCACCGCGGCCGCCCTCGGGCTGGTGGCCCACTTCGCCATCTTCCGGCCCCTCCGCTACGCGCCGGTGCTGGCCAAGGTGATCGCCTCGGTAGGCATCATGCTGTTCCTGCAGGCGGCGGTGGTGCTGCGCTTCGGTGCCCGGGCCAAGGCGACCGAGCCGATCTTCCCCAACGATCCGGTCGACATTCTCGGCGCCCGGGTCGGGCAGGATCGCCTCTGGGTGCTGGGCACGGTCGTGATCATCACCGTTGGGCTGTGGTTGCTGTTCCGTTACACCCGCTTCGGGATCGCCACCCGGGCCGGGGCCGAGAACGAGCGGTTCACCACGCTGCTCGGCTTCAACGCCGACTTCCAGGCCGGGGTCAGCTGGGTGATGGCCTCGGTGCTGGCCGGGCTGGTGGGCATCCTCGTCGCGCCCATCACCGGGGTTACCCCCAACTTCTTCACCGTGCTGCTCATCTCCTCGCTGGGGGCTGCGCTGCTGGGTCGGATGTCCTCCTTCGTGGTCGCCGCGGCTGCGGGCCTGATGCTCGGCATCGTCGACCAGGAACTGTTCCGCCTCGAGCTGGAATGGGGCTGGATTCCCGACATCGGGATCCGCCGGGCGCTGCCGTTCGTCGTCATCGCGCTGGCCATGGTGATCCGGGGCGAGTCCTTGCCGTCGCGGGGTGCGCTCACCGTGGAGCGGCTGCCCGAGGCGTACTCCCCCCGCCTCACCCGGGGTCGTCTGATCGGGTACGGGGCGCTGGTCGCGGTGGCCTTCTGGCTGACCGTCTTTGCCCCGTTCCAGTATCGGAGCGGGATGCAGAACTCCATGATCGGGGTGATCCTGGCCCTGTCACTGGTGGTTGTGACCGGATATTTGGGCCAGATCTCGCTGATGCAGATGGCCCTGGCCGGGATCGGGGCGTTCTCGGTGGCGTCCTTCGGCACCCAGGCCGGGATGCCCCTGTTCATCTCATTGCCGCTGGCGGTGGCCGCCGGCGTGGGGTTCGGTCTGATCGCGGCCATCCCGTCGCTGCGCACCCGGGGCGCCAGCCTGGCCATCGTCACCCTGGCCAGCGGGCTGGCCATGGGAGAGATCTTCTTCTCGCGCCCCGGGTGGTTCGGCTTGGACCGCGGCGTCAAGACGACCGACCCGCCGACACTGTTCGGTGTCGAGTTCGGGCCCAACAGCGACTTCATCCTCGGCGACGGCAAGATCCCCACCGGCGGCTACGGGCTGGTCTTGTTGGTGGTCGGCACGCTGTGCTGCATCTCAGTGATGCGGCTGCGCCGGTCACGCCTGGGCGAGCAGATGCTGGCGGTGCGGGCGAACGAACGGGCCGCGGCCGCCGCCGGCGTGAACGTCGCGGCGGTCAAGCTGTCGGCTTTCGCCATCTCGAGCTTCTTCGCCGCGCTGGGCGGTGCCCTCATCGCCTTCAATCTGGGGACGTACGGCACCGACACGTTCGGGATCTTCGCATCTCTGACGGTGCTCGCCTTCGCCTACCTGGGCGGCATCAGCACTGTCGGCGGGGCCATCACCGCGGGGACACTGTTCTCCGAGGGCATCGGCATTGTGGTCACCAACGAGTGGGTGATCGACGTGGGCCCCTACACCGCCTATGTGGCCGGGTTCTTCCTGATCGGCACCGCGGTCTACAACAATGAGGGCATCGACGGCTTCCAGCGCAGGCAGTTCCACCAGCTCGGCGCCTGGCTCGGTCGCCGCCGGCGCGCCGCCCGCGGCGGTGCAGCACGACGGGAGCCGGAGGGCGCCGATGTCTGACGCCGTCCTCGCAACACGCGGCCTCAACGTCCGCTTCGGGGGCCTGCTGGCCGTGAACGATGTGTCGCTGGAATGCCGCCAGGGCCGGTTGACCGGGCTGATCGGCCCAAACGGGGCGGGCAAGACCACCCTCATCGACGCAGTGACCGGGTTCCTGCCCAACAACGCGCTGGGCTCGGTGATGCTCGAGGGCACCGAGGTGTTCGGGCGCTCACCCCACCAGCTGTCCCATGACGGGCTCACCCGCACCTGGCAGACGCTGGAGCTGTTCGACGACATCACGGTGCGCTCCAACCTCGACGTCGCCAGCCGCCGCTTGACCCTGGGGGCGGCCCTGCTCGACTACTTCCGGCCCCGCCAGCGCAGTGAGCGGGCCGAGGAGGTGCTCGAGCTGCTCAACTTGGGCGACATCGCCGAACGGCTGCCCCGCGAGCTGTCCCAGGGCCAGCGCAAACTGGTGGGCGTAGGCCGGGCGCTGGTGGCGGAGTCGTCGAAGATCCTGCTGCTCGACGAGCCCGCCGCCGGGCTGGACAAGGCCGAGACCGAGTGGTTCGGGGCCCAACTGCGCCACCTGGTTGATCAGGGCTACACCATGCTGCTCGTCGACCACGACATGGGCCTGGTGCTCAACGTCTGCGACTACATCCACATGCTGGTATTCGGCCAACTCACCGCCTCGGGCACACCCGAGGAGATGCGCAACAACCCAGAGGTGATCGCGGCCTATCTCGGCCACAGCGGGGGCGACCAATGAGCGATCGCCTGCTGACGATCGAGGGTCTCGCCACCGGCTACGACGGGGTGGCGGTGGTACGGGACCTGAGCCTGCACGTCGACGCGGGCGAGGTGGTGGCCCTGCTGGGTCCCAACGGCGCGGGCAAGACCACCACGCTGATGACGGTGTCGGGCATGGGTCAGGTCCTGGGGGGCTCAGTGGCCATCATGGGCCGGCCGGTGCCCAGGCTGCGCCAGGCCCACCGGGTGGCCCGCTGGGGCGTGATCCACGTGCCCGAGAACCGCGGGCTGCTGTTCCAGCTGACGGTGCGGGAGAACCTCCAGCTGGCCAAGACCCGCGGCCGGGTCGATGTCGATCGGGCCGTGGACTTCTTCCCGGCTCTCGGCCCCCTCATCAACCGCCGGGCCGGCCTGCTCAGCGGGGGCGAGCAGCAGATGCTGGTGCTGGGGCGGGCCATAGTGGCCGAGCCCAAGCTGATGATGGTCGACGAGATGAGCCTCGGCTTGGCCCCGGTGATCTACGAGGAGCTGATGCCGGTGGTGCGCCGCATCGCCGACGAGACCGGTGCCGGCGTGCTGCTGGTGGAGCAGCACGTGGACCTCGCTCTGGAGGTGTCCGACCGCGGCTACGTGCTCAACCACGGCGATCTGGTGATGCAGGGCGCCGCTACCGACCTGCTTGCCGACCGGGCGTTGCTCGACGCCAGCTACCTGGGCGTCGAGTCACTGGAGGAATGACGGCCGGTCGAAGGCTCCGGGAATCAGGGGCCGAGGGCGGTCAGGGGCACGGCGCATACTCCGTCGGGGCGCTGGTAGGCGTAGCCGCCGGCGGTGATCACGATGAGGCCGGCCGGGTCGCCGGTCCTGGTCCGGTCGAGCTTGTCGTGCAATCGTCGCAGCGTGCGGGCGCCCCTCTCAACGGCTGCTGCGCCTCCCAGCTTGACCTCCGCCGCGGCCCATGTCCCGTCGGGCCGCTCGATGATCAGGTCGACTTCCAGGTTGTCGCTGTCGCGGTAGTGCGACAGCGAGCAGCGGTTCGCCCGGGCGTAGACCTGCAGGTCTCGGATCGCCATCGACTCGAACAGACGCCCGGCGAAGGGCAGGTCGCGCATCAGCCGGTCGACGCCCACATCCAGCGCGGCAGCGGTCAGCGACGGGTCCGCGAGGTGGATCTTGGGCGATCGGCGCACCTGCGCACGCGAGGCCAGGTGCGGCCTCCAGGCGGGCACCTCTTCCACCACGAACAGCCGGCCCAGCGCAGCCAGATAGTCGGCGACTGTTCGCCGCTCGAGAGGCGCCTCGCCGGCCGCGGCGGTGTCCGCTGCAAGCACGGTGTGCCTCACCTCGGTGGCGACGTTGCGGGCCAGCGACACGAGCAGTCTGCCGACGCGCACCGGGTCGCGCTCCACTCCGTCCACCCTGGACACGTCGGTGCGGCTGATCTCGTCCAGGTAGGCGCGGCACGCGGCGCCGGCCGTGTCCGGGCCGGCGCGGCGTGTCCGCGGCCAACCGCCGCGGCAGGCCAGCGCGAGCACATCGCCGAGTGTCAGGCCTGTGTCGGAGGCAGTGCACCCTTGGCCTTCGAGGAGTGCCCCCAGAGACACGGCCCCGTCGGACTCGCCGCTCTCGAACAGGCTCATGGGCCGCATGCGGACCCGGATGATCCGCCCTGCGCCGGAGTGTCTGGTGATGTCGTCGGGCGGGTCGGCGGAGCCCGTCAGGATGAACTGGCCGCCAGCGCCCCCGGCGTCGCAGGCGCGGCGCATCGGGTTCCAGATTCCCGGCGCGAGTTGCCACTCGTCCAGCAGCCGGGGGGCCGGGCCGTCGAGGATCGACGCCGGATCCATGCCTGCCTCCAGCGCGGCGCCGGCTCTGTCGTCGAGGTACACGGCGCTGCCGGCGAACCTTCGCCCGGTCCACGTCTTGCCGCAGGCGCGGGGACCCTCGACCAGCACGGCGGGCATGGCTGCGAGCGCCCGGCGCATCTCGTCGTCCACGACGCGGGGCACATATCCTGCAGGAGTGAGGTCACCGGCTGCTTCCGTCACGGCTCCTTCGATCTGACTATCTAACTGCCAATATAGTGGCAGTGTAACAGCCGCTAAAGTGGCAGTCACAGGACGGCGCCACAGAATGGTGGCGTAGCATCGAAGCGCTCTGGATCTGGATGGCGAGCCGTCCCTCGGAGAGCGAGGCGCTGAAACCGAAGCTCGCGGCGAGTCGCCGCTGCCGGCATCGCGCACCGGTGTCAGAGCGGTGTGGTACTCATGGGGACGCGGGCGGCCCATGCGCCTGGACGCGGTCGACCGTAGAGGAGGCACCGTGCCGCGGCTGAGCTTCAAGGGGAAGGTCTTCGTCGAGAACCACCATCTGGCCGTGCCCTTCCACGAGCTAGTACCGGTGCGCGACAAGGGCTTGAGCGAGAAGGCAAGCCTGCACGACAACCTGATCATCCACGGCGACAACCTGGCGGCGCTGAAGTCCCTGCTGCCGACCTACCACGGCAAGGTGAAGTGCGTCTATATCGATCCGCCCTACAACACAGGCAAGGAGGGCTGGGCGTACAACGACAAGGTGAACTCGCCCCTCATGCAGGACTGGCTGGGGCGGGTGGTGGACCGCGACGACCTGACCCGCCACGACAAGTGGTGCTGCATGATGGTTCCGCGCCTCAAGCTCCTGCGCGAGATGCTCTCCGAGGACGGCGTGATCTTCGTGTCTATCGACGACAACGAGGTGCATCACCTGCGCTGCCTCATGGACGAGGTCTTCGGCGAGGACAACCGTGTCGGGCAGATCATCTGGCACGGCTCCACCGACAACAATCCGACGAACATCGCCACCGAGCACGAGTACATCGTCTGCTACGCCGCTGACAGGCAGGCACTTGAGGAGGTGTGGAAGTCGGCGAGCTTCGGGCCAAAGGCAGCGCTTGAGCGCATCGGTGCCGAGCTTCTCGAGGCTCATCCGGAGCCGGAGGAACGCCAGCGGGAGTACTCGCGTTGGCTGAAGGAGCACAAGGCGCAAGTCAAGCCCTTGGACCGCTACAAGTTCATCGACGAAGGGGGCGTCTTCACGGGTAGCCAGAGCGTTCACAACCCGGGTCGAGAGGGCTACCGCTATGACGTCATCCATCCCGTGACTGGAAGGCCGTGCAAGCAGCCCCTGATGGGCTACCGCTTCCCGGAATCCACGATGGACCGGCTGCTCGAAGAGGACCGCGTGATCTTTGGCGCGGACGAGTCGAAGATCATTGAACTCAAGGTCTACGTCGAGGACTACGAGGCCAAGCTGGGCAGCGTCATCGCAGGGATCGACTCACGTCGTGGGGCGAACGAGATACGGGAGATCTTCCCGGAGGACCCTCAGGTCTTCAAGAACCCCAAGCCCTCCACGCTGATCGGTGAATTGCTGTCCTTCGCGACCGACCCGGACTCGATCGTTCTGGACTCGTTCGCCGGGTCCGGTACCACTGGCCATGCGGTGCTTGCTCAGAACGCCGCGGACGGAGGCAGCCGTCGCTTCATCCTCGTTGAGTGCGAGGACTATGCCGACAGCCTCACCGCCGAGCGGATGCGGCGCGTCATCGAGGGGATCCCGGATGCGAACGACGATGCCCTGAAGGCCGGGCTGGGGGGCACGTTCAGCTACTTCGAGCTCGGGCGGCCCATGCGCCAGGAGTCGCTTCTTGACGGTTCCAACTTGCCGCCGTGGGAGAAGCTCGCCTCGTACGTCTTCTTCACAGCAACCGGACAGGAGTTCGACCCGGCCGAGACCGACCGGGAAACCGGGTTCGTCGGGCACACCGGGTCCCACGACGTCTTCCTCATCTATGAGCCCGACATGGAGAAGCTCAAGAGTCTGGCGCTGTCGCTGCCCGTAGCCCGGGCCCTGCCCGCAGGGTCGAGACGGAAGCTCGTCTTCGCGCCGACCAAGTATCTCGACCCCGAGTTCTTGCACCAGTACCGGATCGACTTCCAGCAGCTTCCCTTCCAGATCTACGAAGCGATCGAGAGGCTGGAGCGGTGATCCTCAAGGAATACCAGCAGCGGACGCTGGCTACGGTCCGCAGCTTCCTTGAGGAACTCGCGACATGGCAACAGAAGGACGCGGCGGCGCGAGACCAGGACCCCGACTGGGGGTTCGACTGGGTCCAGCGGGCCTGGACCGCGACAGCGGTCGGGCGGCCGTACACATCGCGCCGCAACGGGCTTGACGAGCAGCTGCCCGCCTTCTGCCTGAAGATCCCGACCGGGGGCGGCAAGACCCTGCTGGCGACGCGGGTGATCGATCTCGTCAACGCGCACTTCCGGCGGAGTCGGCGCGGCTTGGTGCTGTGGATCGTCCCGACGACCCAGATCTACAACCAGACGCTGAAGGCGCTCAAGGACCGCGACCACCCCTATCGTCAGCAGCTCGATCTGTCATCAGGCCAGCGCACGCTCATCTTGGAGAAGACCACGGCATTCGGCCCGCGCGATGTTGCCGAGAATCTGTGCGTGCTGTTGCTGATGCTGCCGTCGGCCAACCGGCAGACGAAGGAGACGCTGCGGATGTTCCGCGACAGCGGTGGCTTCGACCGGTTCTTCCCCCCGGACGACGACCCCACCGCGCACGCCGCACTCCTCGAGAGCTGCCCCAATCTGGACACCTTCGAGCAGGCAGCGGGATTCTGGGGGCGGTACGTCAAGACGTCGCTCGGGAACACGGTGCGGGTGCTCAAACCGCTGATCATCCTCGACGAGGGGCACAAGGCCTATAGCACCAACGCCAAGGCAACCCTCGAAGGGTTCAACCCCTGCATGATCGTCGAGCTCTCGGCCACCCCGGTCAAGGGCGCGAACGTGCTCGTGGAGATCCTCGGCCGCGAACTCAACGCTGAGGAGATGATCAAACTCGACCTGCACATCCACAACAAGACGAGCGGCGACTGGCGCGGCGCGTTATTGGAGTCGGTCGAGCACCGCGAGCGTCTCGAAGTTGAGGCGCGGCGCCACGAAGCCGAGTCGGGAACCTACATCCGGCCGATTTGCGTGATCCAGGTGGAGCGCACCGGCCGAGAGCAGCGCAAGCCGGGATACGTCCACACCGACGACGTGCGCGAGTACCTGCTGCAGCACCCGGGGATCGCCCCCGAGCACGTGGCCGTCAAGACCAGCTCGACGGACGAGCTCAAGGCGGTGGACGACATCGGCGGCCTGATGTCTCGTGACTGTCCGATCCGCTTCATCATCACGAAACAGGCGTTGCAGGAGGGCTGGGACTGCTCGTTCGCCTACATCCTCACCATCCTCACCAACCCGGCGTCGCGGACCGGGCTCACCCAGCTGGTGGGCCGGATCCTGCGTCAGCCCTACGCAGACAAGACAGGAGTGGCCCTTCTCGACGAGAGCCATGTGTTCTGCTTCAGCCGGCGGGGAGCGGAGGTGCTCCAAGAGGTCAGGAAGGGATTCGGGCTGGAGGGGTTGCAGGGCCTCGAAGGAAGGGTCCTCGAAGTCGATCCGGCCAACCCTAAGGAGACGCTAACGACCCGGCAGAGGGCGGAGTATCGAGCGGCGACGCGTGACTTCGTTCTGCCCGCCTTCATGATAAACGACGATGGCTGGCGCCTGGTCCGTTACGAGGCGGACATCCTGTCGCGGCTCCCGTGGGACGATATAGACCTCTCGCCGCTGGACGATCTCACGCTGGACGAAGGGCGACAGGAGGATCACCACCTGAGAGCGAGCCTGAGCGGGGCAGAGCGTGTCCTGGAGCCAGAGGTCGAAAGCGGCGGCCACAACGGGCAAGGCGTCGCCACTGAGGAAGCTGACAGCGGCATGGTTGGTGAGCCGGTGGACTACTTCTTCGCGGCCAGCCACCTCTTGGACATGGTCCCCAACCCGTGGCGGGGGCGCGATCTGGCTCGCCGCACCTTCGAGGGACTGCTGGAGCGCTACCCAGCCGAGCAGGTCGCGGCCAATCACACCTTCGTGCTCGAGGAACTGCGCCAGCAGGTCGAGATGGAGCGGGACCGCTTGTCGCGCAAGGTTTTCGCTGGCTTGCTGGCCTCGGGAGAAGTCCGCTTCATGGTTGTCGCCGACGATCTCGACTTCAATCGCCTGCCCGCTGAGATCGAGGTGCCGGAGGCGAGACGAGCGAACCGTGAGGACGGCGCACCCTACCAGCACAACCTCTTCGATGTCACCACCGAGGACGATCTCAACCAGTTCGAGAACAAGGTCGCGACGTACCTCGATCAGCAGGCGCGGCTGTTCTTCTGGTACCGCAACCGCGCCCGCAAGGACTACTACGTGCAGGGCTGGAGGCCGCGCAAGATCTTTGCCGACTTCATCGTGACACTGCGAGGCGATGAGTCCGGAGCCGACGACGACTTCCACCAAGTCTTCGTCGTCGAGACCAAGGGCGTCCATCTGAAGGCGTCGGAGGACACCGAGTACAAGCGATCCGTCTTCGACATCTGCAGCGAGCACGCCCGCAGGGCCGACTGGACCGAGTTCGTGCCCGCAATGCGGACCAAAGTGCTGCGCTTCGAGGTCGTCGACGAGGACGAATGGCAAGCACGTCTGAACGGGATGCTGTTCGCCGCGGCCCCATGACGTTCGTTGCAGCTCGGTGTGGGTTGCCCGGAAGGACGGGAGAGATGCCGTGATCGGCAAGACCAGCGACAGGACCAACACGGTGTTGACCATTCCCGAGCCCTGCACTGCGGCTCTGGTCACGAAGCCCTATCCCGTGGCTGGGCCGGGGTTCGTGATCGTCGAAGTGGCGGTGGCGCCGGTTTGCAACGAGGGCCGCATCTACCGCGACCACCAGTTCGAGTGGCACGACAGCCCCGAGCACCTCGGCCACGAGGGCGTCGGCACCATCGTGGAGACCTCGCCGGGGTCGCGGTTCGAGACCGGCGACCGGGTGGTGGTGTTCCAGGGCAACAGCTGCCGGGAGTGCTTCGTGTGCACCCAGGGGCTGTCGCCCACCCACTGCCTGGGCATCCCCTACGAGGGGTACGACGACGGCATGGCCCCCCAGGAGGTGACTGCCGGCCTGCTCGGCATCGAGAAGGTCAACGGCAGCGCCTCGGGCGGATTCGGCATGGCCCGCTATCGCCTCGCCCCGGAGCACATGGTCGCGAGACTGCCCGACAACCTGTCGTTCCACCACGCGGCCGCGGCCAACTGCACCCTGGGCTGCACCTACACCGCCGCCGAGGAGGCCGGCGTCAAGGGCGGGGACGTGGTGCTGGTTGGCGGGGTGGGCTTCATCGGGTTGGGTGCGGTGGCCAATGCCCTGCACCGGGGGGCGTCAGTGGTGGTGCTGGGCCGCAACCCGTACCGCATGGATCTGTGCCGCCGTCTCGGTGTGACGGCCGTGATCGATCCCGGCAGCCCCGACTGGCTCGATCAGGTCCATGCTGTGACCGGTGATCGACGCGGTGCGGACGTGGCCTTCGAGGGCTCGGGGACGCCGTACTACCTGGATCGCTGCATGGCCGGCCTGCGCCGCTACGGAACCCTGTTCTCGCTGGGCTTCACCGGGTCGGAGGGCTATTCGGTGAGCATTCTCAACGACATGATGGACCGCCACATCAACTGGACCGGCGGCCACGACGTGCGCTTCCGCGACCGCGACGGCCTGCTGCGAATGCTGTGCGACCCCGCCGTGCAGGGCTGGGTCGACACCATCGTCACCCACACCTATCCCATGAGCCGAGCCGGCGAGGCCTTCGAGACCGCGCTCACCAAGGACTGCGGCAAGATCTACCTGCTCCCCCAGGAGTAAGGGCGGGCATGGCCTACCCGCATCTGTTCCGCCCGATCCGGATCGGTCCCGTCGCGGTCGCCAACCGCGTCGCCGTCAGCGCGCACCACAACAACTTCGACATCAACGGGCTGTGGAGCGAGCGCACGGTCAAGTACCTCGAGGCCCGCGCCGCCGGAGGCGCAGGGCTGATCATCGCCGGCGCCATCCGGGTGCATCCCCGCAACCCCGAGTCGATCTGCTGGCCACGCTCGGACTGGGCGTTCGCGCCCGGCCAGCCCGACATGTTCCGGGCCGGCACAGCCGCCGTCAAGGCCCACGGCACGGCGATCTTCGCCCAGCTCGCCCACGGCGGGCGCCAGTACTGGGACAGCGGCGAGGACATGGAGCCGCTGCTGGCGCCCTCGGCCATCGCTTGCCCGGCCATCGCCGAGACGCCCAAGGAGATGGAGCCCGAGGACCTCGCCGATGTCGCCGAGTCGTTCGCCGAGGCCGCCGCGATCGGCGCGGACGCCGGCTTCGACGGCATCGAGGTGCACGCCGCCTACGGCTACCTGCTGTCGTCGTTCATCACGCCCACCACCAACCGCCGCGACGACCGCTACGGCGGCGATCTCAAGGCTCGGATGCGCTATCCGCTGGAGGTGGTCGCCCGGGTGCGGGAGGTGATCGGCCCCGGTATGGCTCTCGGCGTCCGGATGGTTGCCGACGAACGCCTGGAAGGCGGCCTTGCGGCCGCCGACGCTCCGCTGGTGGCCGCCGCATTCGAGGAATCAGGCCACCTCGACTATCTCAGCGTGATCAGCGGCACCTACGCCAGCGAAGGAGTGCTGGACCCGACGCTGTACGTCGAGCCGGGATGCGACGTGCATCTCGCCGCCAGCGTCAAGGGTGCGGTGCAGCTACCGGTCCTGGTGGCCGGGCGGATCAAGGATCCCGCCATGGCCGAGAGCATCGTCGCCGAGGGCCGAGCCGACCTTGTGGCCATGACACGGGCCACGATCTGTGACCCCGACATGCCCCGTAAGGCCCGCACCAACCGCATCGACGAGATCCGCTGGTGCATCGGCTGCAACCAGCGCTGCATCGGCAACCTTGCACACCACCTGCCGATCAGCTGCATCCAGAACCCGGCCTCCGGGCGCGAGTTCGATCCCTTCTGGGCGCGACTGCAACCGGCGTCGGCGCCCAAGGCGGTGATGGTGATCGGCGCGGGTCCGGCCGGTTGCGAGGCGGCTCGGGTGCTGGCCGAGCGCGGCCATCGGGTGACGCTGCTCGACCGGGCCGAGGTGATCGGCGGGCAGATCCGCATCATCGAACGCGGCAGCGGTCGGGGCGAGTGGGGAGACGTTCACCGCTACTACTCCAATCGCCTCGACGCGCTCGGAGTGGACCTGCGCCTCGGCACTGCGGTGTCGGCGGCCGATGTGCAGGCGCAGCGTCCCGACGCGGTGGTGGTCGCCACCGGATCCATGGCCCGCACACGGCCCTTCGAGCACCTGCCGGCGCTTGAAGGCGTTGAGGCCTCCGTCGATGTGCGCTCAGTTCTCAGCTCCGAGGTGGAGCCGGGGCAACGGGTCGTGGTGTATGCGGGGGACAACTACTTGCAGGGGCTGACCGCCGCCGACACGCTGCTGGACCGCGGCCACCGGGTCGACTTGGTGGTGCCCGCTGCCTCCCCGGGCGCTAAGGCCGAGGCTCAGACCGTGCACACGGTCGTATCGCGGATCGTCTCGAAGGGCGTGGCCTCCATGCGAGCGATGAGCGCCCTGACCCGCTTCTCGCCGGGCCGTGTTGAGGGTGTGGACATGTTTACCGGCACGTCCTTCACGCTGGAGTGCGACACGCTGGTGAGTTGCTTCGGCGGCGTCGCCGACGACAGCCTCTATCACAGCCTCAAGGACCGGGTCCCGGAACTACACCGCATCGGCGACTGCGTGGCGCCGCGCACCACCGACGCGGCCATCTTCGAGGGGGGCCGCATCGGCCGTCTCATCTGACGCAGGCGCTCTTCCGGACACAGCCGCTCCGTCCTATAGTGGGTAGCGACCCACTATCAGACGCTGCGGCGGTCGTGCAGTCACCGCACGCGCCAGAAAGTCCGGGCGCCAAGTTCATCACCGGCACCACCCTGCGAGTGGACGGCGGCATAAGGATCGTCGGCGCCTGGACCGGGATGTCGCCAGGGGCGGTCCGGCCCGGGGCATCAGCCGTAGGCGTGCTCCACCACCATGCCGGTCAGCTGCATGGCCCTCAGGACCGGCTTGCCCGACGCCTCGGCCACCACGGCCCGGTGGTGCTCGGTGTAGGCCATGCAGTCCATCACGATCACGTCGACATCCTGAACTGCCAGCGAGCGGGCCACCTCGGCGTACTGGTCGTCGCTGAAGACCACGTCCTCTCCGGGCACCTGCGGTGCGGCGTAGTGGGCGTGGATCTCCAGTCCGCGGCGTTCGCCCAAGGCCAGCCAGTGCTGGATCTCCTCCTCCATGGCCGCCTCGACCGGCTGCATCACCCCGATGGCACCGGATCCACCGGCGACGGTGGCCGCGGTGTCCTCGAGGATCGTGTAGGGAGTGACTACGCCCTCCATGGCGTCGAGCTCCTCCCAGGGGAGGGTGCAGCAGATCATCACCGCGTCGCATCCGTCGTGCAGCAGGCGCCGCGCCTGCCGCTGGAGCCCCTCCAGCACGATCTCGCGGGTGATGTTCACCGTCGATCCGTCCTCGAGGATCTCGGCGTACGAGTTCGGCTCCACCCCCTCGGACAGGGCCCGCAGTTCGTCGTCGCTCATGCCGTCCTGGGAGCCGCGGACCACCAGGTCCGCCTCGAGGCCGAGGTGCTCCTCGACGAAAGCGATCATCTCCGGGTCGGACCGGTAGGGGACAAGCACTCCGATTGTCGTCATGGTCTTTCTCCTTGTTCAGCTCTGCTTGCGTTCGTAGCTACAGCCCCGGCACCATCCCGCCCACGGTGGGGATGCTCATTCCGGTGAGGTAGCGGCCCTCGGGACCGACCAGGAAGGCCACCACGCCGGCCACCTCCTCGGGCTCGCATGAGTAGCCCAGCGGGATGACGCCGACCTCCAGCTGCTCGACAACTGCGGCCACGCAGGACTGCACCTAATCAGCGTCGGTGGCGCCGGCATGCATGGCGACGGCCCGTCCGCCCGAGGCCACGATGCCGGCCGCACCCTCGGCCAGCTCGCCGGCCGTGCGCTCGAGGTCGACCAGGGCCACCGCCGCACCGAGGCCGGCGAACTTGGCGGCCACCGCCGCGCCCATGCCTCGCGGATGGGAGGCGCCCGTGACGATGGCGGTCTTGCCTTCAAGGCTCATGTGAACGGCCTCCTCAAAGCTCGATGGCGTCGAACAGGTCGCCTCCGTCGAAGGTCAGCGCATCCCAATGCTCGATGAAGCGCCCGTCGGCGGCCTTCCGGAAGAAGTCGGCGGATCGGTAGGCGACGGTGTCGCCCGAGGACGGGTCGATGCCCTCGACCCGTTGCAGGATCACCTCCATGTCGCCGTCGGCCATGGTCAGGATCGTCTCGCGCTTGAGGGACGTCATGGCCTGCTTGATCGCTTCGATCTCCTCGATTAGCGCATCGATGCTGGTCTCGTACGGCTGGGTGTTGGAGTGGTACTCCGGGTGAAGCAGGTGCCGGGCCTCGTCGTAGCGGCCGTCGGTCAAGCACTCGTACAGCCGCTCGACGTTGGGCTTGGGTTTCTTGCCGGTCATGTCTGTGGTCCTCTCCGGGAGATTCCGGTCACTCGCTCTCTTCGCGGACGCGGACGCCGGCCATGATGCCGCCGTCGACCACGAAGTCGGCTCCGGTGGCGTAGCTCGACTGGTCCGAGGCGAGGAACAGGACGGTGTTGGCTATCTCGTGGGGCTGACCGACGCGTTCGAGGGTGGTGATCTTGTGGGTGTAGGACGCCTCCTCCTCGTTCATCATCGCAGTGTCGATCATGCCGGGGCAGACACTGTTGACGCGGATGCCGTGGCGGCCCCATTCGAAGGCCGCGCTCCGGGTGAGGCCCCGCACCGCGAACTTGCTGGTGACGTAGGCGCCGACCTCGTCGGACGCGACGAACCCGTTCGCTGACGAGATATTGACGATCGAACCGCCGCCGTTGCGCCTCATGGACTCGAACACGGCCCGCATCCCGAGGAACACGCCGGTCGCGTTGACCGCCATCGTCTGCTCGTACAGCTCCACCGATGTGCTCTCGAGCGGCGAGAACCGCGCGATCCCGGCGTTGTTGACGAGGATGTCGGGAGGGCCGAGGGTGTCCTGGCAGAACTGGACTGCAGCGGCCCACTGATCCTCGTCCGTCACGTCCAGTTCGAAGGGCGCAGCCGCGGGCCCGATCTCGTCGGCCACCGCCCGGCATGTCTCGGCGTTGATGTCACACACCAGGACGCGGGCGCCGTGCCGGGCCAGGGTCCCGGCCGACTCGGCTCCCAGCCCCCGGCCTGCTCCGGTGACGATGGCGACCTTGCCCTCGACTCGGGTCACTCGTCCTCCCCTTCTGTCAGACTCCCGGCGGATCCCGCCGCCAGTGTGGCCGCGCCGGCGGGTTCTACGGCAAGCCCAGCGAGCCCAACGGTGTCATCAAGAACGACATTGAGTACATCCTCTTGCAGCGCAAGCCGGGCGGATATCGAAAGCCCGATATGGCCTCGCGGCTCCTGTCGATCCTGCCCGCCGAGGACCACTCGCAGTGGTTCCAGCAGGTCTGGCACCTCGGCGGCGCCTCGACTCGAGACCATCCGGCACCCTTCCCGCTGGCGCTAGCCGAACGGCTGATACGCATGTTCTCATTCGTGGGCGACACCGTGTTCGACCCGTTCCTGGGAACGGGCACGACATCGGCGGCAGCCTCGGCCTGGGGTCGCAACAGCGTCGGCTGTGAGGCCGATTCCGCCTACTTTGAGCAGAGCCTCGCCAGAGTCGGCAACGCCGTGGCCGCGTCGCGCCAGGTAGCGTTCGACCTGACCGCCTGATGGTGCCCCAGCAGTCCTCCATGGGGGTCACTCGCCGGCCGAAATCAGCATCTCGCACAGGCCGACCGACAGGCCCGCCAGCATCCCGCCGTCGAGCAGCAGGGAGCTGCCGCTGATGTAGCGGCAGTCGTCGGAGGCCAAGAAGTGGATCGTGGCGGCCACCTCGTCCATCTCGCAGACCCGCCTCAGCGGGGTCAGCCGGTTGAACGCGGCCACCTCGGCCTCCGAGTCGGTCTCGTCCGCCAGGGTCTCGGTCGCCACCGTGCCCGGCGCGATGCCCACCACCCGGATGCCGCGGTCGCCGAGTTCGATGGCCGCGGTGCGGGTGACGGCGTCCACCGACGCCTTGGACGCGCTGTAGGGGCCGTATTCGGGCAGCGAGATGTGGGCCGCCAGGGAGGAGACGTTGATGATCACCCCTCCGTCGTTCATGGCCGGTGCGCCGTGCTTGATGCAGTAGACGGTGCCCATCACGTTGACCTCGTGGTCGCGCTGGAAGGCTTCGGTGTCGCCGGTGGTGATGGGGCAGTCGAAGTCCCAGACGCCGGCGTTGTTGACCAGGACGTCGATGGGCCCCAGCCGGTCGTGGACCTGGCTCATCAGGTCCTGGACCTGCTCCTCGTCGCTCACGTCGGCCCGGATGAAGGTGGCTCCCAGCCGTCCGGCCAACTCGGAGTGGTCCGAGCGGTTGCAGAACGCCACCGCGGCCCCCGCGGCCAGCATGCGCTTCACGGTGGCCAGACCGATCCCGCTGCCGCCGCCGGTGACCAGCACCACCTTGTCGTTGACTGAGAACATTGCATTCCTGCTTTCTGAGCGATCGGGACTGGAACTGGACGCCGGCTGCACTAGGTGCCCACACCCTGCAGGAGGACGTCGACCGCCAGTTCGGGAATCTCCTCCAGCTTGAGGGTGGACTCGGGCATCCAGCGCTCGAGGATCAGGCCGCTGACCAGGCTGCGCAGGACGCCGCCCGGTCGGCGGAGACGGCCGCGTCCACCGCGATGTCAACCGCCGAGTTGCCTGCGCCCACCACCATCACCCGAATGCCCCGGAACTCCGCGGCCGACTTGTAGGTCTGGCTGTGGCGGGCCTCGCCGGCGAACGTCCCCGGATAGGCCGGCACGTTCGGCACCCGCTGGAAGCCGGGGCACGCCACCAGGCCCCGGTAGCGGCGCACCTCGCCGGTCGAGAGGGTGACGTCCCAGAGCTCGCCGTCACCCGAGCCGACCGGGACGGCGTTGACGACCCGGGTGTCGAAGGCGTAGTGGCGGGCCAGGCCGTGATGGGCGGCCCAGCCGTGTATGTAGTCGCGGATCTCCCACCAGCGGGGGTAGGTGGGATAGTGGTCCGGCATGGGCAGGTCGGCCCAGCCCGAGCGGGCCGCCGACGAGATGAAGTGGGCCGACTCGTACATGCCGCTGCCGGGGTTGTCCATGTTCCACGTGCCGCCGACGGCGGATCCTGCCTCGATGCCCTCGAAGGCGCCGCCGGCCCGCCGCAGGGCCAGCGACACCGACAGGCCCGACGGCCCGGCCCCCACCACCAGCCAGCGGTCGGTGCGGTCGTCGGGCTTCCTCACGGCGCCATACCGTAGCTATGGTGCCGATTCGTGCCGTCACCGAGGGATCTGCCATGTTCTCGCTAGCCGGCAAGGTGGCGGCAGTCACCGGAGCCGCATCGGGCATCGGCTTGGCCACCGCTAGGCGGCTCGCGGCGGCCGGTGCCACGGTGGTGCTCAGCGACATCAACGACGCCACACCGGAGGCTGCCGACCTCGGGGCCGGGTTCGTGTCCGTCGACGTGGCCAACGAGGAGTCGGTCGCGTCGATGGTGGCTGGAGTCCTCGAAGCCCACGGCCGCCTCGACGTGATGGTCAACAACGCGGGCGTGATCCTCACGGCCAAAGGGGTCGGGGTCGATTCCGTCGAGGAGACCCGCCGCATGAACTGGTCAAGGACGGCACGGCCTCCGGCCGACCAGTACTCGTCGTGGCCGGTAGTGACCACCGCCCGGCAGCCGTCGAGCGCTCCGGGGTCGCGGTCGAGGTCCCACTGCGACAGCAGCTCGGGCTCATATCCGTTGGTCTCCAGCCACCGGAACGTCAGCGCGTCGTAGCGGGCCCAGCCGGCGGCCACCGTCCACACGGAGTAGCCGTTGCTGATGGCCCAGTCCGCGGCGGGCACGCCGACCGCCGCGCCCACCGGCACCGGCGGCTGGGCCAGCCGGGGTGCGCCTACCGGCGTGCGGATCAGGCCCCGCGACCACGGCCGGTGGAAGCTCAACCGGGGCTTGAAGCTCTTCTCGCGTACCTCCAGCGGGTCGGCGGTGTGGTCGACATGCTCGTCGGAGAAGTACCCGCAGCCCCCGCCCCAGTCGTTGTACTCCTGCCAGGTGTAGGTGGCGGCCACCATGGCCAGCTTCGAGCCGCGGCCCGGCTCGGCCGCGCGGAGCACGAAGAAGGCGTCCTGGGTCGCATGTTGGCCGTCCCGCTCGGCCCGCAGCACCACGATGTAGCCGCCGGAGGCCCAGCCGGCCGGGATCTCGAAGGAGGCGCCCTGGGGCTAGCCGCAACCGACCGAGACCACGTCGCCGGGAATCGGGTAGCGGTTACCGGCCAGGCCGCCCTGCGCGAGCAACTTCTCGAAGTCGTGCCCGTCGCGCCATACCTCGAACCCCCAGGTCGCCGCAGAGGTGGAGACGTGCAGGCCGACCGCCTCGCCGGGGGCGTAGCTCGGCCGGTCGGTGTAGCCCCAGATCTCGAGCGCCTCAGGGTCGGCGCTGGGGCAGTCCGCGGTGATGCGCTCCAGCCAGGTGAGCCACTGGCCCTCCGACGATCCCCGCTCCGCGGTCACGGCTGCGACCCGGGCCTCTCGAAGCCGCCGCGGCCCATTAGGGCATCACCATGACCTTGCACTGGTCGGTGGGCCTACGCAGCGCCTCGAAGGCCTCGGGCAGGGCGTCGAGGGAGATGCGGTGCGAGATCATCGGGGTTGGGTCTATGCGCCCGGTGGCGATCATCTCCATGATGAACTCGTTGTCCGCCTTGGTATAGACGCGAGCCGTGCGAATCACCGGCTCCTTGAAGTAGCCGAGCAGATGGTCGAAGGAGTCCGGCTCCATGCACACCCCGGCGGTCACCACCCTCCCCTGGGGCCGGACCGCGGCGATGGCCGCGTTGAGCATCCCCGGTCGTCCCACCGCCTCGATCACCACGTCGGGCTCGGCTCCGGTCAACTCTGCGAAGCGGGTGGCCACGTCGATGTCGCCGCCGGCGTCGATGGTGTCGGTGGCGCCGAGTCGCAGGGCCAGCTCCCGGCGGTGCTCGACCCGCTCCGACACCACCACCCGGCGAGCGCCGAAGAACCGGGCCCAGACGGTGATGGCCTGGCCGATCGGACCGCCTCCCAGGATCAGCACCCGGTCACCGATCTGCAGTGAGGCCTGGCGCACGCAGACCAGCCCGGTGGCCAGCGGCTCGCACAGCGCGGCCACATCCATGGAGACGCTGTCGGGAACAACCAGCAGGTCCGACAGCGACACGGTCAGGTACTCGGCGTAGGCGCCGTCGGGCTCGTCGGGGCCCAGCGCCCCGAACGTGAGCTGATCCGGACATTCCTCTGGACGGTCGAGCAGGCACTGGGGACAGCGACCGCACGACCCGAGCGGGATTGCGTACACCCGGTCGCCGACCGTCCAGTTCCCGACCGGGTCGGGGCCGATCTCGACGATCTCGCCGGTCACCTCGTGGCCGAGCACCCCACCGCGGCGGGCCAGGTCGCCCTCAGGGGTGGTGGCGTGCAGGTCCGAGCCGCAGACCCCGCACGCCGACACCCCGATCACCGCTTGACTAGGCCCTGGGCGCGGATCGGGGATGTCGGCGATGCGCAGCGGCTGGCCGGGTGCGTCGTAGATGGCTGCTCTCATGTGGGGCAGTCTCCTTGTGGTCGTGAGGGCCGGCTCTGCATCAACGGTCGCCGTGGCGGCGCACCTGCAGGGCAGTGTCGCCCCGTCGGGGGAGCACGACCGGCTCGCGGTTCCAGTCGTCCACCCAACCGTTGGCGCAGCGTCCGCTGCGGTGCGCGTCCACCATCAGATCAGCCGGTACGGGGTCCATCAGCTCGATGTGGGTGCCGTCGGCGTCGTAGAGCCAGGCGATGGTGGTGTCGTGCTCGGGGTAGTAGGCCGGCTCGCTCAGAGGCTCCACGCCCCGGTCCACGGCCCGCTGCCAGGTGCCGGCCACGTCGCCGGTGGTGAAGCAGACGTGGTCGTAGCAGCTTCCCCGCCGTTCGAACACCGGACCGTCGATCGTGTCGAAGGCGCCGCTGATGATCTCCAGACTGAACTCGTGGCCGGCCGCGTCGAAGAACGGGTCGCTCAGCATCACCAACCCCTGGGTGCCGCCCCCCTCCAGCGGAGCGGTGAAGTCGTAGGTCTTGACCAGACCGAACTGCTCGACCCAGAAGGCCTCGGCCCGGACGAGGTCCGAGGTCACGAAGCACACGTGATGCAGGGCGAGATCCTCCCGGGGGCCGCGGGCCGGTCGGGGCACGGCCACATCGCGGTGCTCGACCAAGTCGATCATGAGCCCCTCGGGCGACCACACCCCGGCGGCGATCGCCAGGGTCACCCCGTCGATCACGAAGGGTTCCGGGGCCCAGGCCGACGCGACGCCCGCCTCCATGAGCCGGGCGTGGGCCGCCTCGACGTCGTCGCACACCAGCGCCACCCGCTCAATGCTCCAGGGCTGCCGGGCCAGGTACTCCTCGGACTCGGGCAGCAGCGGCGGTCCCTGGAACTCGAGCAGCACGTCGGTTCCGGCTCCTCCGTAGGCCACGTCGTGGCTGCCCCGGCGGTAGGTCCGCTCGGTCAGCCGGCAGCCAAGCGCCCGGTACACGCCGAAGCTGTAGTCCACGTCGGGGGTCAGGAAGCCGACATGGTCGAAGCGGAACTCCATCCCGGCACTTCCTAGTGGCTGCAGCTCTAGTCCGCGAACTCGGCTCGCAGGCTGTCGACGTCGAGGCCCACGCTCTCGACGATCTGCGCGAATGACTCCCAGTGGGCCGGAAGGGTCTCCACCGGGCCGTCCGAGTCCATGGCTCGCCAGCCCCGCTCGCCGGGCAGGAGGATCTCGTCGACTCCGGGGCGCCGCCTGGCCCCCTTCACCGCCTCCACCAGCCGGTCCGACTTGCGGCCGGCCTCATCGCCGGGCATCCAGTGGGACGGGTCGACAACGATCACGCAGGCGCCGCCGGTCAGCGCCTCGTCACGGGGCTCCAGCCAGTAGGACGGGGGTCCCGCGATCTCGGGGCTGAGGCGGGCGCCGGGGTTGATGATCCCGGCCAGCATCTCGGTGAACAGGTTGAAGGCGTACAGGCGGGGCGAGCCGAACACCGACGGCGCCCCGCAGTCCGAGATCCGGCCGTAGTCCTCCATCTGCTTGAAGTAGGGGGCCGGGTCGTCGGTGAGCTCGCCCGTGTCCGGATCGACCAGGAACGGTCCCGGAAGCCTCCTGCCCTGGAAGTAAGCCTCGCTCAAGTCGCCGTCGTGGACCTCGATGGCCTGGATGTCGCTGACGATGGGCGGGTGCTCGCCGCCGGGCGACGCGGCCGCGAAGGGCGCCCCCGAGAGCACGTTCTCCATCCCGCCCCAGGGCGACACCAGCGGGAGGCTGTTGTTGGTGGCCATGGCCATCATGCCCTCCCGGGCGGCCATGCGGACGTATGTGCCGAAGGCGCCGGCGTCGTTGAAGTCGCGCACGAAGGCGATCGCGATGGCGTGCTCCCGGGCCTTGGCCATGGCGGCCTCGGTGGCCATGGTGATCGCCCACTGGCCCGAGGACCGACGGGCGTCGATGACCAGCCAGGACGGACCCTCCTCCACCACCTCGGGAACCGCAGTCACGTCCATGGTCCCGGTGCGGGCCATGAGCACCGGGATCTCGAACACGCCCATTCCCTGGGTGAGCTTCCCGTTGCGGTCACCGTCGGAGACGCAGCGGGCCACCACCTCGGCGTGCTCGGCCGAGAACCCCAGTTCGCCCAGCACCCGGCGGTAGCAGTACTCCAGGAAGTCGGGATCCTCCAGGCGCATGGCATCACCCCGGGCGGGCTCGGGATCGTTCATGGGGCTCCCTTCGTCGCGGCCCGCCTCTCCAACTGTAGAAACCGGCCGTTCTACATGTCGTCGAGCGAGTCCTGGGTGCCCACGACCGACATGAACTCGATGATGGTGCCGAACGGATCGCGGCAGTAGACGGCGGCGCCGCCGTGGTCGAAGCGGAGTGGATCGCCCATGCGGGTGCCGCCCAGCTCGACCAACCGGTCGAGGGCGGCGGGCACGTCGTCGACCTCGATGGCGAGATGGCGCAGACCCAGCTCGTGGGCGCCCCGCTCGGCGGGGTCGTCGCCAGCCCGGGTCGGGGCGTGGTACTGCCACAGCTCGATGTAGCTGTTGGAGCCCCGCATCATCGCGCCGTCGGCTGAGGACCCGACCAGCCCCACCGCGCGGTCGACGTCGGGGTCCGGGGCCCGCCACCGGTCCCGCCCGACGACCTCCATGTCGAGCAGAGCCCCGTAGAAGGCGACCGCCGCATCGAGGTCGCAGACCACCAGCCCGGCGTGGTGGATCCCCCTGATCCTCAAGTCAGGCGGCCAGACGCTCGCGCACCTGTACGAGGTTGCCGCTGGGCTCGCGCAGGTAGCCGGTGCGGGCCCCGATGCGGTCGTCGTGCGCGGGGACGGCAACCTCTCCGAAGCCGGCGGCCACCGCGTCCCGCCAGGCCGCGTCCACGTCGCCGGCCTGGTAGAGGATCGTGGAGATCACCGGGCCGTGACGCTCCATCAGGGCGTGCTCTGCCTCGGTGCTCGGGGTGGCCAGCACGTTCAGGCACTGGCGGCCCTCGTAGGTGTGGTCGGCCAGGTACGCCAGCCCGTCGTTGGCGCTGCGGGCGTCGAGGATGATCCGCTGGCCCAGCACGCCGGTGTACCACTCGACCTGGCTGTCGAGGTCCCGGCACAGTTGCACCACGCCCAAGGTCTGCAGGCCGGGAAGCCCCACCGGGCGGAACTCCACGTCGGGGGTCTTGAACTCGCCCGGATACGACATGACCTCCACCCAGCGGCCCTCGGGGTCGATGGCCACGAAGCCGTGGTAAGTGTCGCCGAACTCCTCGTAGGGCATGGCCACGGCGGCGCCGTTGGACTGGAGGTGGTCGACGGTGTCGTAGGCGCTGGGAACGATCCAGCAGATGTGGTTGATGCCCGAGCCGTGCTCGGCGAACCAGTTGCGCTCGTACTCGAACTGGTAGGGCGGCGACTCCAACTGCATCTGGAAGGGGGCGCCGCAGGCCAGGAAGGTGTAGTCCACGCCCCCCTCGCCGGTGTGGTGCAGGTCTGGGATCCCCTCCCAGTAGTAGGCCGGGATGGCGTGGTACCAGCGCAGCCAGTTCCACATGGCGTCGCGCGGGTGCTTCTCGAAGATGCACAGGTGGTGAAGCTGGTATGTCGGCACGGTCATTGGCTTCTCCGGGCTGATCGCGTCCACGGTCCGAGAATCGGAGCAACGATAGGCGGCAATCCGCAGCGGAGAGAACGCAGGGCGGAGATTGGGAGCGACTGCCCTGCCGCCGTACCTTGATGCGCTGTGTGCCATATTCGCACGATGCTACAGTCTGGTGCTATGGAGCTGAGCAGCCGGATCGCGGAGGCGCGCGAACTCGCTGGGTTGACACAAGAGCAGGTGTCCGCCGCGACGGGGCTCGGCCGGACCGTGATCGCGAAAATTGAAGCTGGCACCAGGAGACTCGCCGCGACCGAACTCGTGGTGTTCGCCGAAGTCCTCGACCGGCCCGTGGACTGGTTCTTCCGCGTGTCTCCCCCAGCGGTCGTGAGTCGACGGTCAGACCCAGCCGTCGGAGGGCAGTCGAGGGCGCTCGACTCGCGGGTCGAGCGGATCGCTCGCGACATCGACTTCCTGCTTGACGAGGGCGAGCTCCCACAGGTCACGAGGACCATGTTGGATCCTCCATCGAGCGTTGAGGCCTCCGAGGATGCCGCTGCTGAGTTGCGCGGCAGGCTCGGCGTGGAGGAGGGGCCGCTCCTCGGCCTCCAACGATGCGCGGAGCGCGCCGGGCTGTTCGCGTTCTCGCTCGACCTCGGCGACGGGGGTGGCGATGCCGCGTATGTGGCGGTCGGTGATGCTGGTGTGGCAGTCATCAACGGTGCGCTCGAGCCAGGGAGGCGCCGCTTCAATCTCGCTCACGAGCTCGGTCATCATGTGTTCCAGGACGCGTACGCGCCGGAGGTAGGGCTCTCTCCACAGGATGACAACGAGAGACTGATCAACGCCTTCGCGATCCATCTGCTCCTGCCCCGGCGTGACACAGAATTGGTGGCGTCAGAGTTCGAGCGTGATCTTCGTCTAGCAGCGGTCGCTGCAGCCGTGCGCTTTCGGCTGAGTTGGACCGCCGTGTGCGCCCAGCTACGGAACGTCGGTGTCATCGATGCCGGGACTCGCGAGGATCTTGCAAATCACCCGCCCTCTCGGGCGGACTTTATCGAACTGGGGGAGCGCTGGGTTGCCGAACTCGACCCGCCGTGCGTCCCTCCGCTCTACGGGCGACGGGTTCTCGCCGCTTACCGGCGTGGGAAGCTCACCGAGGCGCGCGCCGCGGAACTCCTGTGGGGCACCGTCAATCGTTGGGAACTCCCCGCACAAGACGAGGTGCCGCTCGAGGCATGGAGGCGCGAGTTCGAGCCGCTCGCGTGAACCCATCGCTGATCTTCGACTCTACGCACGATGTGGGTTGCTGCCTCGTCGCGTTTCATGTGGGGCTCGCGTGAACCCATCGCTGATCTTCGACTCTACGTGTTTGAGCCATTTCGCCCGCGCCGGAAGGCTGCCGGCACTCGAGTCGCTCGTCGATCCGTTTCGATGCATTGCGCCAGTCGAGGTACGAATCGAGATTCGTGCCGGCACTGCGGCGATACCGGCTCTCGCCGACGTACTGACCGCGGGCTGGCTGGAGTCGGTTGAACTCTCGGAGACACGCGAACTCTCCGCCTTCGCTCGCTACAAGACGCTGCTGGGCGGCGGTTCGAGGGAGAACACCGGTGAGGCAGCCGTACTGGCGTGGGCGGGCGTCCATGGGGACGTGGCGATCATCGACGAACGCGCCGCGAGCCGCATAGCACAACGGGACGGCATCACCCTTGAGAGTGCGCTCAGCTTACTTGCCACACAAGCCCGACGGCTCGCATGGCCAGGCCCAGCCAGTGACGCGCCGGGCGTGTCGTGCAAGCGCAAGGACATACTGCGGCTGAGCCTCGACGAGTACCAGAAGTGGGCCGACGCCGCCGAGGAGGGCTTCGACTGGGCAGCAACCTTTCTCGCCCAAGAGGGCATCTTCACCGCGTCCGACGTCCCGTATCGCACTCAACTCGTTCCTCTCGCCGCGATCCGGGCAACGATCGGCGACGAGATCGACAATCTCGGCATCTTCAACCGGATCCGCCAGTGGTACTGGAGCGGCGTTCTCGGCGAACTGTACGGCGGTGCCATCGAGACCCGCTTCGCCCCGCGACCTGGAGCAAGTCGTCGAGTGGGTGACCGACGACAGGCCGCCTCCGGGCACGGTGAGCGCGGCGAGCTTCAACTCTTCTCGGCTGCTGACGCTGCGAACCCGGAACTCGGCCGCTTACAAGGGCATCTACGCCCTGCTGATGCGCGAAGGGTGCCTGGACTGGCAGAAGCACAAGCCCATCACGCTCGCGTCGTTCTTCGACTACCGGATCGACATCCACCACATCTTCCCCAAGGCGTGGTGCACCAAGGCCGAGAACGATGTCGACCCTGCCCGGCGCGAGAGCATCGTCAACAAGACCGCCATCTCCTTCGACACCAACCGCAGCATCGGTGGGAGACCGCCGAGTGAGTACCTCCCGACCCTTCAGAAAAAGGCCAGTGTCAGCGCTGAACGTCTCGATGGCATCCTTGAGAGCCACCGGATCGATCCGGTGGCTCTGAGGAACGACGACTTCGACGCGTTCTTCGATGACCGCAAGCGGCGCATCCTCGATCTAATTGGCCTCGCCATGCGTAAGCCGGCGATCGCCGACGATGAGCATGCCGAGCGGGAGATGGACCTCTTCGAGGACGAGCCTGAGGAGCTCGAAGATCTCCCCGACATGCTTGACACCGATGACTGAGCCCGGCCTCGCGCCGGAGGCGTTCCGCCCGTTGCTCGGCGGTCCGAGCGTTCATGCGCTGCGGATCGAGCTGCTGGACGTGGAGCCAATGGTGTGGCGGCGGTTCGTGGTGCCGTCGGATACGAAGCTGCCGAAGTTCAACCGGATGCTCGAGACGGTCATGGGCTGGGAGGGCTACCACCTGCACATGTTCGAGGTCGCGGATCTCCGGATCGGGCGGCCGGACGAGTTCAGCGCCGACATCATCGACGAGCGGCAACTCAAGTTGGAGCAGCTGCTGCCCCGTGTCGGGTCGAGGCTGCAGTGGTCCTACGGCTTCGGCGACGGATGGGAGCACGCTGTGGCCGTCGAGGCGATCGAGGCGCCGTCGCCCGATGTGCGCTACCCGATATGCGCCGCCGGGGAGCGGGCGTGCCCGCCGGAGGACTGCGGCGGCGTGTGGGGCTACGAGCATCTCCGCGCCGTGGTCGTTGATCCCGCTCACCCCGAGCACGAGCATCTACGGGACTGGGTCGGCACCGGTTTCGATCCCGACGCCTTCGACCAGATGGCAATGACAGCGCGTCTCCGCCGGGTCCGGTAGCGCGTGGCGCAATTGGGGTAGCGCTGGACTCCTGAACTCGACCCGGCCGGCGTGCCGTCGCTCTACTGCGGAAGGGTCCGAGGCCCGGCCAGTGCAGGGGGTTCGGTAGCCTTGGAGATACTACTAGAGTAGCATCTATCTTATGAAGGTTAGTGTGAGCATTCCTGAGGGCGACGTCGAGTTTCTGGACGCCTACGCGCGATGCCACGGCATCGATTCCCGGTCGGCTGCTCTGCGCAGGGCGATAAAGCTCCTGCGAGCCTCCGAGTTGTCACAGCACTACGCGGACGCCTTCGCCGAGTGGGCCCAAGACGGCGAGGAGAAGGTCTGGGACGCGGTCGTCGGTGACGGCTTGGGCGAGGACTGATGCGAAGGGGGGATATTCGCTTCGTCGACCTTGATCCAGCGGTAGGCGCTGAGGCCGCTCGCGCTCGCCCGGCTGTCATCGTGAGCAACGACGGGGCCAACACGATCGCAGCACTGTTGGGGCGCGGGGTCGTGACCGTGGTTCCGGTGACATCCAACCTGGAGGCGGTCCATCCGTTCCAGGTGCTGCTGACCGCCACCGAGACCGGCCTGCGACTCGATTCCAAGGTCCAGGCGGAGCAGATCAGATCGGTCGCAGTGGAGCGGGTAGGTGAACTGATGGGTCGCGTCCCGCTGGACCTCCTGGACCGCATCGACGACGCCATGAGGCTGCACCTGGGTCTCTGAAGGCTGCGGGCAGGAATGGAACCGCTCGCCCGTATGATCCGCGGGTGAGCATCGTGACAACCCAGGCGCTGACTCAGCGATTCGGCTCCACTGTGGCCCTCGACGCTCTCGACCTCCAGATGCAGCCCGGCGTGACCGGGCTGGTGGGCGCCAACGGCGCCGGCAAGACCACGCTGCTCAACGCCATGCTGGGCCTGCGCATCCCGACGTCGGGATCGCTCACCGTGCTGGGCTACGACCCGCAGAGGGCGGGCCACCGGCTCAGGGCCAACGTGGGGTTCGCGCCCGAGCGCAACGTGCTGCCCGACGAGATGCGGGCCGTCGACTTCGTCCGCCACCTGGCCGAGGTGCAGGGCCTGCCCCGCGGCGAGGCCCGCAACCGCGCCTCGGACACGCTGTGGCTGGTCGGGCTGGGGGAGGAGCGCCTCCGGACGCTGGGCACCATGTCCACCGGTCAGCGCCAGCGGGTCAAGCTGGCCCAGGCCATCGCCTCTGACCCCAAGCTGGTGCTGCTCGACGAGCCCACCGACGGCCTCGATCCGGTGCAGCGCAGCGAGATGCTGACCCTCATCGGCCAGATCAGCCGGGACTTCTCGATCAACGTGGTGCTGTCGTCTCACCAGCTCGAGGAGGTCGAGCGGGTGTGCGACCACGTCGTAGCCCTGGACGCCGGCCGTCTCGTGGCCTGCGGACCGATCAGCGTCCTCGTCGGCGCGGGCGACGGGATCACTCTCGAGCTGGTGGATGTGGCCGAGCCGTCCGGGTCGGTCGACGCGGTGGAGGCCGCGCTGCGGGCCGGTGGCCTCAACGTCCGCCGCCACGAGGCCACGCTGGCGCTGCGAGGAGCGGCCTTCGAGGATCTCTGTGACCGGTCCCGCGACGCGGTGGCCGCGGCCGGCGCCCGCATCCGCCGCCTCGAGACCCGGCGCCGCACACTCGAGGACCTCTTCGAGGACGCCGCCAGATGACCGACACTCCGGCACCGAACTCCAACGCGGCCGCGGCCGGCGAGGCCGCCCAGATCATCGACCGGGGCTACCGGTCCTACGACGGGCCCCGCACCGGGCTGCCCGGGTCGATCCGCTCGGTGGTGCGCTACTCGGTGCGTCACACCCTCGGGCTGGGCCGGGCGGCCCGGCACAAGATCCTTCCGTGGCTAGCGGTGGTCATCGCCCTGGTACCGGCGGTGGTGTTCGTGGGGCTGGCGGTCGTGCTCGACATCGACATGATCGAGGACGAGATCCTGCCCGACTACCACGAGTACTACGACTTCATCACCACCGCCCTGTTCTTCTACTGCGCCATCATCGTGCCCGACATCCTGGTGGCCGACCGCCGCAACGGGATGCTCCAGCTGTACCTGTCGACCCCTCTGCAGCGGTGGAGCTACCTCGCTTCGAAGGCGCTGGCGGTGGCGGCCGCGCTGGCCGTCCTCACGATGGGGCCGGTGCTGTTCCTGCTGATCGCCCGCACCATCGAGGGCTCCGGGCCCGGCGGGCTCATCGAGTGGATCAAGATCTTCGTGCGCATCATCGCAGCCGGCGCGGCCATCTCCGCGGCGTTCACCATGGCCAGCCTGGCCGCGGCCAGCCTCACCGACCGGCGGCTATTCGCGACCATCGGCGTGGTCGTGCTGCTGTGGGGCAGCGGCTTCACGACCCTGGCGCTGGTGGAGGCCGCCGACATGGGCGCCCAAGTCTACGCCTTCGACCTCGGCGGGATCGCCGACGAGCTCAAGAACCGGATCTACGGCGTCGAGGGGTCGGATCCCTTCGGAGCGCCGGAGTCCCCCGATGAGGATGCGTTCCAGCCCGGGGCCGGACGGGATCAGCTGTCCACCCTGTTCGTGGTGGCGGCCAACTTCGCGTGGGTGGCCCTGGGCTCGGCCGTGGTGTGGTGGCGCTACCGGCGACTGGCGCTGAGCCGATGAGCCTTATCCCACCCCCTCCCGCGCCGCCGAGTAATGGTGCGGCCATGGTCGAGGTGAACGGCGTGTCGAAGGTGTTCGGGGACGTCGTGGCGGTGTCCGATGTGAGCTTCTCCGTTCGGGCCGGCGTCACTGCCCTGCTCGGGCCCAACGGCGCCGGCAAGTCCACCCTGTTCAGGGTGATGTGCG
>VYBO01000116.1:0-30278 GCA_009844405.1 Acidimicrobiaceae bacterium
CGTCTGGACCACGCTCCCCAGCATCCGCCGGCTGCTCCGGGGCCGCCCCGTCCCCTTCTCCGCTGGAATCCGGCCCCGAGGCGCCAAGATCCGGGTCTGCGGCGCCGGGCGACTGTTCTTCCGCGCCGAGAGCCGGGTCTTCCGCGCCGGGCGACTGTTCTTCGGCCATGTCGTCCAGTGTGTGCTCCGGCGGCGACTGGGCCACTGGGGGATGTCCCTGGAGTTTCCCCCAGGACCACCTACTCCATCGGGGTTGATCCCCGGTGACGTCCCGGTGCCGCCGTGCCATCATCTTCGCCATGGCACCGATTCGTGCAGGCTGGCCGGTCAGGTCCCGCACCGACCGGGTGATCGCAGGGGTGTGCGGCGGTGTCGGGGCCCGGCTCGGCATCGACGCCACCATCGTGAGGATCGCCTTCGTGGCCCTCGCCCTTGCGTGGATCGGGATGCCCCTCTACCTGCTGGGGTGGATCCTGCTCCCACAAGCCGCCACCTCCCCAGCCGCCCCGGCGGCCGACAGCACTGCGCCCGCGGTTCGCACCGCGTCCCGGCGGGCGACTGGGATGGCGTTGATCGTTCTCGGAACGGTGCTGCTGGTCCGGCACCTGGGAGTGGCGCTGCCCGACACCCTGATCTGGCCCGCCCTGTGCGTGGCCTTCGGGCTCGGGATCGTGGTCTGGCGGGCGCAGCCCGGCGCCGGCTTCGGCCGGGCCGCCGCGATGCGGATCGCGGCGGGTACGATCCTGCTCGCGCTCGGCATGGGCGTGATCGCGGCGGCCAACCTGTCGCTGTCGGCGGTCCGGGACGGTCTGCTGTCGGGCGGGCTGGTGATGGGCGGCCTCGCTCTGATCCTGGGACCGTGGGTGGCGGTGCTGGCCCGGGACCGGCGCGACGAGCGCCAGCGGCGCATCCGGGCCGACGAGCGGGCCGACATGGCCGCCCACCTTCACGACTCCGTGCTGCAGACCCTCGCCCTCATGCAGAGATCGGACGACCCGGGCCGCATGACCGCGTTGGCCCGGCGCCAGGAGCGCGATCTGCGCAGCTGGCTCTACGGGGACGCGGCCCAACCCGGCACGGCCACGGTCAGAGCGGCCATCGAGCGCCTGACCGGAGTGGTGGAGGAGCGTCACGGCGCGGTCATCGAGGTCGTGTCGGTGGGAGACGCGCCCCTGGATCCGGTGATGGAGTCGCTGGTGGCCGCGGCCGGCGAGGCGATGACCAACGCGGCCCGGTGGTCGGGCTGCCCGACGGTGTCGGTCTATGTCGAGGCAGGCCCGGAGGGGGTTGAGATATTCGTGCGCGACCGGGGCGTCGGCTTCGATCCCAACGCGGTGAACGGCGACCGCCACGGGATCCGGGACTCGATCCGGGGCCGGCTCGACCGGGTGGGCGGCAGCTGCGAGATCAACAGCTCGAAGGGCCATGGCACCGAGGTGCGCCTGCACCTGGCCCGGAGCTGAGGGCGGCTGGGCCTCGGTACGGTGACTCTCATAACGGCTGCTCCTCCCCGGGTGGTGATCGTCGACGACCACCGGCTGTTCCGCAGCGGCGTGCGGGCCGAGATCGGCGACCGGGTGGCGGTGGTGGCCGAGGCCGACGACGTCGGCTCCGCGGTGGAGACCATCGAGCGGTGGAGCCCCGACGTCGTGCTTCTCGACGTGCACCTTCCCTCTGGGTCGGGGCGCGAGGTGATCGAGTCGGTGACCGCGGCCGGCGTCGAGACCCGGTTCCTGGCCCTGTCGGTGTCCGACGCCGCCGAGGACGTGATCGCGGTGGTCCGGGCCGGGGCCAGGGGCTATGTCACCAAGTCGATCTCCGGGGACGACCTGGTGGATGCGATCATCCGGGTGAGGGACGGCGACGCGGTTTTCTCGCCCCGTCTCGCCGGGTTCGTGCTGGACGCCTTCGCCACCGACACGGTCGGGGTCGCGGGGCCGAGTCCGACGAGGACCTCGACCGGCTGACCGCCAGGGAGCGGGAGGTTCTGCGCCACCTGGCCCGGGGCTACACCTACAAGGAGATCGCCCGCCAACTGACCATCTCGATCAAGACGGTGGAGACCCACGCCTCGGCGGTCCTTCGCAAGCTGCAGCTGTCCAACCGCCACGAGCTGAGCCGGTGGGCCGCCGCCCGCCGCATCTGGTGAGCCGCGGGCGGCAGTAGGTTCTCCGCTCGTGACACAGCAAGAGACGGCTGCACAGCGCTGGACGCGGCAGATGGCCGACTGGGCCATCCCCGCCGAGATCCTCGACGGCGCGCCCCGCCAGCCTTTCGTGTTCACACCGGGAATGTTCGCGGCACCCGAGCCCGGGACCTTCGAGCTCTCGCTGTCCAACCGGCGCGCCGCTGAGGCGCTGGGCGACGGTGGCTCGGTGCTGGATGTAGGTTGCGGGGGCGGGTCGGCGGCCCTGGCAGTGGCTCCCCCGGCTACCGAGGTGATCGGCACCGACCGGCAGCACGACATGCTGGCGCTGTTCACCGAGACCGCCGCGCGCCGGGGGCTGGCGGCGTCGGTGCATCCGGGCTCATGGCCCGAGGTCGCCGACCAGGTGCCGGCGGCCGACGTGGTGGTTTGCCACAACGTCCTCTACAACATCATCGACCTCCCGCCGTTCGTAGCCGCCTTGGGTGACCACGCTCGCCGGCGGGTGGTGATCGAGATAACCCCCAAGCACCCCCAGGACCGCCGCCGCATGCTGTGGCGTCACTTCTGGAACCTGGAGCGACCCCACGAGCCCACCGCGGCCACCGCGGTGGAGGCCATCGTCGAGACGGGACTCGACCCCGTCATCGAGGAGTTCCTCCTGCCCGACGACCCTAGGGCCGCTGCCCGCAACGAGCTCCAGGCGGGTCAGTGGCGCCGCAACCTCTGCCTGCCGCCCGAACGCGAGGCTGAAGTGGCCGAACTCATTGCCGACGTGCCCTTCCCACGCGAGCGGGTGGCCATCTGGTGGGACATCGACCGCTGACCCTGAACAGCGGTCCCCAGCGAAATTGATGCCGATAATGGGCCTCCAAGGGCCGTCCCGTCATCAATTCCGTGTAGCGAAGGGTCAGGCCTCTCGGACGGTCGTCAGCGCTTAGTCGATTCGGCGGTCCGCCTCAACTTGCCTGCGACGCTGGCGCGAGACTGGCGGCCACGGCCTCAAGCGTGTCGGCGACCGCTTCAAGGTCGGTCTTCACGGGAGTCAGCAGCTCTGCAAGCGGCTCGGTGCGGTGGGCTATGGACTGCACTCCCAAGGTGATGTTGCCCAGCGAGTCGTTCACGGCACGCAGCACGATCACGACCCGTGTCAGGTAATAGGCCAGCGCGGCCGCGATCACGAGAGCGATCACGATGGTCACGACGGCGGCGGCCGGCATCAGACCGTTCCTCCGGTCACAGCAGCGGCCCCGCAGCGGTGACGTAGCGCACGGCCAGGCCCTTGGCCGCGGAAACCAGGTCGCGGGTGTCGGCGACAGCCGGCAGCGGTTCGAGGTTCCTGTCGAGTCCGAGGCCGTGCTCGAGAATGTCGTCGGCGTAGCGCTTGATCTCCAGCGCGGGCCGCATCACCCGGTTGGCCAGCAGCAGCACGACGGGCACCACTGCCAGCAGCAGCACCGCGTTGCCGATCCACCACAGCCACATGCCCGACGCCTCCTCGTCCCTTCGTCCTGCCCCGAGCTTAGACCACACTAGATGCAAACCGCATCTAGGTTCACCAGCGCGAAGTCAGACGGAGGCGAGTCCCAGCGCGTCGACCAGGCTCTCCAATGCAGCCACGGCGGGCGCTTGCGGCTCGTGGTCGACCGGCGACAGGCCGAGCCGGTCGGCGACGTCGATGGCCGGATCCTCCGGAACCACAATCAGCACCCGATCCTCGAAAGCCTCGTCGATACGGGCCCGATCGTCGTCGTCGCTCACCTTGTTGGCGACGACCACCACCCGGCCCTGACGTTGCTCGTCGGCGACCGCGATGGCCCGACGGGCCACGTCGATGGAGCGCAGCGTGGGCTCCACCACCACCACGGTGGCGTCCACCGCGGCGGCATCCAGGCGGGTCAGGGTGCCGATGCCAGCCTCGAGGTCGGCTACGACCGTGGTGGCTTCATCGTTCACGGAGCCGAGCAACTGCTCGGCGGACAGACCGCATCAAGGTCAACCGGGTTCGGGGTTCTCGATGCGGGTGATCACCGACAGGCGCACCCCGTCGGGGGCGTCGGCGCCGTAGCGGTCGAGGATGTCGTCCCAGGTCGGGGCGTGCTCGGCCTCGCCCTCATCGACCTGATCGCGCAGGGTCAGGAGCCGCTCGGTCTCGGAGTCGCCCACCCCGAGCGACAGGCCAAGGTTGGGGTTGGTGTCGCAGTCGAGGGCCACCACCCGGGCGCCCCGACGGCCAAGCGAGCGGGCCAGCACCGCGCTGGTGGTGGTCTTGCCGGCCCCGCCCTTGCCGACGACGGCGATCTTCATCCGGCTACCTCCTCGCCGAAAGAGTAGAGCGACACGACCCGGTCGACCAAGGCATCCACGGCGTGAGCGAGCGCGCCGTCGGGGGCCGCGTCCAGCGGCGCCGCGCCGCGACGATCGCCACGGCCTGCCTCGGGGTCGTGGGGAACGACCGCGGCAGCCGGGAGCTCCAGACGCTCGCAGATGCGGGCGGCATCGGAGTCGTCACAAGCCTTGTTGACGACGAGCACCAGACTCGACGGTCCCCACTTCGCCTGCGACAGGGTCAGCAGCCGGGCGGCGGTGTGCATCGACTTGACGGTCGACTCCACCACAAGGCACACGGTGTCGGCGTACCTGGCCCAGCCGAACATCGCTTGGCGCGTGCCGCCGGGGAGGTCGCCCACTAGGTGCCACTGGTCGCGGTCCAGTTCGGCCACGACCTGGCTCCACGCGTGCTGGGCCTTCTGAAGCCTCACTACATGGCCCCAGAGGTTCCCGAACTGCAGGTATCGGACACCGTCGGGGCCTTCAGCCGCATACCGGTCCACGATGGCGGCCGCGTCCAGGTCGGAGCGCAACACCCATCGGGGTTCCCCCTCGCCTCCGGAGACCACCACATCGTCGGGTATGGGGCAGTCATCCACCGCCACCCCGAGCGCGTAGGGCATGCCCGGCATCGGGTCGGAATCCAGCGCCAGCACAGGTTGGCCGCGTCGAGCCAGCAGCCGGGCGAAGGTGCCGGCGATGGTCGACTTGCCTGCGCCCCCCTTGCCAACGAAAGCCACCCGCATCATCGACGACGAGTCTGCCAAGGGCATTGGTTCTTCCATCCGTTCGGTCCTAGTCGTTGAGGAAGCAGGCGGCCCAGCGACCGGGCGCGATCTCTTTGAACTCGGGCGTCTCCTCGCTGCACTTGGCCATGGCGTCTGGGCATCTGGGGGCGAAGGGGCAGCCTCTCTGGGGCGCGGTTGCGCTGGGGATCTCGCCTCGCAGCACTATGCGCTGCCTGGCCGCCGCCGGGTGATCCGCCGGCACGGCCGACAGCAGGGCTCGGGTGTAGGGATGGGCCGGGTTGTCGAACAGCTCGCCGGCCGGAGCCGACTCGACGATGCGGCCGAGGTACATGACCGCCACCCGGTCCGAGATGTGGCGCACCAGGGCCAGGTCGTGGGCGATGAACAGGTAGGCGAGGCCGCGCTCGGCCTGCAGATCGAGCAGCAGGTTGATGATCTGGGCCTGGATCGAGACGTCGAGGGCCGACACCGGCTCGTCGCACACCACGAGACGCGGGTCCAGGGCCAGCGCCCGGGCGATCCCCACCCGCTGGAGCTGGCCCCCCGACAGCTCGTGGGGGAGGCTGCGGGACTGGGCGGCGGTGAGTCCTACACGATCCAGTACCTCGGCGGCCCGCTGGTGGGACTGGGCGCGAGACGCCAGGCCCTGGATCCTCAGTCCCTCGCCCACGCTGTCACCGATACTCTTGCGCGGATCCAGCGCGCCGATCGGGTCTTGGAACACGATCTGCATCCGCTGCCTGAGGGCCTTCATCTCGGTCCGGCCGGCGGCGAGCACGTCACGGCCCTCGAAGGTCACCGAGCCGCCGCTCGGCCGGATGAGGCGCAGCACGCTCAGGCCAACCGTCGTCTTGCCGCCGCCCGACTCGCCCACAAGCCCCAACGTCTCGCCCGCGGCGACACGGAAGCTCACGCCGTCGACGGCTCTGAGCGGCGGCCCGGAGTGGGCCATCGACCCCCCTGAGCGGATCCTGTAGTGCTTGACGAGGTCGGTGACCTCCAGCAGCGCCGGACCGGTGGTGGCCGTCGCGCCGGGCGCAGTCGCACTACCCATGGAGCCAGCACCTCACGTGGTGCCCGTCGCGGGGAGACACTGGATCGGGCGCCTGTTCGGTACACACCGTCAGGCCGCTCTCGACCCGCGGGGCGCAGCGCGGCGCGAAGCTGCAGCCCACCGGAAGATCGAGGGGAACAGGCACGCTGCCCGGTATCACCCTCAGCCGGCTCTTCGACCGCGACGCCGCGGGCCGCGACTCCATCAGCCCCAGGGTGTAGGGGTGAAGCGGCGCGTCGTACAGCTCCGAGATGCTGCACTCCTCGACGATCCGACCGGCGTACATCACCGCGGCGCGGTCCGCGATCTCCGCAATCACGCCGAGGTCGTGAGTGATCAGGATGACGGCCATGCCGTTGGCAGACTGCAGCTCCCGCAGAAGTTCGAGGATCTGCGCCTGCACGGTCACGTCGAGAGCGGTGGTCGGCTCGTCGGCGATCAGCAGGTCCGGTTCGCCGGCCAGCGCGATGGCGATCATCACACGCTGGGCCATCCCACCGGAGAGTTGGTGCGGGTACTCCCGAACGCGCCGGTCCGGATCGGAGATCCCGACCCGGTCGAGCAGTTCGACGGCCCGGCGGCGGCGGGCGGAGCGGTCCATGCCGGTGCCGGACTTGAGGGCCTGGCCGATTTGGCGCCCCACCGACATGACGGGGTCCAGCGAGGCCCGGGGCTGCTGGAAGATCATCGCGATCCTGGGGCCGCGCACCGTGTTGAGGACCCGCTCGGATGCTCCCACCAGCTCGGTTCCGTCGAATCGCACCGACCCTTCGACGATTCGCCCCGGCGATTCGATGAGGCCGGCGATCGACAGCGACGTCACGGTCTTGCCGCAACCCGACTCCCCCACCAGGCCCACCACCTCGCCCCTTCGGATGTGGAAGCCGACCCCGTCGACCGCTTTGACCACTCCGGCGTCAACGAAGAAATGGGTGCGGAGGCCCTCGACGCTCAGCAGCGGCTCGGTCATGCCGGGGCTCCCGAAGTCCGCGATCTGGGGTTCCAGAAGTCGTTGAGAGCATCGCCGAGCAGGTTGACCCCCAGCACCGCCACGGCAATGGCCAAGCCGGGGAAGACCGACATCCACCATGCTCGCCGGACGAACGACTGAGCGTTGTTGAGCATGTAGCCCCAACTGATCACGTTGGGGTCACCTAGCCCGAGGAAGCTCAAGCTGGCCTCGATCAGGATGGCTCCGCCCACCTGCAACGACGCCAGCGCCACCACCGGCGCGATGGTGTTGGGGAGCACGTGCGTCCGCAGGTTGCGCCACGGCGACGACCCCAGAGCCTCGGCCGCGGTCACGTACTCGAGCTCTTTCACAGCCAGCACCCCCGACCGCGCCACCCGAGCGGTCAGCTCCCAGGATGTCAGCGCGAGGACGATCACCATGTTCCTCAGCCCGGGCCCGAACAGGGCCACCACCGTCAGCGCGAGGAAGAACCGGGGCAGGACCTGCGACAGCTCGGTGAAGCGCATCAGCAAGTCGTCGACCTTGCCGCCCGCGAAGCCGGCCACGCCTCCGACGGCGGTGCCGATGACCAGCGACGCCCCGGCCACGGCCACGCCGACGAACAGGCTTGTGCGGGCACCGTGGACCACACCGGCGAACACGTCGCGGCCCAGGTCGTCGGTGCCAAGCCAGTGCTTCGGTGAGGGCGGTTCGAACGGCGTTCCCGCGAACGAGAACGGATCGGTGGGGGCGATGTAGGAGGCCAGGGCGGCGACCAGCACGAACAAGACCGTCAGCACAAGCCCGACGACGGCTACGGGGCTGGACGCGAAGCGCCTCCACAAGCCCTTCGCCCCGCGGGCTCTGTGGTGGTCCACGGCTCCCGAGCCGGCCGGACCGCGGCTGGAAGCGGCGCGTTCTGTGAGCGCGGCCGGCCCCTCAAGTGCCATGACGCACCCGCGGGTCCAGGAGCGAGTACACGAGGTCGGTGATGAGGTTCATCAGGATGATCGTCACCGACAGCATCAGCAGCATCGCGGTGATGATGGCGAAGTCGCGGGCCAGGATGGCGCTCAGCAGCAGGCGGCCCAAGCCCGGCCAGGCGAACACCGTCTCGACTAGGACCGAGCCGGCGAACATGAAGCCGATCTGGCTCCCGATCACGGTAACGATGGGCAGCATGGCGTTGGGCAGGGCGTGGCGGATGAGCACCCGGCGGCGCGACTGGCCCCGGGCCCGGGCGGCCCGTATGTACATCTCATCGAGGTTCTCGATCACCGCGGCTCTGGTGACCCGCATGATCGGCGGCACGTACACCGTTACCAGCGCAGCGATGGGCAACACCATGTGGTGGGCCACGTCGAGCACGGCCCGGAACCCCTCGTAGTCGGCCCGGGCGTCGCTGCGGCCCTGGACCGGGAACCAGTCGAAGCGCAGCGCGAACAGCAGCAGCAGCACCTGCGAGAGCCAGAAGACCGGCACGGCGTGGCCCAGCAGGGTGGCGGTGCGGGCGGTGTTGTCCAGCGCCGAGTTCTTGCGGGCCGCGGCGAGGGTCCCCACGCTGATCCCGATGACGGAGGCGATGGCCAGCGCCGGGACCATCAGCAGCAGCGTGGCCGGCAGCTGGTCGAGGATCACGCTCGCCGCGGACCGGTTCTGCCGGTACGAGAACCCCAGGTCGCCCTGAGCGAGCCGGCCCAGGTAGACGAAGAGCTGCTCGTGCAGCGGGCGGTCGAGCCCGAAGCGCTCCCGCATCATGGCGTAGTAGCCGGCGTCGCCGTCCTCGCCGGCGAGGGCGACGATCGGATCGCCGGGCGCGGCGTGGATCAGGATCCAGGTCACCACGGCCGCGCCTAACACGAGCGGCACGGCCTGGAGGAGGCGTCGCACGGTGTATCGAACCAGGAGCGCCTCCTCTCTATGGTCTTGGCTAGGCCGCTACTCCTCGAAGTAGGCGGTCTCGGCGACGTGGCCTGAGTTGGCCTGGAGACCTCGCACGTTGGCCCCGGAGCCGGCCGTGAACTGGGTCTCGACCAGCCACAGGTATGGCAGCTCGGCCGTGAGGATCCTCTGGATCTCGGCGTAGAGCTCGCCCCGCCGGGAGACATCGGGGATGCTGGCCGCATCGTCGAACAGCACATCGATGGCCGGGTTGATGTAGGCCGCGCCGTTCGAGAACGGGATGTCGCCGATATTGCTGGAGATGTACATGCGGGCCACGCCGATCGACGGGTCGGTGTTGTTGCAGTAGCTGATGATGTTGGTGTCGAAGTCGCGCTCGCCGAACACCCTCGGGATGAAGGCGCTGCGGTCCAGAGGTGTTACCACCACATCGATGCCGACCTCAGCGAGGTTCTGCCGCATCACCTCGGCGTACTTGGGGAACACACCGAAGCTGAACACCAGCAGGTCGATGCTGAAGCGGGTCCCGCCGGATGCGTATCCGACCTCGTCGAGCAGCGCGTTGGCCCGGTCGATGTCGTAGGGGTAGCTGGTCACGTCGTCGCTGTAGGCGAAGGCCATCTGGCTGTTGATCGGCCCGGTGGCCACCCGGCCCTGGCCGAACAGCACTTGGGCCACGAGCTGGTCGCGGTTGACCGCGTGGGCTATGGCCTGGCGGACCCGCAGGTCGCTGAACACTTCGCGGTCCGAGTTGAAGGTGAGCGTCGGGATGCAGAACCCGCCGCCGGGGCCGCTGTTGATGTTGTGCAACGTGATGGAGTCGTCACTGCCGAGGCGCTCGATGTCGCCGCCGGGGACCCGCCAGATGTAGTCGACCTCGCCCTCCTCCAGGGCCAGCACCTGGGTGTTCTGGTCGGGGATCACCCTCATGACGACCCGGTCGAGATACGGCAGGCCCGCCTTGAAGTAGGCGTCATTGCGGACCAGCGTGATCTCGTTGTCGATGTCGTAGGACTCCAGCTTGAACGGGCCGGTGCCCACTGGCGTGAGGTTGGCGTCCGCAGTCTGCACGTCGTCGACGCCCTCATAGATGTGCTTGGGGAGGATGGGCGCCTCGGTGGAGTTGAGCCGCTGCAGCAACGCCGCGTAAGGCTGCGTGAAGTTGAACACGACCGTTGTGTCATCGGGTGTGTCGATCGAGTCGAGGATGCTGCTGAGGCCGCCCCTCGTGCGCGAGTGGTAGTTCAGCAGGATGTTCTCGAAGGTGAACTTCACGTCGGCCGACGTCATCGGCTCGCCGTCATGCCAGCGCACACCCTCGGCGAGGTGGAAGGTGTAGGTGGTGCTGTCGTCGCTCACCTCCCAGCTCTCGGCAAGGTCGGGGTGGGGGTTGGCGTTGTCGTCGAGTTCGACGAGTCCGTTGAACATCGAGCCGGTGACCGCGTGCACGTTGAACCCGGTGGTGATCCCGGGGTTGAAGTGGCCGGGGTCGTCGGACAGTGCGATGACCAGGGTTCCGCCGCGGCGCGAGTCCTCGGCCGCCGGTTCCGCGGCAGGCTCCTCCTCGGCGGGCTCCTCGGCTGCGGGTTCGGGCTCCGGTTCCTCGGCCGCTGGCTCGGGCTCCGGTTCCTCGGCCGCGGGTTCCTCAGCCGCGGGTTCGGGCTCCGCGGCAGGCTCCTCGGTCGCCGAGGCCGCCGGCGCCGATGCCGGCTCGTCGCCGTCGTCTCCGCAGGAGGCGGCCACTAGGGCCAGAGCCAGGATCACGCCCAGCAGTCTCAGTCGTCGCATGCTTGGTCCTTTCGCAATTGAGCCGGTCTGCCCAGGGTCAACTCAACGGCAGAGTGGCGGGGCAAGCTAGAGATACCGGATAGTCGAGTCAATTCCACTATCTGTAATCTGCATCTAGCAAAGGTAACGACAGAAGCGGGGTCATGGCTGCAGCACCCGGAGACGCGCGACCGATGGCGCGCCGACACCTTCGCATAACGGGCACCGTTCAGGGGGTGGGGTTCCGGCCCCACCTGCACCGGCTGGCCCGGAGCCTGTCGCTGACCGGAACGGCGGGCAACGACGACCAGGGCGTGTGGTGCGAGATCCAGGGCCACCGAGTCGACCTGGACGAGTTCGAGGCACTGGTCTCCGCCGAGGCTCCACCGCTGGCCCGGGTGGACTCGGTTCGCTCCGCCGATGTCCCCACGGTCGAGGGTGAGAGGGACTTCTCGCTCTCGCCTAGCACGCCCGGGTCGGACACGGTCACCGGCACCGTCCCTCCCGACGTTGCCGCCTGCCCGGCCTGCCTTGCCGAGGTCGCCGATCCCGGCGGGCGCCGGTACCGGTACGCGTTCACTTGCTGCACCGACTGCGGCCCCCGCTACACGGTCGTGCGGAGCCTGCCCTACGACCGCGAGCGCACCTCGATGGCGGGCTTCGAACTGTGCGAGGCCTGCGAGGCCGAGTATCGAGACCCCGCCGACCGCCGCCACCACGCCCAGGCCGTGTGCTGTGCTGACTGCGGGCCAGCGCTTTCGCTGGAGTCGGTGTCCGGGGAGCCGTTCGCCGGCGACCCCATTTCCGAGGCCGCCGCGCTGCTGCGGGAGGGTCGGATCGTGGCTGTCAAGGGCCTGGGCGGCTACCAGTTGGCGTGCCGAGCCGATGACAGCGCCGCGGTGGCACGGATGCGGCGGCGCAAGCACCGCGAGGAGAAGCCGTTCGCGCTGCTAGTCGCTTCGATCGCGGCGGCAGGCGAGCTTGTTCAACTCGACGACCTGGCCGAGCGAGCGCTGAGCGGGCCCGAGGCCCCCATCGTGCTGGCGCCGCGCCGCGAGTCGGCTGCGGTCGCCGCCGAGGTGGTGCCCGACACTCGCCTTCTGGGCGTGATGCTCCCGGCAACGCCCATGCACACGCTGTTGGCCGCCGAGACCGGGCTCACGCTGGTATGCACCAGCGGCAACCGCTCGGACGAGCCCATCGTCACCGACGACGCCCGGGTCGGGACCGAATTGGGCGACATCGCCGACGCAGTGCTGCGCCATGATCGGGTGATCGAGCGCCGGGCCGACGACTCGGTCGGCCATGTGGTTCACGGCGGCTTCCAGTTGCTGCGCCGGGCCCGGGGCTACGCGCCCGGCACCGTGCGGCTCGACCGCGACGGCCCGGTCGTGCTGGCCGTGGGGGCGGAACTCAAGAGCACGGTGTGCCTCGCCCTCGGCGCCGACGCCCACTTGTCTGTGCATCTCGGCGACCTCGAGCATCCTGCCGCGCTGGGCGCCTTCGAGACCGCAGTAGCCGACATGCTCGAGTTGACCCGGGCCACGCCAGAGTTGCTCGTGCACGATCTGCATCCGGAGTACCTGTCGACGAAGTTCGCAGCCAGCGCAGACCTCGCGCCCCGGCTGGGAGTGCAGCACCATCACGCCCACCTGGCGTCCTGCCTTACCGATGCCGGCTTCCGCGGCCCGGCCATCGGCGTGATGTTCGACGGCATGGGATGGGGCACCGACGGCACCCTCTGGGGCGGCGAGATCCTGGTGGGCGACGCCGGCGGCTACGAGCGCTTCGCCCACCTGCGGCCGGTGCCCATGCCCGGCGGCACCGCCGCGATCCGCCAACCCTGGCGGATGGCGATGGCCCACCTCCACGAGGCGTTCGGCCCGGACGTGCCGGCGATGCCCTCGCTAGCCGCGCACGAAGAGCACATCTCGGCGGTCCTAGACCAGTGCCGTCCGGGCCAGTCGATCCTGACTACCTCAATCGGCCGACTGTTCGACTCGATGGCGGCCCTATGCGGCGTCGCCCTCGCCGCCACGTACGAGGGCCAGGCCGCCATCCGGTTCGAGCAGGTCGCCGGACCCGATGTCAGGCGCTACCCCGTCGAGATCAGCGGGGGCACGCCGGCCGTGATCGAGTTCTCTCCGCTGGTGGAGGCGGTCGTCTCGGACCTGCTCACCGGGCAGCCGCCTGAGCTGATCGCGGGCGCATTCCACAGGTGGGTCTCCGACGCGGCCGTGGCCGCAAGCCGTCAGGCCCGTGAGTCGACCGGGATCTCAGCGGTGGCCTTGTCGGGAGGCGTGTTCCAGAATCGCCGTCTGACGGAGTTGCTGGTGCCAGACCTGGAGCAGGCGGGATTCGAGATCCTGCGCCACCGCCAGGTCCCGCCCAACGACGGCGGCATATCCCTGGGCCAGGCAGCCGTGGGTAGGGCCGCCCTGACAGACCGCGGCTAGCGTCTAGCTGGTCGATCGACCGCAACGTAGGAGCATCACCACCATGAAGATCGGCGTCGTAGGCAAGGGCGGCGTGGGCAAGACCACCGTCAGCGCGCTGCTGGCCCGGTCGCTGGCGGACCGTGGCCGCCGGGTGCTGGCGGTGGACACCGACTCGAACCCCAACTTGGGGCTGTCGCTGGGGCTCGACCCTGTCCAGACCGAGGCCTTGCCGACGGTGCCCCGGTCGATCATCGTCGGTTCCCGGGGCGACCTCACCGTCGGCGAGTTGATGGCCGACTACGCGGCCGACACCCCGTCCGGCGTCGCCGTGATGTCGGCGTTGCGGGTGACCGAGGCCGCGGCAGGATGCACCTGCGGCGGCCACGCCACCGTGCGGAGCCTGCTGGGCGAGGCCCTCGAAACCGAGACCGACGACACCATCGTCGACATGGAGGCCGGCATCGAACACCTCAGCCGCTCCGGCGGGACACTCGCCCATGCCGACGTGCTGGTGCTGGTAATGGAACCAAGCCTCAAGGCGGTCATCACCGCCCGCAGAACGATCGCCCTGGCCCGCGGGCTCGGCATCGACGCCTGGATCGGCGTGGGCAACAAGGTCGGCGGCGACCACCAGAACCTGCTGGCCCGGCTGTGCACCGACAACGAGGTGCCGCTCGATGTGATGATCCCGCTCAGCGCGGACGTTGTCGAAGCCGACCGGACGGGCGTCCCGCTAGTACACGCCGAGGCCGGCGCGGTGTGGACCGCAGTCGAGTCCCTCACCGACCGGCTCCTAGAGACCGTCAGCTTGCCGGTACCCCGATAGTTCCCGCGCGCCTCGGGCGCTCAGTCGTTGTGGCGGTGGCGGTGGTGTAGGTCGGGGACGTGGGGGTGGCTGTGCACCCTGGGCCGGTGCTGGTGGACGTGGGTGTGGCGGCCCTCGACGGGCTCGTCGTGGGCGTGATCGTGATGGTCGTCGTCGTGGCTGTGCTCGTGCTCGTGCTCCATGGCCTCATGGGCGTGCTCGTGATCATGGGCGGACTCCAATGACACCCCCACTCCGGTGGCCGCGATCACCACTGCGATCAACTGGGCGACGGTGACAGACTCGCCCAGCACCGACCAGGCGATGATCGCCCCGATGAACGGGGCGGCCGCGAAGATCACCTGTCCCCGAGCGGCGCCCAGGTCCCGGGCGCCCTTCACCCACAGAGTTATCGACGCTCCGTAACCGGCCGCGCCGATGACCAGGCCGGCCACGATCTCACCGAGACTGACATCGGTGGCCCCCTCAGCGAAGGCGAGGCCCAATCCGAAGTTGGCCAGGCCGGCTACGAATCCCTTTAGCAGGACGACCTGCTCGGGGCTGAGCTGGTCGATCTTTGCCGTCACGCCGTTGTCGACGCCCCAGGAAAGACACGCAGCCGCGATCAATAGCGCTCCCAGGCTCAGCTTGAACCCGGGCTCCCAGGCCAGGACCACACCCGCTACCGTCACCAGCGCCGCTCCGGTCAGGACCCGGCGACCCAAGTGCTCCCGGAAGATGGTGGCCGCCAGAAGGACCGTGGCGGCCAGCTCCAGGTTGAGAAGGATTGAGGCCGTAGCCGCCGGAGCGCGGGCCAGGCCCGCTACCAGGAACGCGGGCCCGATGGCACCGCCGGCCACGACCGCCACCAGCGCGGGGCGCCAGTCACGTCGCAGCGCCACCGCCGTAGGGGGCGATCGGACCACCGAAGGCAGCACGGCGAGGCCGGCGCCCAGATACAGCAGGCCGGCCAGCACCAGCGACGGCACGTCGCCCGCCAACTCCGACGCGGCCGGCGCCGACGCGCCGAACAGCACCGCGGCCAGCAGGCAGCGGATGATCCCGGCGCGACTCATGGACATCTCCCGGCGCGGAGCCCCGGACCGCTCATGGGTCGGACTCTGTCGCGAACGGCACCATCATCAGCAAATCCGGGGAAGAGGGTCGCCCACAAGCATGTCGACGATCCTGGTGCCGCCGAAGCCGGTTCGCACCAGCACCAGGCCGGGATGCTCCTCGGTGACAGTGCCCACGACGCAGGCGTCGGCGCCCGCCTCGCAGCTCCGCATGGCCTGCACCGCGGTCTCCGCGTCCTCAGAGGGAACCACCGCCAGCATCTTGCCCTCGTTGGCGATGTACAGCGGGTCGAGTCCCAGCAGCTCGCACGCCCCGGCCACCGCTCCCCGCACCGGCAGTGCCAGCTCGTCGAGCTCCACTCCCAGGCCGGACGCCATGGCCAGCTCGTTGCAGATGGAGGCCACCCCGCCGCGTGTCGGATCCCGCAGCCACCGGGTGGCCGGCACCTCATCGAGCAGAGCCGACACCAGTACGTGCAGCGGGGCCGTGTCCGAGGGGACGTCGGCGGCCAGGGCCAGGTCGCCGCGGGCCACCATGACAGCCACGCCGTGGTCGCCGATGGTGCCCGAGAGCACCACCGCGTCAGACGGCCGCACTGATGCCGCGTCCAACTGCGTACCCGGTCTCACGAACCCGATCCCGGTGGTGGTGATGTAGCAGCCGTCGGCCGCGCCCCGCTCCACCACCTTGGTGTCTCCGGTGACCACATGGACGCCCGCGGCCACCGCCGCCCGGGCCACGTCGTCCACGATGGCTCTCAGCTCTTCGACCTCCAATCCCTCTTCGAGCACCAGCGACACCGTCAGCGCGGCGGGCTCGGCCCCCATGGCCGCCAGATCGTTGATGGTGCCGTTGACGGCCAGATCTCCGATGGAGCCGCCGTTGAAACGCCGCGGGGTCACCACGAAGGCGTCGGTGGTGACGGCCAGCCGGCGATCGTCTCCGATCTCCAGCACCGCGCCGTCGTCGAGAGCGTCGAGCACCGGGTTGGAGAAGGCGGGGCGGATGACGGCCTCGATGAGTGACTGGCTGGCCCTTCCACCCGCCCCGTGGGCCATCGTGATGGTCTCGTCGGCGAGCTTGGGGGTGCGCCGCCGCCAGGACTCGACCCGGGCCAGCACGGCCTCGCGTGCCTCGAAGTCGTCGCCAGACGCCATCAGGTGGCGTGGACCGGGATGCGCGACCGGGTCGAGTACCGCCCGTAGTTGTAGTAGGCGGCGCAGGCGCCCTCCGAGGACACCATGCAGGTGCCGATCGGCGTCTCGGGGGTGCAGGCCGTTCCGAAGACCTTGCACTCCCACGGCCGCAGCGCTCCCTTGAGCACCTCGCCGCACTGGCAGGCCTTGGGGTCGGCCACCCTCACGCCCGGAACCTCGTCGCGCAGCTCGGCGTCCCACGGCGCGAACTCGGGTGCGATCGCCAGCGCGCTCTGGGCGATGAAACCGAGACCCCGCCACTCAAAGTGCGGCCTCACCACGAAGACCTCGCGCAGCAGCGCGAGCGCCCGGTCGTTGCCGTCACCGGATACCACTCGCCGGTACTGGTTCTCGACCTCGCACCGCCCCTCGGACAGCTGGCGCAGCAGCATCAGCACCGATTGAAGGATGTCGACCGGCTCGAAACCGGCGGTGACTAAGGGTCGGCCGTACTGCTCGGGGACGAACCGGTAGGGGTGAGTTCCGATCACGGTGGAGACGTGCCCGGGACCCAGGAAGCCGTCTAGGTCGAGCCCGGGTGAGTCGAGGATGGCCTTCAGCGGCGGGACGATCGTGACGTGGTTGCAGAACACGCTGAAGTTGTCGACCTTGCGCTCACGGGCCTGAAGGAGAGTGACCGCGGTCGATGGCGCGGTCGTCTCGAACCCCACCGCGAGGAACACGACCTGACGGTCGGGGAGCCGCTCCGCGAGGGCCAGTGCGTCCAGGGGCGAGTACACGATGCGAATGTCCGCTCCACGGGCCTTGGCCTCCAGCAGGGTCGACTCCCCTCCCGGCACCCGCAGCATGTCGCCGAAGCAGCACATGGTCACACCCTCGGCGCAGGCCACGGCGACGGCGTCGTCGACTCGGCCCATCGGGATCACGCAGACCGGGCACCCCGGCCCATGGATCAACTCGATGCTGGCGGGCAGCAGAGCTTCGATGCCGTGCCGGTAGATCGCGTGCGTATGGCCGCCACACACTTCCATGAACTTCCTGGGCGGCTGGTCGGCGGCGGCCCCGGCAATCTCGGCCAGCAGGCGGCGGGCCGCCTGCGGGTCTCGGAACTCGTCCACGTACTTCATCGCGCTCGCTCCACGGTCTGCTCGCCGGCGCCTTGCAGGCCCGCGGCCCGCTCGCACAACGAGGTCATCAGCGCGGCCTGGGCCTCCTGGATCCGGTGCACCGACATCGACTGTACGACGAGGTTGTGGTGCACGCTCGCCTGGCCGGTGAACGACCCGCCCCCGTAACCGCTGATGCCCACCGTGGCCAGTCCCATCGTTGCAGCCTGGTCGAAGGCGGCCAGCAGGTTCCGGGATGCGCCGCTGGTGCTGCATCCCACCAGCACGTCGCCGGGCTGCCCGAAGGCGTCGAGTTGCCGCGAGAAGATCCGCTCGGCACCAAGATCGTTGGCCAGGGCGGTGGCCACCGCATAGTCGACCGCGAGCGACTCGGCCGCCACGCCTTGTGACCGCAGCACGCGAGCCAGCCGGGCGGCGTCGGTGGCGCTGCCGCCATTGCCCATGGTCAGCACCCGCCCGCCGGCTGCGGCCGCCCGGCCGATCGCCGTCCCGGCCTCCTCCAGCGCTGAACGGTTGGACTCCAGCGACTGCTGGGCGAGTCTGGCCGACTCGTCCCGCTTGGCCTCGGCCGACGCCCGCAGCGCGTCGCGCAGGGAGGCTTCGTCGTCTTCGGCCGCGTCGAGGAACGGATACAGGAACCCGGTGGAGTCGCCGCCCGCCGCGGCGGCACTGCCGACCAGGCCGGGATGCTCGAGCGCGACCTGGACCAGCTCCCACAGCAGGTGATAGCTCAATACGACGGCGCGGTCGGGCTGGTCGGGCGGGATAAACAGGTCCGCAGCCAGGGCGGAGGCCGCGCCGGCCTCACCGATGACCAGCCGGGCGTCCGCCGGGGAGGCCGCGTCCCCGTCGGGGGCGGCGACGGCGGCCAGTGAGCGCGTGCCGGCCACCACGGGATGAACGAACTCCACCGCCACGTGGTGCGCGTGGTCGGGCGCGCCGGGCGCCGACACGCACAGCCGCCGCCCGGCGGTGAAGGCCCGGGCCAGCCACATCGCCGCGCCTACCGGGTCGCGGCCGCAGTCGATGGCCGCGGTCATGGCAGATCGCTGGTGAAGGCCTCGATCTCCTCGTCGTACACCGAGCCCAGCTCGCGCATGAACGCCAGAGTCTCGGCCGCCTCGGCCGCGTCGATCCTCGACATCGCGAACCCGACGTGCAGCAGCACCCAGTCGCCGACGGCCAGAGGCTCGTCGTCCACCATGATGGTGTTGACCTCCCGCTGCGCCCCGTCCACGTCGACGATGGCGGTGTGCGGGCCCGACGGCTGCAACTCGACCACTTGGGCGGGAATGCCGACGCACATCAGACGCCAGCCTCCACCTGCGGCCCGGACACGGACTCGGGACGCGGCGGCGCCCCGTGCACGAGACTCCCGACGAGGGCGGCCAGCGCGTCCACCACGGGATCGGAGGGGTTGTGATCGAGCAGGGGCTCCGACAGGGCGTCCGCGTCGAGCACCGCCTCGGACCAGGGCAGCACGCCGATCAGTTCCAGCCCGTGGCGCGAGCAGTACTCCTCGATGGCGTCGGTGTCCGAGGGGTGCCGGCACTTGTTGGCCAGCACCGCCACCCTCCCGATGGAGGTCTCAGCCGCCAGCGAGGACTGCAGCCGGGCTGCCTCCAGCGACCGGTAGTAGGGCTCGACGACCAGCACCAGCACGTCGGCGTGTCTCGCCGTTCCCCGGCTCAGATGCTCGGGTGACGCCTCCAGGTCCAGCAGCGTGACCGTGCCGGCGGCTTCTCCCAGATCGGCCAGCAGCGCGCTCACGGTGGCATGGGCTGAGCACATGCAGCCCTCGTCGGCGTGCTGGGGCATTCCCATCCGCACGAGTCGCACGCCGTCGGGAGCCGCGGCCGCGTGCTGCTCAAGCACATCATCCACCGGAGCGGCCAGCCGGGGACCGTCGAAGCGGCGCGACACCAGCGACACCGGCAGGGTGGGCAGGGCGGCGGCCGGATCCACGCCGATGGCCGAATGCAGGTTGGGGTTGGTGTCGCCGTCTATGGCCACGACACGGACACCCGACCGGGCCAGCAGGCGGGCCGCGGTGGCGCAGACGGTCGTCTTGCCGGCCCCGCCCTTGCCCGCGACCGCGATCCTCATGCTCGGGAGCCGTCTAGCGCCTCGAAGTACTCCAACGCAGAGATGAGGCCATCGCGGACCTGGGCCAACTCCTCGGCCGCAGCCGCAGCCGAGGCTCGCCCGGAGTCTGTGAGCGAGTAGAGGCGCCGGTCGGGTCCGGAGAGTGAGGAAACCCACTGCGAGGTGACCAGACCGCGCTGCTGCATGGTCCGCAGCCCGCGGTAGACGGCAGCGAGATCTACCGACAGACCGAGAGACCGGACCGTCTCGTACAGCTCGTAGCCGTAGGACGTTCCGTCGCGCTCCAGGCTGAGCAGCAGGAACCCGGGCAGGAACCGCCGCGGCAGCCCCTCGGAACTCTCAGCCGGCATGGTCGTGGTCGTGACCCAGGCGCTGAGCGATGCAGGCTTCGGCCTCGTCGACGGAGGCATGGCACCAGCAGTCGGCGCTGCACTCGCCGTGGGTCGGCTTGGTCAGGTCGGCGAAGGCTTCATGGAACTCCCGCGCGCCCCGCTCGAGGCCGAACTCGGAAAGCGCGTACCAGTCGCCGTCGCGCACGAGGAAGTCCTCGTCCACCAGCCGGTCCAGGTACGTCATCCCGATGGCGGCGTCCACCCCGAGGAAGCGCTCGATCAGCCCCGGGTCGACCACATCGCCGAACCCCTCGCCCCGCAGCCAATACATGACCTGGAGGATCTCGCTGCGCCAGTAGAGGGCAGCCAGCGCTCCGGACTTGGGTGACGCCGCCTGGGTGCTCACGATCCGGCGCCCAGACGCTCGGCCTTGACCGACACGCCTTCGAGCGCACCGGCGATGACGGTGAGTTGCTCGTTGATCCTCGTGACCGAGGGACCCACCGACGCGCACTGCGTCTCGATGGCCCTCACCCCGAAGGTGACTTTGCCCAACGACTGCGAGATACGCCGGAGCGAGCGCGCGATGGCGATCAGGTACACCGCGAGCGCACCGACGAAGACCACGATCTCGACCACGGTCAGCACGATGAGGAGCGTCCGCATCAGTCATCGCCCCCCGACTGGGCCAGGGCCTCGTCAAGGAAGGCATCGTGCTTGAGCGCCTCCTCGGTGAAGGTGTCCAGCCGCACCGTGGTCTGATGCAGCATCCAAGTGGTGGCCGTGTTGCGGGCCACCTGTTTGCCCGTCTCCCAGATGGCGTCCGCGCCCGTCTCGATGCGACGCACCTTGCGGTAGAAGATCTGCAGCAGCAGCACCGCGACCAGACAGACCACCAGACCCAATGCCAGGGTCAGCCACCAGAGCGCGTTGGTGCTCATCGTCAGCCGCCGTCCTTCGAGGCGAGATGCGCTCGCACCGCGCCCGCCCCCGCGGTGATCCGCTCGATCGCCGCGTTGACGTCGTTGACCGCCCACAGCGGAGAGGTGTTGTCGCGGGACTCCTCCAGCGCGGCCAGGATCGCCTCGGCCTTCACTGCAGCCCGATGAGCGCCGCGGATCATGAGCAGCAACAGCACGACCACGGCCAGGATCAGAACGCCCCCGATCACATAGCCAATGACCCATCCTGTCGACATGGACCCTCCCGCAGCCGTACCCAGCGGTCCGGGCCAGCCTAACCCAAGGCCTCCGCTAGATGCGATTCGCACTTAGTGTGTAGTATCGAGTTCGTCGGTAGCGCCCCGACCGCAGGAGGCTTCGCTCGTGGTCCAGTACACCAAGGTCGTGCCAGGCTCGACGCACGGCGAGCTCGAGGCCAAGCCGCTCATCACCGACCCCGGTGACCCGCTCGCGCCGGTCGCCCTGCGCAGCCCGCTCCGACCCAAGCGATCAGAGCTGGTGTCCCAGGGCCCGCTGGAGAAGGCCTACTTGTTCTGGATTGTGGGCGCCAGCTGCGACGGCTGCACCATCGCCATCTCGGGCGCCACCCATCCCCGGGTCGAGGACCTGCTGACAGGCCGGGTTCCAGGACTGCCTCGCATAGAGCTCATCCACACCGTGCTATCGGTGGAGTCTGGACCGGAGTGGACTGAGAACCTCCGCCTGGCGGCCGAGGGCAAGCTCGACGCCCCCTACCTGATCTTCTGGGAGGGGTCGATCATGGACGAGACGGTCTCGGGCGAGTACGGCTACTGGATGGGGCTGGGCGAGGACCGCACCGACGGCCGCCAGATCACCAGCCTGGAGTGGCTCGACCGCCTGGCTCCCGGCGCCGCGGCCGTGCTGTCGATCGGGACCTGCGCCTGCTGGGGCGGCATCCCGGCCGCGCACGGCAACCCCACCAACGCCATGGGCGTCATGGACCACCTCGGCAAGGACTACCGGTCGGCGCTGGGGCTCCCGGTCATCAACATCCCGGGCTGCTCGCCGGTGGGGGACAACATCACCGAGACCGCCGCCGCGGCCCTGCTGTTCCTCAACGGCCTGGCCCCGCTGCCCGAGTTCGACGAGCTCGGGAGACCCGCCTGGCTTTTCACCGAGACCGTCCACCGGCACTGCCCCCGGGCCGGCTACTACGAGGAGGGCGTGTTCGCCCACTCCTACGGCGACAAGGAGTGCCTCGTCGAGCTGGGGTGCTGGGGCCCGATCGTGCAGTGCAACATCGCCGAGCGGGGCATCGTCGACGGCCACGGCGGGTGCATGAACATGGGCGGCATCTGCATCGGCTGCACCATGCCCGGCTTCCCCGACAAGTTCTCCCCCATCTACGAACGTCCGCCCGGCGCACTGCTGTCCACCAACACCAACCGGGTGATGGGCGGGTTCATCCGGCGCATGCGCCAGCTGTCCCAAACCGACAAGATGCGCTCGGCCCGGTGGCACGACAGCCGCGACCTCCCCAGCGGCTGGAGTCGCTACAAGACCCAGCCCGTCGGAGCAGAGCGCTTGATTCATCGGCTCTACTCACGCAAGCAGCACTCTCACGAGGGAGGCCGTTAGTCGAATGTGCTTCAAGAACCTCCCCATCGAATTCGACGACGCCGGTAAAGCCCGGCTGGTCGAGGGCATCCCAGATCCCTACGCGGTCGCGGTAGCCGAGCCGCGGGACTTCGTCCGCAGCGCGCTGGACCGCCGCAGCGCAGGCGCGCTGGCCGCACCGCCACGGCTGCGGGAGTGGAGCATCGACCCGGTGACCCGGGTCGCCGGCGCGCTGGCGGTGCATACCGTCCTCGACCTCGAGACCCGCACCGCAGTGGAGGCCCACTCCATGGCGATGCTCTTCCGCGGCTACGAGATCATCCTCAAGGGCCGCGATCCCCGCGACGCCATCGACATCTCGTCAAGAGCCTGCGGGGTGTGCGGCGGCGTGCACGCCTCGGTGTCGTCGCTGGCCATCGAGATGGCCTTCGGCATCCAGCCCCCGCCCCTCGGCGCGTGCGTACGAAACCTGGGCGAGGTGGCCGAGATGTTCTACGACCACCCGCTGCATCTGGGTCTGCTGGCCGGACCCGACTATTCCACCGCCATCGTGTCGGTCACCAACCCCGAGCTAGTTGATCGAGCGTCCAAGACGCTGGCCCCGCACGCCGACGTCCACGGGTACGTCACCATCAAGGACATCATGGACGCCCTCAACCCGCTGGAGGGGTCCATCTACCTGGAGTCCCTGGAGTACACCCGCATCGCCCGCAAGATGTGCACGCTGATGTACGGGAAGTACCCACATCCGTCCACGCTCGTGCCCGGCGGCGTGTCCACCACCGTCAGCACCACAACCTTCAACGAGTACTACGCCAACCTCGGCCTGATCTTCGACTACGCCAAGCGGCTGGCCGGGATCTGGGACGACATCTGCGACTTCTTCCTGGAGGCCAACCCGGCCTACTCCGATGTGGGCCTACGACCGTCCAACCTGATCCAGACGGGGATCTGGGACGACGTCGAGGTCTACGACGCCACCTACGCCAACATCGACGCCTGGGGCCAGGCCCGCTACTCGGCGCCCGGCATCATCAAGGACGGCGAGCTCCTCACCACCAAGCTCACCGAGATCAACATGGGCATCGAGGAGTTCGTGGAGCACTCCTACTACGAGGACTGGACGACCAACGGCAATGGCAGCGGCAACGGTCACGTACCGTTCCCCACCGACGCGCTCGGCAACCCGCTGTCGCCGTACCACGCCTGGAACAAGGAGACCATCCCCCGCCCGCAGGGCAAGAACTTCAAGGAGAAGTACTCCTGGGCCACCGCCCCCCGCTGGGACCGCACCTCCATGGAGACCGGCGTGTACGGGCGAATGTGGACCACCGCCATGGCCCAGCAGCTGCCCGACAACCCCTACATCGAGGCCACCGGCGACGGGCTGCGGATGCTGCTGCCGGCGCACGATCTGCCCGAGACAGAGCTGTTCTGGAGGGTGCCCGCCAAGCTGAACGCCTTCGAGCGGAACCGGGGACGGGCCTACGGTGTGGCCTTCACCGCGGCCATCGGGATGATCTGCCTGATGCAGGCCTTCGAGTACTGGCGCAAGGGTGAGACGAGGGTGTCGACGCCGTTCAAGGTGCCCCGCGACGAGCGGGTGTCGGCCGGCTTCTGGGAGGCCGGGAGGGGGTACTTGACCCACCACATGCACATGGACAAGGGCCGGCTGCTCAACTACCAGATCAACACGCCGTCCACCTGGAACGCCTCGCCGCGTGACCCGTTCGGCAGTCCCGGGCCCTACGAGCAGGCCATCATGGGAACCCCGATCCTCGAGAGTGTCGGCGACGACGACATCAAGGGCATCGACATCCTGCGAACCATCCGCAGCTTCGATCCCTGCATGCCGTGCACCACCCACATGGACACGGGGCGGGGGGTCATAACCCGCGAGGTCAACTCGTGCGGGTGCACACTGGAGTGATGCGGGCCGCGCAGGACGGCACTCCCCAAATTCCTCAAGCCCCGGCGACACCGCCCCTACACGCCGCCCCGGGCGCGGGCTTAGAGGCGGCCCCGGGATCCTGGGCCGGGCGCGACGAGGTGCTCGACACGCTGCTCGGACCGGGCGCGCAGGTGAAGCCCGGACGAGGAGAGGCGGGGCCGGGCTGCACGCTGGTGGGAGGCATCGGCCTGCCATGGCTGCGCGACCTGGACTTCGGCACGAACTGGCTGGCCCGGGCCGCGTCGCTTCAGTGGCCCGACGATGTGGTGCTGGAGGACCTGTCGTACGCCGCGCACCGCGTCATGCACCGTCTCCAGGAGTTGCAGCCCCGGCGGGTGGTGCTGCTCGGCTGCATGCCTCGGAGCACCGGACCGCCCGGAACGATCCGGCGCTACCGGCTGTCCGAGATGCCCGATCCCGACCCCGACGAGGTGCACGAGCGCCTCGGCGAGGCGGTCGGGGGAATCGTCGACCTGGACCACACGCTGGCCGTCTGCCGGCACTGGAACGCGCTGCCCGACGACACAGTGGTCATTGAGGTCGAGCCGGCCGACAGCGAGTTCGGCTGGGGGTTCTCGCAACCGGTCGAGGACGCGGTGGATGAGGTGCTCGACATGGTCCGTCACGAGGTGTCGCGTTGAGTGGGCTGCGCTCAGGGTGGAGCCGGCTCGGGCTCGGGGTTGAGCCGGCGACCGCGCTAGGAACTGGATCGTGACCGGGCCCGACGAACTGGCCTACAGCGAGATCCTCGAGCGGGCGGCCGAGCTGGCCACCAGCCTGCTGGAGTGCGACGACGGGCGCGTCGCCGCCGACGCCGAGGAGTTGCTGGACTGGCTCGACGCCTACCACCGGGAGGGGCTGGGCCGGCTAGTCGAGATGGTGCGTCAGTGGCGCGGCGAACTGTTCCTTGAGCAGGCGGCGCTGGACCCTGTCGTGGGCGAGCTGCTCGCCACCTACGGCCTCGGCACCGACACCGACTCGGCCGCCGCCGAGCGGGTCATCCAGCTGGCCCTGGACGAGGTCCGTCCCTACATCCACTCCCATGGCGGCGAAGTGGAGGTGCTCTCCGTCAGCGACGGCGTCGTGCAGCTTCGGATGCACGGCACCTGCAACGGCTGCACCGCGGCCGACGACACGGTCACCCGCCGCATCGAGGTGTCGCTGCGGGAGCACTGGATCGACTTCAGGCGGGTCGAGATGGAGGAGCACACCGAGGCTCCCCATCCGCCGCCGAGCCCTGGCGACCTCTCCACCGGTTTGACGATCGGGCCTCGCCCGTCATGACCGCGGCGGCGGGGGTCGACGTGAGCGATCTCTGCTTCACCGCCCGGGCCCTGGCCCAGACGCATCCGATGACCGAGGCGTCGCACCACTACCGCCAGGAGTGCCTGGAGAGGGAGCGACGCCGCCAGCCCGTGACCGAGCTGGCCGACTGGGCCGCGACCGCTCTCCTGGTGGGCTATTGCCTGCGCCGCTCGGAGGAGCAAAGGGTGAACGACGGCGCGTTCGCCGCCGCGGCCTCCACCGGCAACGAGATCGACCTCGACCATGTGACCGCGCTTACCGAGTCGCTGCGCCTGGGCGACCCCGGCAGTGTCTCGCTGCTGCCCGCGGATGTGACCGTCGCCGCACTCGACCGGATCATCGGCACGGAGTTGGACAAGCGGAACGAACATCTGCGGGAGCAACTGGATGATGCGTCCTGGTCCGAACTCGAGGACTACATCGCATGGTGGGTGATCCACGGCTACGCCCTGCGGGCCAGCGAATGCCCGAAACAATAATGCCGACGAGGGTGCTCGTGGTCGGGGTGGGCAACGTGCTCCACGGCGACGACGGGTTCGGGGTAGAAGTGGTGAAACGGCTCGGCAAGCGGAGCCTCCCGTCCGGGGTCGACGTCGCCGAGACCGGCATCGGCGGGATCCACCTCGTCCATGAACTCATGGCGGGCTACGACGCCCTCGTGGTGGTCGACGCCGTCGACCGGGACCGCCCGCCCGGGACGGTAATGGTGATCGACGCTGAGGTGATCGACGTCGGCGAGCTGCCCGTCGATGAGCGACATGACCTTCTGGCCGACATGCACCTGGCCACCCCGGAGCGCGCCCTCATGGTGGCCAAGGCGGCCGGCGTGCTCCCCGAACGCACCATCATCGTCGGCTGCCAGCCCGCGGAGGTCGACACGCTGGGGATCGGGCTCAGCTCCACAGTGACTCGAGCGGTCGATGACGCAGTCACCGAGGTCGAGCGATGCGTGCGGGAGCTGGCCTCCACCGGCGGCGCCGGGCCGTGACCATCGAGGACCTCGAGACCGAACTCGCCTCGGTGCGGCTGGCCGAGGCGCCCGACGACTGGGCCCTGACCGCCTACCGGCTGGCGGTGGCGAGATCGGAGACCGCCGGCCGACCCGAGGACATCGAGGGGGCTCTCGGACTACTCGACAAGGCGGCCCGGATCCTCACTGCCGACCGGGCGCCGGTCGAACACAGCCGCATCATCACCGCCGCGGCCAACTGCCACCGAGCCGCCGGGCGCGCCGACCGCTCCCTCGAACTCTTCGTGCGGGCCGCCGATCTGATCGCCCCCCGCGCGCCGGCAGTCGAGCACGCCGCGGCGTTGATCAACCTCGGACTGGCACACTGCGAGGCCGGCCATCCCGAACCGGCGATCAAGGCTCTGGATCGAGCCGTCAGCCTGATGACCGATGGACGCGCGCAACCCAGCGACACCGCCGTCCGCGACCAAGGGTCCGCTGGCGAGCCTGACCAGATCCTGGGCGACTGGGCTCCGGACCAGGAGGATGGCAGCGGCGAGTCCGGCACCGACGACGAGGCCGGACGGCTTCTCGGTGCCGCGCTGATCAACCGCGCCCAAGCCCGCCAAACGCTCGGCCACGACGACGACCTGCGAGCGGCACTCGACGATTACCGGGGCGCGATTGCTGCCCTTCCAGCCTCGTCGCTTCAGGCGGGCATGGCTGCCCACGGATTGGGCGCCGCGGTACTGGAGTTGTGCCGGCGGGGTGTGTCCGGCTGGAGTGTGGACGACGCCGTCAACGCCTTCGAACAGTCCCTCAGCGTGCTCGGCCACACCAGCTTCCCGTTCCATCACGCAGTGGCCCGCCACAGCCTGGCGCTGGCGTTCGAAATGAGAAGTGGCCCGGGCGATCTGGCCCGGGCCCTCAACAGCACCCACGCCTCGCTCTCCGTGTTCGACCCGCGCCTGCACGCCGCCCATTGGCGGACGGCACACGCCACCCTGGCCCGCCTCGAGGACGCGCTGGGCGAGGGCGACCCGTCCGGGGGCCGGCTGAGCCATGTGGCCCGCCTTCTGGCCGCCACCGACGAGACGGAGCGCGAGCAGTTGCTGCGGGATCGGCTCCTGCGGGCTGCGTCGTTGCCGCCGATGGGGATAAGGACGGCCGTCGAAGCGCTGATCGGCTCGGTGGCCGCGCTTAACCTCGACGACTACCGCGAGGTCCTGCGCACCATGATCGGGGTGCTGATGGAGCTGCCGGACCAGCTGTTGGAGACGGCTTGCGACGTGCTGTGCCGTGTCCACCGGGAGCACGACTCGACTGCGGTTCTGGACGAGACGCTCGACAGCGTGATCAGCGACCGGCTCTTCGGGCCACAGCGCGTGCGGGTCCGCGACCTGCTGGAGACGAACGGATGGGTGCGGCCATGACGCGGCACCCGGATGCAGCCGTTCAGCGCGCTTCGGCGTTCGTTCATGCGATCGTCTGGGCGGAGCACACCACCTTGTGGGACCTACTCAGTGACCACGGCCGGGCCGCAGCCCTGTCGGTGGCCATGCGCAACGGGCTCGACCGGGTAGTCGCCGGACGGATACGCGACGACCTCGCCGACCCGGTCGAACGGGAGCGCTTCCTGCAACAGCTGGTCGGAGGCCTGCGGCGTGACCTGCGCAGCGTCGAACTCACCGAGCTCACTCTCGGCGAGTGCAGCACCGCAAGTGACGGCTCGGTAGCGGTGGAGTTGCTCACGCCGTCGCAGCTTCCCAGCACCTATGCCTGGCCGGCAGGGCGGCTCGTCTTGAGTTGCGACACCGATCGAGGCTGGGTGGTGGACCGGTTGGAGCCCAGGCTGGCCGGGCCATGACCCCTACGACGAGGACAGTTGCCGTCGCGCTGTCCGTCGAAGCGCTCCTGCACCAATGGGCCCGGCAGGAGGCCGCGCCCGCGGGAGCGGCCGTGGTGGCCGACACCGAGATCGCGGCCCGACGCCGCGGGGGTATCGAGTGGCGCACGCCCGACGCAGTCGCGGTGAGCGTGCTGGCCCGACCCGAGACGCTCGATCCATCCGCAGTTGACGTGGGCTGGGCGGCAGCCTGCCTGGCCGCGGCCCGAGCTCTCGATGCCTGCCGCGACGGTCGCCGGTCCTGCCTGTGGCCCGATCTGATCGCCTGCGAGCCGGACGACGATCTTGAAGTGGCCGTCAACTCGGTCTGCACGCTGGGCCCGGGCCGGGTCGAGCTCGCTGCGCTCACAGTACGGGTCGGGCCGCTGGCAGAGTCCGAGGAACGCACCCTGGTCACCGACCGGCTACTGATGCATCTGCGGGAGGCGGCCGCCGAGCTCAACAATCCGGCGTCCATCCTCGACGCCTATCGCGACCGGTGCTCCACGCTGGGACGAGCAGTCGAGTTGCGGATGCTGCCCCACGGATCCATGCGAGGTGTGGCCGCCGACATCGACGACGCCGGTCAGCTGGTGCTGGCTTCACCCACGGGACTGCGGGAGCGGATCGCGGTGGCGTCAGTCAACGCGGTCAGGCTCCTGCCAGGCCAGTAGCGGCGGACCGCCTTCGGCCGAATCTCGGGTGAGTTATGGGTGACATACACGCAAAACCAACCCGAGAAACTGACGGACCGCCTCCGGCCGAATCTCGGGTGAGTTATGGGTGACATACACGCAAAACCAACCCGAGAATCTGACGGACCCCCGGGTCAGGTCGCGGTTGAGAACAGGATGATGGCGGCCGCGCCGAGGGCGGCACCGACCCACTGCCAGCGGCGCACCGCCTCGTGGTAGACCCGCCAGGCCAAGGTCATGGTGGTGACCGGCGCGAAGCCGAGCATGGCGGCCACCACCGCGACGTTGCCCCGCTGGAAGGCGATGACGGTGGCGATGACCGCTCCGATGTCGATGAGGCCGACCAGCAGGCCGAAGCGGCGCACACCCGATGACAGCGGGGCCATCAGCCGGAACGGCCGGGTGATAAGCGGGATGATGCCGATCGCGCCCAGCTGGGTGATGAACGCGGGCATCGCCCCGGCGTCGGGGCTGATCTGAGCGAAGGCGAGGCTGAGGCAGCCCAGCAACGCGCCCACACTGCCGCCCAGGAGCAGAGCCTCTCCCGACCAGAGACTCCTGTTGGTCGGGAGCTTGCCGTCGCTGGCGATGAGCAGCACGGCCGGCATGGCCAGGGCGACTCCGGCCAACTCCGCCCCGCCCAGGGGGTCGCCGGTCAGAGGGCCCACCACCGCGGGGATCACCAGCGACACCAGGCTGAAGGTCGGGGCGACCACCGCCATGGGGCCTCGCTCCATGGAGAAGTACAGCAATGGCCGCACCGTCGCCGCGAACACCAGAGCCACCAGCGTCCAGTAGAAGTCGATGCGACCAAAGTCGGCCGGGGGGAACACCAGCACGAACAGTCCGGCCACGGCGGCCCCGACGCAAGACGCCACCCAGGCGATCGCCACCACCGCGCCGCGGTGGTCGATGCGGCGGCCGCCGACGCCGCCGAAGAAGTCGCCCACCCCGAGCAGGGCCGCAGCCAGTCCCCCGAGAAAAACAGGCAAGCGCTCAGGCTAACCCTC
>VYBO01000116.1:30378-35977 GCA_009844405.1 Acidimicrobiaceae bacterium
CCCCCGAGAAAAACAGGCAAGCGCTCAGGCTAACCCTCACCAGGGGACGCCGGGGTGCCGGGCCGCCGTACTCTGTGGCCATCGAGACGGACACCTCAGCCGCCGGCAAGCCCACCACCCTGGGCGTCGACGTGGGCGGGACGTTCACCGACGTCGCCATGTGGGACGGCGCCTCCATGGCCGTCGGGAAGGTGCCGTCCACGCCGCGCGACCAGAGCGACGGGGTGATGGCCGGGGCTCGCGCTGCGGTGCGGGCGGGTGGCCGGGCCGACCTGCTGCACGGCACCACGGTGGCCACCAACGCCCTGCTGGAGCGCCGGGGGGCTAGGACACTGCTGGTGACCGACGGCGGGTTCGAGTCGCTGATCGAGATCGCCCGCCAGGATCGGCCCTCTCTGTACGACCCGTTCGCCGACCGGTCGGAGCCGCTGGCGGACGGCGGGATGCGGCTCGGTGTCGAGGTGTCGGCAGCCGGGCTGGACGGCGAGCTCGACGCCGTCGCGGCCTCGGTGGCGGCGGCCGTGCGGGACCGGGGCGCGGAGGCGGTGGCGGTGTGCCTGATGTACTCCTACGCCGACCCGACCGTCGAGCGGGCGCTGGCCGGCCGGCTCCGCCAGGTTGTGGACGTGCCGGTGTCGGCCTCCGCGGAGGTGGTGGCCGAGTTCAGGGAGTACGAGCGCTTCTCGACGGCGGTGCTCAACGCATTCCTGTCGCCGGAGGTGTCTCGCTACATGGGGAGCCTGGCCGCCCGGGCCGGACAGTCGGGGTTCATCGACGAGATCTCGGTCATGCGCTCCTCGGGCGGTCTGGTGTCGCTCGACCACGCCTCGGCCTTCCCGGCGTCGATCCTGCTGTCGGGCCCAGCCGGCGGGGTGGTGGCCGCGGCCGCGCTGGGGGAGCTGATGGGATGCCACACGCTGATCTCCTTCGACATGGGCGGCACGTCAACCGACGTGTGCCGGGTGCGCTCGGGCCGGCCCGAGGTGACCTACAACCGGGAGATCGCCGGCCATGCCTGCCTGATGCCGTCGGTGGCGGTGCACACCGTCGGCGCCGGGGGCGGGTCGGTGGCCTGGGCCGACCCGGGCGGTGCCCTGCGGGTGGGACCACGCTCGGCCGGCGCCGACCCCGGACCGGCGTGCTACGGCCGCGGCGGCGCCGAACCCGCTGTCACCGACGCCAACCTGGTGCTGGGCCGCCTCGATCCGAGCGCCAAGCTGGCCGGCGCGATGGAGCTGCGATCGGATCTGGCCCATGCAGCGTTCGAGCGGCTGGGGGGAGCGCTGTCGCTGGCGCCCATCGATGCCGCGCTGGGGGTGGTGGCGGTCGTGGAGTCGCACATGACCCACGCGGTGCGGGCCGTTTCGGTGGAGCAGGGCACCGACCCCCGCGACGCGGCCTTCATGGCCTTCGGCGGTGCTGGCGGACTGCACGCCACTGCCCTGGCCCGAGCCCTGGAGATGGACGGCGTGATCGTGCCGCCCTACGCCGGGGTGTTCTCGGCCTTCGGACTGCTGCTCAGCCCGCCCCGGGCCGACGCGGCCCAGACGGTCAACGTCACCGCCGCGGACCGCGAGCGGCTGCCGGCAATCGCTCGCGCCCTGCTGGCGGCAGCCCGGAGCCAGATCGAGGCCGACAGCGGCCGCGCCGCCGCGACGGCGGCCTTGATCGTGGACATGCGCTATCTGGGCCAGGCCCACGAGACGTCGGTGCCGTACACCGGGGGCGAGTCGTGGGAGGTGCTGTGCGAGAGGTTCCACCGGCTGCACGCCGAGCGCAACGGGTTCGCCCGGCCCGCCGATCCGGTGGAAGCGGTGACGGTGCGGGCCGAGGCGGTGGGCGCGGCCGCGCTGCGCTGGGCCGATCTGCCCGCCTTCGAGCCCGAGCCCGGCGACCCGGGACGGGGGGCGCGGTCCGTGATCGGCCCGACCGGGGCCGCGGAGGCCCAGGTGTGGTGGCGCCCGGCTTTGCCGGTAGGAGCCGAGGTGGTCGGTCCGGCCATCATCGCCGAGGGGGAGTCCACCACGTACCTGGCCGCAGGCGAGCGGGCCACCGTCCACGAGACCGGCGCCCTGAGGATCGACTGGTGACGCCATGAACCCGTCACCGGAATTGGCAGCACGATGCACGCATACCGTGCACAACGCTGCCAATTCGGCGACGGAGACCGGAGCCGCCGGGAACTGGCAGCACAATGCACGAATACCGTGCACAACGCTGCCAATTCGGCGACGAGATGCGCCCCCGACAGGAATTGGCAGCCACCGACGCCGATTCGGGTACCCTCCGCTGCCAATTCCGGGGACGGTGAGGCGATGAGCCTGAACGCGATCGACCTGGAAGTGGCCCGGCACCGGTTCACGGCCGCGGCCGACGAGATGGGCGGGGTGCTGCGGCGCACGGGCTACTCGCCCAATATCAAAGAGCGGGCCGACTTCTCGACCGCGCTGTTCGTTCCCCACGGGGAACTGCTGGCCCAGGCTGAGCACATCCCCGTGCATCTGGGCTCAATGCCGGCGACGGTGGAGGCCGTGATCGACGCCTTCGGCGACAGCCTGGAACTCGACGCCCAATACGCGGTCAACGACCCCTACCACGGCGGCACCCACCTCAACGACCTGACCATCGTGCGGCCGGTCGTCCACGGCGGCGACCTCGCCGGCTGGGTGGCCAACCGGGCCCACCACTCCGACGTGGGCGGCGACGCGCCCGGCTCGATGCCGGCCGATGCCATCAGGCTCAACCAGGAGGGCCACGTCGTGTCGCCCATGCTGGCCGCCCGGGCCGGCCAGTGGGTGCCGGAGTTCCTCGACCCGTTCCTGGAGGCGACCCGGACTCCCGACGAGCGCCTGGGGGACCTGTCGGCCCAGTTGGGCGCCAACGAGGTCGGCGCCCGGCGGCTAGTCGAACTGTGCCAGGCGTACGGGCCGGGCCGCTACACCGCCATCTGCGACGGCTTGCTGGACTACGGGGAGCGGCGGATGCGGGCCGCCATCGGCGAGTTGCCCGACGGCGACTACGACTTCGAGGACTATGTGGAGGGCCCGGACCGGCTGCACACCATCGCCGTGAGGGTCACCATCGACGGATCGGACCTGCACGCTGACTTCGCCGGATCGGCGCCCCAGGTGGAGGCCAATTTCAATTCGGTTGAGGCGGTGGCGGTGTCATGCCTCTACTACGCAGTGCGGGTGGCCACCGACCCGTCGATCCCCGCCGACGGCGGCTGCTACCGGTCCATCACCATGTCGTCGCCGGCGGGATCGATCGTCAGCGCCGAGCCGCCCGCCGCGGTGGCCGCCGGCAACGTGGAGACCTCCCAACGGATCGCCGACGCGCTGCTGGGCGCGCTGGCGCGGGCCGTGCCCGAGGCGGTGCCGGCCGCTTCGCAGGCGACGATGAACAATGTGCTGGCCGGATCGGACGACTTCGCCTACTACGAGACGGTCGGCGGCGGCCAGGGGGGCCGCTGCGACCGGGCCGGCCAGTCGGGGATCCACACCGGCATGACCAACACCAAGAACACCCCCATCGAGAGCCTCGTCCAGCACTACCCGCTGCGCATCACCGCCTACGGGCTGCGCTCCGGCAGCGGCGGCGAGGGCCGCTTCGCCAGCGGGGAGGGCATTGTGCGGGAGATGGAGTTCCTGGAGGACGCCACGGTGACCCTGATGGGCGAGCGCCGGGTGACCGAGCCCTGGGGCCTGCAAGGCGGCGGCCCCGGCGCTAAGGGCGAGGACTGGCTGATCCGGCGTTCCGGCACCCGGGAGCTCCTCCCCGGCAAGGTCACCCTCGAAGTCCAGGCCGGCGACCGCCTGCGAGTCCTAACCCCCGGAGGAGGCGCCTGGGGCGCATCTTGAGGGCAAGCGGTCGGCGCGCATCAACTTGGACAGAAAGTTGGACAGCTAGTTGGACAAAATAGGGGGTTATTAGTAGCCTCGGCCCATGAGGTCCTACCTTGAATCCCATCCGTGGATCACCTTCGAGGCCACTGACATCAACCGTCTTAAACCAAGGACGTGGATGCTCCTGGGCGAAGCGCGCTCGAAGTGCGAGCACCTTGCCGGCGCCCCCCTCCCGCCCGATGTCGCCGAAGACTTCTATAGGGTCGCACTGATAAAGGGGGCACAAGCCACGACGGCAATCGAGGGCAACACCCTCACCGAGGAACAGGTCGCCGGAATCCTCGACGGCTCCTTCGAAGTCCCTGAGTCTCGCGCCTATCAGGAACGCGAGGTGCGCAACGTGCTCGACGCTCTACAAGAAATAGTTGACCAAGTTATGCAGGGCACGTCGCCGATGATCACAAGAGACCTCATCTGCGAGTTCAACCGGCGCCTCTTGGACGGCACTGAACACGAGCCCGATGCGGTGCCGGGAATGGTACGGGATCATTCCGTCGGCGTTGCCGATTACAGGGGCGCGCCAGCCGAGGACTGCGAATACCTGCTCGAGTGTCTCGCAGAGTGGCTGCAGAGCGACACATTCAAGTCCGAAGACCGGGAGATCGGGTTCGCCTTGGCAGTGGCCTGCGCCGTCTACGCCCACCTGTACATGGCCTGGCTACATCCCTTCGGTGACGGTACTGGTCGCACCGCAAGACTGCTGGAGTTCTTGATCCTGGTGAGGAGCGGCCTAGCGCCCTTGCCTGCTACTCATCTGCTGTCGAACCACTACAACCTCACGCGGGACCAGTACTACCGAGAGCTAGCGCGAGCAAGCCGAAGCAACACGACGGTGAGCTTCTTGACCTACGCAATTCAGGGCTTCGTGGACGGCCTGAGAGAACAAATCGACCACGTTCGCGCCCTACAACTCCAGGTGGCTTGGGTCACCTACATTCACGAGGTGATGAACAGCTATCCGTCTAGTCAGGCCCGCGATCGACAGCGCACTCTGGTACTGGCGATGCCGCCAGACGAACCAATTCCAAGAGACCAGCTTCCGGTGCTCACACCCGAGGTTGCAAGGCTCTATGCAACGACAGGGCCTCGCACGCTCAGCCGGGACCTAAACCGGCTGCGCGACACCGGTCTATTGCGCAAACACGGCAACAGATGGGCAGCCAACCAGAGCCGCATTAGGGCCTACCTGCCGCCTGTTCCTGAGAGCAACCACTAGCGCCGTGTTGAAGGGGCCCTGTCCCTACCTTCTAGGGGTGTCAGCCCGTCGTGGAGAGGTCGAGGGCTAGAGACAAGCCGGCGTCGATGCGCCGCATGGTGGCGGGATCGGCTTGGCCGGCCCGGTCGGACAGCGCCGACTTGTCGATGGTGACGATCTGGGAGACGTTAACTACTGAGTCGCGGTCGAGCCCCGACTCCTCGGCGGCCAACTCGACGTTGCCAGGCGCGTCCGCGAGGCGCAGGTTGGATGTGATCGCGACAGCGAGCACGGTCGCGATCCGGCTGCGGTTGAACCGGTCGCTGGACACAACCAGCACGGGCCGTCTGTGCCCAGGTTCCGATCCGATGGGCTCGCGCAGGCTGGCCCAGCGAATGTCGCCGCGGCGGATCACCAGGTCTCGGCCAGCGCCCGATCCTGGGCGGCAGCGTCCCACCGAGTGGTGGAAATTGAGGTAGGCGACAGGGTCCACCGTTAG
>VYBO01000026.1 GCA_009844405.1 Acidimicrobiaceae bacterium
GAGCGGAAATGACCACCCTGCGACGCGATTGGCCGCCGATCAATCCGCGCTCGCTCTTATGTGACAGATTGAAGATCCATGATGACGCACTCTGGAGGCCGCTGACGGAGGTCGCCGGGTACTGACCGGAACCGGTCGGTTGTCGAGCGGGTAACCGGTTCACTGCCAGCGTGCCGCAGGCGTGGCGACCGCTTCGGATCAGCCGGATGTCGCGGCTAGATGTCGCGGGCCTTGCGGAGGTGGTGCCGGCCCTCGATCAGGCGCACGGTGCCGGACCGGCTGCGCATCACCAGCGACTGGGTGTGGCAGAAGCGGGCGTCGAACTGGACGCCTTGGAGGAGGTCCCCGTCGGTGACGCCGGTGGCCGCGAAGAAGCAGTTGTCGGTGTTGACGAGATCGTCCTGGGTCAGCACCTGCTCGACGTCGTAGCCCTGCTCCGTCAGCGCCGTGCGCTCGTAGTCGTTGCGGGGCCACAGCCGGCCCTGCAGGGCGCCTCCCATGCACTTGATGGCGGCCGCGGTGATCACGCCCTCGGGCGTGCCGCCGATGCCGAACAGGATGTCGGCGCCGGTGTTGGGCCAGGCGGTGGAGATGGCCCCGGCCACGTCGCCGTCGGGGATGAGCCGGATGCGGGCACCGGCCTCGCGGACCTCGGCGATCAAGTCGTCGTGCCGGTCGCGGTCCAGGATGACGGCCGTCAGCTCCCTCACCGACTCGCCTTTGGCCTCGGCCACGGCCTCGAGGTTGTCGGTGGGCGACCTGGTTATGTCGATCAGGTCGGCGGCCGCCGGGCCGGTGGCGATCTTCTCCATGTACACGCATGGCCCGGGATCGAACATCGTGCCCCGGTCGGCCACCGCGATCACCGACAGCGCGTTGGCCCGCCCCAGCGACGTCAGGGTGGTGCCGTCGATCGGGTCGACGGCCACGTCGGTCTGCGGCAGCTGGCCGTTGCCGACCCGCTCGCCGTTGTAGAGCATCGGCGCCTCGTCCTTCTCGCCCTCCCCGATCACGACGACGCCGTCCATCGAGATGTCGCTCAGCACCCTCCGCATGGCGTCCACGGCGGCCCCGTCGGCCCCGTCCTTGTCGCCCCGTCCCATCCAGCGGGACGCGGCGATTGCCGCGCCCTCGGTGATGCGCACCAGTTCCAGCGCGATGTTGCGATCGGGTTTGGGATGCGTCGATGCGACCATGCCGCGAACCTATCCGAAGCCGGGCAGCGGTGAGTAGCACGGGAGTGGTTCAGCAGCTCAGCCGTGCCGCAATGGACCGCCGCGGTGGCAAGATTGTGACGTGCCCGCCGCTTTTCGTGACAGGTTCCGCCGAGGCTCGGCCGACACCGGGTGCGAGCCGTTCCCGAGCGATCCCGCTGACCAGGATTCCGACCAGGATCCCGGCGACGGCGAAGTCGGGGAGTGGCTGGCGTACGAGCTTCACGAGTGGTCGCTCGAGAGCCGGGTGATGCTTCAGCAACTGCTCACCGTCGACAAGGTCGTCCACTCGTGGCAGGGCACGACGTTGATGGTCCACGAGTCGCTGGAGGAGAAGGTCGACAGCCTCGTGGACGAGGTCGACGAGACCGAGAAGGCGAAGGAGGCGACCAGCCGACCGATCGGGCCCGAGGACTCCTTGACGGCGTTCGAGCTCGCGGAATGGTCGGAGGCGCTGAGAGCGGAGTTGGTGGAGCGGCTGGTGCAGGCCCGCGTGCCGCACCTACTGGACACCGAGGGTGACGTTCCGGAGAGCGACGCCGCCGAGGGTGGCGCCGATCAGGAGACCGAGCCAGGCGAAGTCTGCGACCTGCTGGTCCGCGAAGCGGACGAGGACCGCGTCGAGCTGGTGATCGACGATCTGCTGGCCCGCGAGGAGGAAGCCCAGTTCGAGGAGCTCGACGGCCTGGAGGTCAACGAACTGCTCAGCAGCCTGTTCGTGGCGTGCGACCGGCTGCGGAAGGATCCCGGCGACCTCGACGGGGTGCGCGGCGTGACGACGAACGCTCGCCGGATCGCCCGCGTGCGGACGCCGTTCGGCTTCTCGGCGCCCAACTGGCGAGACCTGCGGAACTCGGTGGGCGAGCTGCTCGACCTGGTGGCGAGCGAGGACGCCGACAGGGACGATCTCCGCGAGATGGCCCACCGCATGAGCGACACCCTAAGGACGCTCGTCTGAGCGACCCGGACCGCGAACCCCTTCTAACCGGACTCTCAACGTCGGCGCCTACAGTCTTGACCCATGGCCGACGAAGACACTCCTGTAGAAGACGCCGAGGACTCTGAGGGCGCCGCGGGCGCCGCGGGCGCCGCGGACGGGGACGCGGACGCTCCGGCAGACGGTCGCTCCGAGAACGCAGCCGCATCCGAGGTCAAGCCCTCGGCGGGGCGGGCAAAGGCGGCGGCTCTGGTTGCGGGGACAGTGCTGGCTGGTGCGGCCGCCATCGTGGGAGCGGTGTGGGCCGTCACCGCCATCGCCGACGATGACCACCGCCACGGCGACGACGTCGCGGTCTCGTACTTCGCCCCCTACGAGGAGGGGGCGCACTACGAGGAATCTGCCGTACCTGAGCGGTCCAGGCGCGACCAGTTCGGTCGGGCGCCCCGAGCGGACCGAGATCAACGCTGGCGCTTCGGCCGCGACCACCGCGATCGCCGCGACCGTCCCCATCGCGATCGTGGCGAGAAACACGACCGCGACACGGGCAAGCGAACGTTTCGGGGCGCGCATGAGCACGAGAACGAGCATGAGGACGGCGACCGCCAAAGGAGATCCGAGGGCAGTGAGCCGAGCAGGCCGGCCGCCGAGGAGTGCTTGACGATCCACCGTTTCGGTCGCGGCGAGGACGCGGTCATGATCCTGGTCTGCAGGCCGCCGGGCGCCGAGTGGCCGGAGTTCGAGCCTGGCGAGGGCGGCTACTTCGGGTTCAGGGGACTCCCCCGGGACGCGTTCCCGTTCTTCGGCATGGGAGGCCACCAGTGGCCCTTCCACGGCCGCCAACGACCGTTCGGTCCGGGACCGGTGCCGTGGGATCGCGACGGCAGGCCTTTCGAGGATGGTTGGCCGTTCAGGGACGGCCGGCCCCGTGACGGCGGGCGGCCGTTCGATCTGGAGGAGTTCTTCAGGGATGAGCGGTTCGGTGACGGCGGGCTGCCGTTCGATCTGGGAGAGCTTCTTGAGGACGGTGTGCCGTTCGATCTGGAGGAGCTCTTCGAGGGTGAGCAGCTGTCCGACGAAGAACGTGAACAGCTCGAACAGATGCTGGAGATGCTGGAGGGCTTCGACCTGGGGAGCTTCCTCGACGGGTTGCTGGACTCGCTCGACGGTCTGGAGTTCGAGTTCCCTGAGTCCCAGAACGACCCGGCCGGCGCCTCGGGTGCTTGATGGCGGGGTCGCCAGGAATCCTCACCCGCTAGCTTGGCCCGGTGCTGCTGGCCGAGCTGGAGATCTTCCACTCCAGACCGATAGCCCCCACCCGCCGGATCGCGGTGGGCCGTGCGTGGCTGCCTGCCTCGCCTGACGGCTCAGGCCCCGGTTTCGGCGGCTTGCTGCTGGGCGCGGTATGCGCTCGCTTCGGACCCGGCCTCACCCCCGATCGGCTGGGGGAGGTCATGGAACTCGTCCACGAGCTGGAGCAGGGACGCTCTGTGGCTCAACCCCGGCTGCGCCACCGCTTGCAGCGCGACCGGGTCGGCCTGACTCGTAGCCGCCAGCGGCTCCACGGGTCTGACGGCGACGGTTCCGCCGGAGGCCTGACCTGCGAGTTCGACGGGTCGCGAGCCACCGCGAGCCAGCTCGTCCTGGGTTCCGCCTACGCGGCGGGCCTGGCCGGTCCTGCAGTCCGCACCGAGTCGCTCCGGGCAGTGCGGAGGGGTCTGGCGTGGCGAGGCGACGTCGGGCCGGCGCTGTTCGCGTACCTGGCGGCCGGTCGGCGGACGTCGAGGCCGGACCGGGCGGTGGCTGATCCCGTCGGGTGGGCGCTGGAAGTCCTGGGGTTGGAAGGCGAGGTCGGGTTGCTCGAGCAGGCTGCGGTCCGGCGGGGCTTCCGCGAGGCGCTGCGGGCCGCCCACCCCGATCTCGGCGCGGCCGAGGCCGAGGCTGCCGACCGCATTGCCGAGTTGAGCGAGGCTCGCCGGATCCTCCTGGCGCGGTGAGCGAAGGGCCGGGCCGTCCGTGCCTCCCTGCGGCAGGTGGATCGCTCTGAGGTGTCTAGGGGGGCTGGTTGCTCAGTAGGTGCTTGCTGATCTCGGCCGCGGCGGTGGCCGGCGTCTTGTGGCCCTTGAGTGCCTCGGTCAGTTCATCCGGTTGCGTGCTCAAGTATTGCGATGCGGCGGTGTCCAGATGCCTTGTGATCCGGTCTAGGACTTCTTGGTGGATCCTTGATTGGCGGCGGGCTTCCAATCGGCCTGTGTCTGCCAGGTGGGCGCGGTGGGTTCGGACGGCTTGGTGGACCTGGTCCGCTCCGGCGCCGGTGGTGGCTGTGGTCATGATGATCTCGGGGCGCCAGTGCTGGGTTTGGCCGGTGATGCGGCCCAGGTCGAGCATGTGCTCCAGGTCGCGGCGGGCGTCGTCGGCGCCGGGGCGGTCGGCTTTGTTGACTACCAGCACGTCGGCCACCTCCAGGAGGCCTGCCTTGTTGGCCTGCACTGCGTCGCCCATTCCGGGCGCCACCATCACCACCGTCGTGTCGGCGGTGCGGGTGACGTCCACCTCGACCTGGCCCACGCCGACGGTCTCGACCACCAGGGGCCCGTAGCCGCATGCCTCGAAGAGTCGCAGGGCTGCCGGCACGGCCAGCGCCAGCCCGCCGGCGTGGCCGCGGGTGGCCATCGAGCGGATGAAGGCCCGGCCGCCGGCCACCCCGTCCATGCGGATGCGGTCGCCCAGGATCGCTCCACCGGTGAGCGGTGAGGACGGGTCGACAGCCAGTACCGCCGGTCGGGCGCCCGAGCTGGTCATGCCGTCGACTAGGTGCCCGACCAGGGTCGACTTGCCCGTGCCGGGGGCGCCGGTGATGCCGATCACGGCTGCCTGGCTGTGTGCCTGGCTGCTTGCCTGGCCGTGGACCATCTCGGCGATCTCGTCGGCGACGTCGCCGCCTTGTTCGACCAGGCTGAGCAGCCGGCCCAGTGCCCGCCGCTCACCCGCAGCGGCACGCTCCAGCAGCTGTCTGATCGTGCCGGTCCCGCCCGACGGCTGGCGCGTCACTTTCCGTTCTCAGGTTCTGCCGGCTCTCTCGGCGCACGTCGGGCGGGCGGGCGTCGTGCAAGCCTCCCTGCACGACGCCTCATCACTACGCCCCATCGCCGGCACGGCCGTCACCGTCCGGTGTGGCTGGACGACGCTTCCGGCGGCAACTCATCACTATGAGCGAGCGCGGATTGATCGGCGGCCAATCGCGTCGCAGGGTGGTCATTTCCGCTCTTGTTCGCTTCGCTCACGGGCCGCTCGGGCCACGGCCCCGCCCCGTATGGGCCGGGTCGCCCGCCTATCCGCGGGGCCTCTATGCCTCGCTGCCGTCACGGCCCGTCTTCGTCCCTGCCGGCCCGCAGTCGGCGCCCCCTGCGCTGCCCCTCGCGCCGGCCTCCGCTACTGCGTCCACGACCTCGCGGGCCGAGGCGCCGGGGTGGAGCACGGCGCTGACGCCCATCTCCTTGAGGGCGCTCACGTCGGCTTCGGGCACGATCCCGCCGATCACGACGGGCGCGTCGAGGCCGGCGGCGGCGACGGCCTTCAGGATCCGGGGGGCGAGCGCGAGATGTCCGGCGTTGTGCATGGACAGGCCGATCACGCCGGCGTCCTCCTGCTCGACCGCGGCGATCACCGTGTCGGTGGTCTGGCGCAGGCCGAGGTAGATCACCTCCATGCCGGCGTCGCGCAGCATTCGGGCCACCACCTTGAGACCCCGGTCGTGGCCGTCCAGGCCGAGTTTGGCCAGCACCACCCGGATCGGGACGGTGCGGCCGGCCGCGGCGGTCTGCGGACTGTCTGTCATGTCGACCGCGCC
>VYBO01000032.1 GCA_009844405.1 Acidimicrobiaceae bacterium
AATGACCACCCTGCGACGCGATTGGCCGCCGATCAATCCGCGCTCGCTCTTATGGTCCGCATCGGGCTCGTGGCCGCGGCGGCCAGCATGGTCGGGTTCGCAGTCAGTTCGGGCTTCTGGACCCTGGTCGGGTCGAGGGCCGTGCTCGGCATCGCCATCGGCACGGCCCAGCCCGCCATCCGCCGGGCCGTCATCCTGGCCGACCCGGCCCACACCGGGCGCAACCTGGGCCGCCTGGGAGTGATGGAAGTCGTCTGGTTCGCGCTGACCCCGGCGGCGACTGCCGTCCTGGCCGAGGCCTTCAACCTCGACCTGCCCTTCTATGTCCTGGCCGGCGTGGTCGTCGCCATCGTGACGATGATGGGGCGGCTGGAGTCCGACGAGGGGGCTCTCGGCACTCGAACCACCAGCTCGCTGCGGCTGCTGGGCGACCGGGTGGTGGCCGGCACCCTGCTGCTGGTCACCAGCCAGTTCGTGATGATCGGGGCATGGGAGGCGGTATGGGCGGTCAGCCTGGTCGACCTCGGCGCAGCCACCTGGGAGGTCGGGGTGAGCTTCACCCTGTTCGCCATCCCGCTCGGTGCGCTGGCCCCGGTGGCGGGGGCGTGGGCCCAGCGCACCGGCGGGCTGCGGCTGTGCGCGAGCGGGCTGCTCGCCTCGGCCGTGTGCGGCGGGCTGCTCGGCGTGTTCGACTCGGTCTGGACCCTGGTGGCGGTGTCGATGGTGATGGGGATCGGTGCCGGCCTGGGCTTCACCGCCGGGCTCTACGCCTTCTCCCAGACGGTGACCGACGACCGCCAGGCCTCGTCGCAGGGGCTGATGGGCGCCAGCGAGGTGCTGCTGGGCGGGGTGACGTCGGTGCTGGGGGCCTGGCTGTACGACATCCCCGGCCGGACGCTGGTGTGGACGGTGATCCCGGCGCTGGCGGGAGGGCTATGGTGGCGAGGACTGCGGCTGGCCGAGTACGCCCGGCCGGCCGTCGACTGATCAGGGTTCCGGCCCGCGGGCTGACCCGGCAACCGGCGCTCAGGCCAGGCCCTCCTCGATCATGGCCCGGCCGGCCTCTCGCTCGGCGCGGGTGCCCTGGAGGATGATGGCGATCTCGTCGGCCGACGCGGCGGCGTAGCGGGCCAGCTCGGCCCGGACCTGGTCCGGGTTGTCGATGACGAGGAGGTCCATCATGTCGGCCACCCGCTCCCGGGTGGCCATGGCCCGATACGACGGCAGCGTCCCGTAACCGGCCAGCAGTTCGCCGAGGCGGATCCGGGCTCCGTCGGGGTCGTCGGACACGCACACCCACACGGTGGCTGAGATCAGCGCGTCGCCGATGGTCGGGCGGACATGCTCCTCGATGGTACGGGGCCCTGTCCAGGCAAGGATCGTGGTAGGCGAGTCCACAAACGCTTACTTCACATTCACGGCCCATTCCCTAGTGCCACTTGAGCGCAGCTGCTACCGCGGGCGCGGCCGGAACAGGGGGAACCAACGCCGGGAGCCCGACTTCTTGTCTCTGGTCAAGGAAGTTATCCGGCACCCACCCAAGCCGTAACATTCATGTCACGCTACGCTGACCGTATGGCCGGCATCACGGGGGCTGAGCGCTACCTCAAACACCGCCGGGAGGATCCGGAGTACGACCGGGCCTACGTCTCGGCGAGGCCTCGCATCGATCAGATCGACACCATCATTCGCGCGCTCGACGAGCGTCGATGTTGCCTCAAACTGACCAAGGCAGAACTCGCCCGCCGGGCCGGCCTTCGCCCCGAGGTGATCCGGCGGCTGTTCTCCACCGAGAGCCCCAATCCGACGCTCTCGACAATCGTGGCCCTGGCCGGGGCGCTAGAGATGGAGCTGACGGCCGAACCCTTGGAGGAAGTCGGCGTCAGCTGAGGACCCGGCGGTGCCTCTCGAACTCCTCGCGGTACCCCTTGATCCGCCTGTAATCCCTGGGATCAGCCTTCTCGCGGCGAAGCTTGGACAGCCCGCCCAGGCAGATGATCGAGGGACCGCCCAAGTCGTCGGCGTCGCGCGCCAGGAGGCACAGGAGGCGATGGTTCATCCCGCCGCCCTGGACCCGGACCTCGTAGAAGCCAGCCATGTCACCATGCATGGCCTCCCACTTGCCTCCGCCCGAGAACGCAGGCGGCGGGGCCTCCGCAACCGCGTCCAGCACAGCGTGAATCTCGGCCGCGACCTTAGAGGCCCCGCGGATAGGCGGGCGACCCGGCCCATACGGGGCGGGGCCGTAGCCCCAGCGGCCCGTGAGCGAAGCGAACAGGAGCGGAAATGACCACCCCGCGCCGCGATCGGCCGCCGATCAATCCGCGCTCGCTCTTAGGCGGCAGCCCGTCAAGGAACTCGACTGTCGGTACCGACTCGCCCGCGTCGTCGGCCGAGGCGCGCCGAAAGAAGTGAATGCGCCACGGTCGGCGAGCAGGCGCCCCGATCATCTCTACGAGGCCCCGCGGATAGGCGGGCGACCCGGCCCATACGGGGCGGGGCCGTAGCCCGAGCGGCCCGTGAGCGAAGCGAACAGGAGCGGGAATGACCACCCCGCGCCGCGATCGGCCGCCGATCAATCCGCGCTCGCTCTACGTCTCGCCGCCCTCATCAGTCGCCGTCGGGTTATCGGGCTGACTCGGGTCGCAGCCAATACGCGGAACTTCGTCGCCACCTCGCCGACGGCGACATTATCCGGATACCGCCAGAGACTCCCGCGGCGAGCGCAGCCTAGAACCTCAGGCGGGGGTTTGGTTCTGGTCTAGGCGGACTACTCGCTGGTCGGTGACCACCGCGGTGATGAACTCGGCGGGGGTTACGTCGAAGGCGGGGTTGGCGGCTGCGGTGCCGTCGGGGGCGGTGGACGCCCCGGCCAGCGACACCACTTCGTCGGTGCCCCGATCCTCGATGGCGATGCCGGCGCCGTCGGGGGTGTCGGCGTCCACGGTGGACTCGGGGGCGACCACTATGAACGGCACCCCGGCGTGGCGGGCGCCGAGTGCCAGCGAGAAGGTGCCGATCTTGTTGGCGGTGTCGCCGTTGGCCGCCACCCGGTCGGCACCGGTGAGGACCACGTCGGCCTGACCCCTGGCCAGCATGAACGGACCGGCCGAGTCGACCAGAAGTCGGTGGGGCGCGCCCATGCGGTCCAGCTCCCAGGCGGTGAGGCGGGCGCCCTGCAGCAGGGGGCGGGTCTCAAGGGCCAGCGCCTCGGCCAGACGGCCGCGCTCGTGGAGGGTCTGGATCACCGCCAGCGCCGTGCCCCGCTCCACCGCGGCCAGGCCGCCGGTGTTGCAGATCGTCATGGCCCGGATATCGGCCCGGCCCACCAGGTCGAGCACCAGGTCGGCGCCGAGGCTGCCCATGGCGTGCGAGGCGGCCAGTTCCTCGTCGCGGATGGTGGCGGCCTCGGCCAGTACAGCGTCGAAGCCCTCGGAAGCCTTGGACGCGGCCCGGTCCACCATGCGGGCCAGATTCACCGCGGTGGGTCGGGCCTGGCGCAGGGAGGCGACCGCGGCCTCGAACGCGGGGCCGCTGGTGCCGTGGGCCCGCACGGCCAGGGCCACGCCGAAGGCGCCGGCCACGCCGATGGCGGGAGCGCCCCGGACCGACAGGCGCTGGATGGCGGCCACCATGTCGGGCACGTTGTCGATGCGCAGGACGGTGTAGGCGCCGGGCAGGGCGGTCTGGTCGACCATCTCGACCACGCCGTCCGGGCCGCCGGCCCAGTCCAGCGTCCGCAAACTGCCGCCGTCCATGGGCTGTCGAGGCTAGTTGTCGCCGTTCCTGCCCACCCAAGGAATTGGCAGCGCCATGCACCCCATGCGCACATCCTGCTGCCAATTCGCCAATCGATGACGAATCCGCCCTCTGAGGCAAACGATCCGCATCAATTTCGGGACAGGCAGCGTGCTCTCTAGGGTTGGGCGTGATGGACCGGTACCTGTGCGACGTGCTCGTCACCATGGACGGGCCGGCCGGCGCCGTCCCCGCACCCATCGCCGGCGGGGCGGTGGACGTGGGCGACGACGGGCGGATCGTGTGGTGCGGTCCCGCCGCCGACGCACCCGGACCGGCCCCCGACACCGCGGTGCACCGGACCGGCATCCTCATGCCGAGCCTCATCAACGCCCACTGCCACACGCCGATGGTACTGCTGCGGGGCGCGGGCGAGGGGCTGCCGGTGGACCGCTGGCTGCACGAGGTGATGTGGCCCCGGGAGTCGAAGCTCACCGGTGGCGACGTGCGGGCCGGGATGCGGCTGGGAGCGGCCGAACTGCTGGCCAACGGGATCACCACATCGGTCGAGATGTACTTCAGCGGCCAGGCCATGGCCGAGGGCGCCACCGACGCCGGGCTGCGCTGCCTGGTGACCCCCGGCGTGATCGAGGACCCCGACTTCACCCTGACCGGGCCGTGGCCCGAGCAGCTCGACGAGATGGTGGCCCTGCGGAACCGCTGGGCCACCAGCGACCTGATCGAGGTGGGGATGGCGGCCCACGCCGCCTACTCGGTGTCGGCGCCGTGCCTTACCGCCATCGCCGAGCGGGTCGCCGGCACCGGGATGCCGGTGCACATCCACCTGGCCGAGCAGCAGTGGGAGGACGCCGCCGTGCGGGAGCGCACCGGCGGGCTGGCCGCGCCCGAGTACCTGGAGTCGCTCGGCCTGCTCGACGGCGACGTGATCGCGGCCCACGGCGTATGGCTGACTCCCGACGACATCGACGTGCTGGCCCGCAACGACACCGCAGTCGTGCACTGCCCGTGCTCCAACGCCAAGCACGCCTCCGGGGTGGCGCCGGTGACCGAGATGCAGGCGGCCGGGCTGCGACTGGCGATAGGGACCGACGGGCCGGCGTCGCACCACCGCCTCGACCTGTTCGAGGAAATGCGCACCGCCATCCGCACGGCCCGCATCCGCTCGGGAGACGCCCAGACCTTCGGGCCGGCCGAGGCGCTGCGGATGACGACCGCAGGAGCGGCCGAGGTGATCGGCCAGGGAGACGAGTTGGGCCGGCTGGCGCCGGGGTGCTGGGCCGACATGATGGCGCTGTCGGCGTCGGAGCCCGCGCTGCACCCGGTGCTCGAGGCCGAGGACGACCCGCTGTCGCGGATCGTGTGGTCGGGCTCGCCGGACGCCGTCAGCGCAGTGTGGGTGGCCGGCCGCAAGGTCGTGGACCACGGCCGGGTGCTGACCCTGGACGTGGACGAAGCGGTAGCCGAAGCCGAAACCCGGGCCCGGAGGCTCGCAGGAGCCCGGCCATGAAGACCGACCCGAGAACAGCGGCCGAGACCGAAACCCGGGCCCGGAGGCTCGCAGGACCCCGGCCATGAACGCCGACGACGGGGCCGTGCTGCTGCGGCCGGAGCCGCTGGAGCTCGAAGGCGGGAGGCCGGCGCAGTGAACGCCGACGAGGTGATCGAGCTGCTGGGGCTGGAACCCTTGGAGGACGAGGGCGGGATGCTGGCGCTCACCTGGCGGGACGAGAAGTCGTCGGCCATCTACTACTTGATGAGGCCGGGCGACTTCTCCGCGCTGCACCGGCTCGCCGGACCGGAGCTGTGGCACCACTACGCAGGTGCGCCCGTCGAGATGCTGCTGCTTGAGCCGGGCGGCACCGTGAGGCGGCCCATGCTGGGCGACGACCTGGCGAGCGGCCAGCAGCCGATGGTGGCCGTGCCTGCCGGGGTCTGGATGGCGGCGAACACCACCGGCGACTGGTCGCTGACCGGCGCCACCCTGGCCCCGCCGTACGACCCGGACGGCTTCGAGTTGGGCGACCGTCACGAACTGACCGAGGCCTACCCCTCAGCGGCCGCCGACATCGCCCGCTTCACCCGCAGCACACCATGACCGCCGTGCCAGCACCCGACGAGCCGACCCAGATCGGGAGAGCCAGCCAGACCCCGAGTTCGCAAATCACCACGCTGCCAGCACCCGACGAGCCGACCCAGATCGGGAGAGCCAGCCAGACCGGGATGTT
>VYBO01000091.1 GCA_009844405.1 Acidimicrobiaceae bacterium
GTGGGCCCGGCGTTGTGTATAAGACTCCGGGCGCGGGGCGCGGGCCGCGCGACGCGGGGGGCGGCTGGCGGAGGCGACGGTCGATGGCCGCCCGCGAATCTGCGTCCGACAGCATCTCCCAGGCCAGGTTGATGCGACGCATCTGCTCGGCCGCCGCGGGGTCGTCTCCCCTAACGTCCGGATGAGTGCTCCGGGCCAGGGCCACGTAGGCCCGCCTGATCTCGGATACAGGGGCGTCCCGGGCCACGCCCAGCACCGCGTACGGGTCCATCCCGTCATCGTAGGTGCGGGCTACCGCCACTAGCCGAAATTGATGGCGTGCCGGCCCCTACGGGGCAATTTCTCACATTAGAGCGAACGCGGATTGATCGGCAGGCAATCGCGGCGCGCGGTGGTCATTTCCGCTCTTGTTCGCTGCGCTCACGGGCCGCTCGGGCCACGGCCCCGCCCCGAATGGGCCGGGTCGCCCGTCAATCCGCGGGGCCTCTTAGAGCGAGCGCGGATTGATCGGCAGGCAATCGCGGCGCGCGGTGGTCATTTCCGCTCTTGTTCGCTGCGCTCACGGGCCGCTCGGGCCACCCCCCCGCCCCGAATGGGCCGGGTCGCCCGTCAATCCGCGGGGCCTCTTAGTTTCGACGAGGCCGGTGTGGCCAGCACGGTGGCCGGGATGCCGTCCACTTCCGCCGATGCAGGCGGCTCGACGCGGCGGTGCACCGGTCCGAGAGCCACGGTCACCGGCGCGTCGGGGTCAGCCGCAGCTGAGGTGATCTCTCCGACCGCCTTGCCGTCGACGGTGATCCCGGCACCGGGCGACACTCCGTCGCCGCGGATCTCGAGCAGCCGCACCGGACGGGGCACGTTCCCGCCCCGGCTGTCGATGCGGGCCACCAACTCCTGCCCGGTGTAGCACCCCTTGGTGAAGCTGACCGACGACTCCACCAGACCGGCGATCTCGGCCGGGATGGTGCGCTCGGTCAGCTCTCGGCCCATGGCCGGCCAGCCCGCCCGGATTCGGGCCGCTTCCATGGCCGCGGCCGAGGCTTCGGCGCCCGCTGGCAACGACACCTCCGGGCCCAGCAGGTCGACTCCTTCGAAGCCCGGCCACGCCACGGGGGCCCGCAGCTCGACTCGAACCGCATCCAGGCCATCCAGACCGCCGGATGAGCCCCTGATGCTCAGCATCTGCCAGCCCTCCAGGATCTCGAAGGTCGCGTCGACCCTGAGCTTGAACAGCTCCAGGCGAGCTACCAGCGCTTCGGCGAATCCAGCGTCCAGGTCGACCAGGAACTCGTTCTCACTGCGCCGGGTGAGCCGGAACCAGGCGTCCACCTTGCCCTGGGGCGCGAGAACGAGCGACCACGCCGAGTCACCAGGCGAGACAGCTTCAACGTCCTGGGAGATCTGGCCCTGCAGGAAGGCCGCGGCGTCCCCGCCGCTCGCCCGGACCACGTCCCTTGGCGCCAGGGCTGCGACGGTGGCCGTCATCCGATCCGGCTCGCCCGCATGCGGGCTGCGGTCATGCGCCGGGCCACAGGGACCGCAGCCAGCAGCGCCCGGGCCTTGTTCTCGCACTCGGCGTGTTCCTCCGCTGGCACGGAGTCGGCAACGATCCCCGCGCCGGCCTGCACCGAGGCCCGGCCGTCGCGCACCAGCATCGTGCGGATGGTGATGGCCGTGTCGATGTTGCCCGAGAAGTCGATGTAGCCGACCACGCCCGCGTACGGACCGCGCTTGACCGGCTCCAATTCGTCGATGATCTCCATGGCCCTGACCTTCGGAGCGCCCGACACCGTGCCCGCCGGCAGGGTCGCTCTCAGCACGTCGATGGGCGTGGCCGTCGAGGCCAGCTTGCCCGACACCTGCGAGGTCAGGTGCATCACGTGGCTGTAGCGCTCGAGGGTCATCATCTCATCGAGGTTCAGGGATCCGAATTCCGCCACCCGACCGACGTCGTTGCGAGCCAAGTCGACGAGCATGACGTGCTCGGCGACCTCCTTGGGGTGCTCGGCCAGTTCGGCGGCCAGGCGTCGATCCTCGGCGTCGGTGTGGCCTCGGCGCCTGGTGCCGGCGATGGGCCGGCTGACGACCTTGCCGTTGAGGAGCTGGACCATGGGCTCGGGCGATCCGCCCACCACCTCCAGCCCGTCGTGGCGCAGGAAGTACATGTAGGGGCTGGGGTTGACCTGGCGCAGCACCCGGTAGGCGTCGAAGGCGTCGGCACCCAGCTCGAAGTCGTAGCGCTGGGACAGCACCACTTGGAACACGTCGCCCGCGAGGATGTACTCCCGGGCCGCCTCCACCGCGCGCGAGTAGAGCTCCAGGCCCATGGTCGAGGTGGTCGCTACCGGTTCCGTTCCGCCGGTGTCGGACGGTTCGGGCGGCGCCACCAGGGGCTCGTCGAGGGGCTTGGCCCCGTCGGCCGCGATGGCCTCCACCCGCAGGACAGTCTCGTAGTAGAGCCGGTCGATAGTCCGGTCGTCGGCCCCAGCGGGAACGAGCACGTTGGATATCAGGGTGGCCCGCTGGCGCCAGTGGTCGTACACCGCCAGCTCGCCGATCAGTGACATCACCCCGTCGGGATGGCCCGAGTCGTCGAAGGGCACGTCGGGCAGGTGCTCCACCTCCCGCACGATGTCGTATCCGAGAAAGCCGACCAGGCCTCCATGCAGCGGGGGAAGGCCCTCGATCGACGGCGCCTTGTAATGGTCAAGCAGCACCTCCAGCGCGGTGAGCATGCCTTCGTGCCGGGGGACGTCGACGCCGAGGGGGCCGGTGACCTCCACATGCCGGCCGTGGGCCACCAGGGTGGCGATTGGGTTGCGGCCCATGAACGACCAGCGGCTCCAGCGCTCGCCGTGCTCCACCGACTCCAGCAGGAAGCCGTCGCCGGATCCGACCACCCGCGCGAAGGCGGCCACCGGCGTGGTCAGGTCGGCCAGCACCTCCCGCCAGACCGGGACCACCCGGTAGGCGCGGGCCAGCGCCCGGAACTCTTCCTGGGTGGGCTGAATCATGGCCGGACCCGGCCGTCAGCCGCCGTCAGCCGGAGCGGATCCGTCGAACGACCGGAAGAAGCACGAGTACCTGCCGGTGTGGCATGCGCCGCCGCCCTCCTGGTCGACCACGAACAGCAGGGTGTCGCCGTCGCAGTCGTAGTAGGCCTCTCGCAGCCACTGCCGCTCCCCCGAGGTCTCGCCCTTGCGCCACACCTCCTGGCGCGACCGGCTCCAGAACACGGTCCGGCCCTCGGCCAGGGTCAGGGCCAGGGTCTCGGCGCTCATCCAGGCCATCATCAGCACGGCCCGGGTGGAGGCGTCCTGCACGATGGCGGCCACCAGCCCGTCGTCGTTGTACTTGACGGCCGCGAGAGCCTCCTCGCCGGCGTTGATAGCTACTCCAGTCACGCCTTTCAGCCTATGGGTTCGGCGGCACCGCACGGCCGCGGCGAAGATTCGCCCGCGACCGCTCGGTGACATGTTCAGGCGAGAGCCGCGTCGTGGCGCTGTCGTACGATCTCGAAGCAGAGTTCGTGCGGCTCAGTAGAGGTTGTGTCAGCAGGCTGCCGCGGCGCGCAGCGCCTCGCATATCTGGCGGTGGCCGCCTGCTGGGAGCGCGCCGAGTCTGCGCTTGAGCAGTGACTTGTGCACGGCAGCAAGAGTGTCGAACGAGGCGACGCTGGGTCGGTGAAGCCCGTTGCTGCGGCCTACCGGGATGCAGGTGGGAATGTCGCGGATGGTGGATGTCACCGGGGCGACGAGCACGCTGTTGAGTACAGGGATGGCCTCATCGCGCGTCACCACTAGGGCAGGGCGGTTCTGGCCGGCGGGGGTCTCCATGAGCCACAGTTCTCCTTGGGCTACCACGGCTCGGCCTCGACCATGGCGATTCCGTTCGCTAGGGCCGTCGCGTCGTCGGTTGCGCTCTGGGGCTGCCGCCCGTACGAGTCGGCGATCATCCGCCCGACCCGTTCGCGTTCCACGGAGTCGGCGAGGCAGTCCAAGGCCTTGCGGATCACTTCGGAGCGGTTCCCGCCGATCCCCTCGGCGACCAACCGGTCGAGGGTCTGCATCTGGTCGGCGGTGAACCTGGTCGGAACAGCGGTTGTCATACAATCAGTATACGCAGTTCCCACGGCGTCCATGCCAGTTTGGCTCGCAAGCACGGCTAGGGCTTGCCCACCGAACTACGGGAGATGTGCTTGTGAAGATCATTCTCTGCGACCTCAACGCGACGCTGAGCCGCAACTTTAGGGACGTCTTCGCTGCGGCGGGGCCCCTGAGGATGGCGCGGACCATCCTGGAGGTCGAGCAGTATCGCCCGGAGCTGGTCGAGTGGCTCTCGGAGGCGGGCCGGCACGGCTGGGAGACGCACCTGTTCACGGTCCGCGATGCGCGTTGGGCCGAGACGACGCTGGAGTCGATCCGGTCGAAGACGGGGTGGCAGCCCGACAACTGGTGGTTCAACGACACGCAGATACCGGGCAAGGAAGCGGCGCGGGTGAAGGAGGCGCTCTTCGACAGGGTGCTCGTCGAGTGCGCGTCCTCCGGCCTGTTCGGTCTCGAGTCCAACGACGCTGTTCGAAGGATGTACCGGCGACGCCACGTCGCATGCCAACGAGGCACCGAACCCCTTCCCGGCATGGCCGAAGTGGAGGAACTCGGGCGCTGGCCGCCTCGCGCCGCCTGATCGGTCGCCAACGCCGCGCCGCTAACCGTATGGCGCTCGTGAGACGGGCTCCGGCCGGCGCTGCGGCGTATCTGTCCACGCCTGAGAGACGGCGCCTCCGGTGGATCGACCCGCCCGACCTGCTCGCCGGCGCTGCGGCGTATCTGTCCACGCCTGGGAGACGGCGCCTCCGCTCGCGGCCCGGGGGGTCACGGGTACGTGCTTCTGCGGGCTGCACGGCACCTGCAACCGAGTAGCGCCGCCCCTCGCATCCGGCGCAGTGACCGCTGGTCAGGGGGAGTCGCCCAGGCGGGCCCGGAGTTCTGCGAGTTCTGCTTCCGCGGTCTGCCGGGCAGCGGCCTCGGCGCCGGCTCGGGCTTCGGCGGTTTCGGCTCGTGCTATCTGGTCGTCGTGGTCGAGGAGCCAGGCGCCTGCGGCGATGTCCCAGAGCCTCAGCCTGGGTGGACGCCAGCAAAGGTCCAGGCCCAGCGCCTCGCTGCGGCCGCGCAGTCCGTCGCCGTCGGGGGCGACCCGGATCGGCGTCCAGCGGCCCGAGCGTCGAAGGTCGCCTTGAAGCGGCGGGTCCAGCAGCTCGCCGCCGGTGGGGTCGAAGCGCCAGTACTCGTCCACGCCGAGCTCGGCGTACTTGGCCGGCTTCACCTCCAGATCCGTGCGCACCGTCTCGGCCGACGCGATCTCCAGCGCGAAGCACGGTGCCGCGCCGGCCGCCCACACCCTGTAGGAGGGCTGGTTCTCTACCGCGGCGACATCCACCCCGAACGCCACCGCGATGTCGGGCGCCACCACAACTCTGGGGTCGCCCTCGCGGTAGTAGATGTTGAGGTCACTGCACACCCAGGCGCCTTCGGCGCCGGAACGGCCCGCGTGCCATTGCCGCAGAGCCACCAGCAATTCCACGCGGCGCCGCGTCTGCAGGTCTCCCTCCGGCACTCGCGGTCCCTCCGGGTAGTCGATTTCCACCTCGGGAGGACCAGCCACTATCGAGCTCATCAGCGCACCTCCGACTCGCTGACGCGACGCTACTCCGACCCTCGATATGCCACAACCCATACTGATCAAAACAGACTGATCACCCACGAAAGTGGCTGGCAAGAAGGATCATCTCGGCACCCGACCCGGGGCTTGGCGGGTGCGGCCCGCTGCCGGCGGCCGGTCTGGGCTGCGGGGCTCCTGGCTACAGGTACAGGCCGGTGCTGCCTTTGTCGAGGCGCTCCGCGGCCACGGCGTGGATGTCGCGCTCGCGGAGGATGATGTAATCGCGGCCCCGGACCTCCACCTCGTAGCGGTCCTCGGGATTGAACAGCACCCGATCGCCCCTCTCCATGTTGCGGACGTTGGGGCCGACCGCCACCACCTCGGCCCAGGTGAGGCGCTTGCCCACCTGGGCGGTGGCCGGGATGAGGATGCCGCCGGTCGAGCGGCGCTCGCCCTCGGCCTCGCCCACGGCCACCAGGATCCGGTCGTTCAGCATCTTGACCGGCAGGCGGTCGTCGTCGTGGGGCCCGGGCGCGGAGTCGTTGCGGGCCTCGGCGTTGGGGGCCGCCGGCGGGGCGGCCTTGGCGGACCGTGCCGTGGCCGTCTGTGTCTTGGCGGGAGTCACGGACGACAACCGTACCGGTCGCGTCGCCGGACCGGCTGCGGTCTCCCGCTCTTGTTCGCTGCGCTCGCGGGCCGGTCGGGCCACGGCCTCGCTCCGCTCGGCCTCCGGGCCCTTATGCGGCTTCGGTCTCGCCCCCGCCGGCCATCAGCAGGCCCAGCGCCTGGACAGTGCACTCGGCTCGGGGAACCACCGCCACGATCCTGCCCTCGAACATCACGGCCACGTCGTCGGAGAGGGCCATCACCTCGTCGAGGTCCTCGGATATGACCAGGATGGCCGTGCCCCGCTCCCGCTGGGCGACCAGACGCTCGTGGATGTACTCCGCGGCGCCGATGTCGACCCCTCGGGTGGGTTGGGCGGCCAGCAGCACGGGCGGCTCGCCGTCCAACTCGCGGGCCAGGATCAGCTTCTGGATGTTGCCGCCCGACAGCGAGCTGGTAGTGGTCGAGAGGTCTGGTGTCTTGACCGCGTACTCGTGCACCAGGTTCTCGCCGTGGGTCTTGATGGCGGTGGTGCGGAGCACCCCGCGGCTGGAGAACCGGGGCTCGGCGTGGGCCAGCAGCATGAGGTTCTCCGACACGCTGAAGCTGCCGATGGCGCCGTCGCGCATGCGCTCCTCGGGTATGAAGGCCAGGCCGGCGTGACGCACCTGTCTCGGCTCGGCCCCGGTGACGTCGGCGCCGTCGATCGACACGCTGCCTGCGGCCACCGGCCGCAGGCCGGCGATCGCCTCGGCCAGCTCGCGCTGGCCGTTGCCCGAGACGCCCGCGACGCCGAGGATGCGCCCGCCGCGCACGTCGAGGTCCAGGTCCTTCACTGCCTCGGTGCCCCGGTCCCCCACGACCGTGAGGCCCTTGACGCTGAGCCGCACCCCCCGGTCCTCGGTCTCGGCCATGTCGGGGGCCAGCTTCACCGGCCGCCCCACCATCATGTGGGCCAGACCCTCCCGGTCGGTGTCGGCCGGGACGGTCGTGCCCACGACGCAGCCGTCTCGCAGCACCGTGATCCGGTCGGCCAATGCCAGGACCTCGTGCAGCTTGTGCGAGATGAAGATCAGCCCCTGCCCGTCGTCGGCCATCCGCCGCAGCGTGACGAACAGGTCGTCGACCTCGCCCGGGGTGAGCACCGCGGTGGGCTCGTCCAGCACCAGCAGGCGGGCCTCGCGCAGCAGGGCCTTGACGATCTCCACCCGCTGGCGCTCGCCCACCGCGAGCTGCCACAGGTAGGCGTCGGGCTGAACGTCCAGCCCGTAGGTCTCGGACAGCTCGACGATGCGGGCCCTGACGCCCGCGAGGTCGGGCCGGCCCTTGCGGTGGGACTTCAATCCGAGAGCCACGTTCTCGGTGACGGTGAGGGTCGGCACCAGCATGAAGTGCTGGTGGATCATGCCGATCCCGGCGGCGATGGCCGTTGCCGGCGAGTGCACCCGGGACTGCTCGCCGTCTAGGAAGACCTCGCCGCTGTCGGGAGCGTACAGCCCGAACAGGATCTTCATGAGCGTGCTCTTGCCCGCCCCGTTCTCGCCCAGCAGGGCGTGTATCTCCCCCGCCTGGACGTCGAAGTCGACGGAGTCGTTGGCCAGCACCCCGGGGAAGCGCTTGGTGATGCCGCGCATCTCCAGCAGCGGCGCCTCCGTGCGCTCCCCCGGGGCGTCTGTCATCAGTCGGCCCTGACGTCCGGCGTCCGGCTCAGCCGACGCCGGTGGACAGCGAGCCGTCGGTGAAGCCCGCCACCGCGCCGTCGATGGCCGCCCGGGCGTCGGTGGGCAGATCGTAGGCGTCGTTGTGCTCGATCACCAGCCCGCCGTTGGCGAAGTCGATGATGTAGGCGCTGCCGCCCATCGAGCCTGCCTGGATGTCGCGGACCAGGTCGTCGAGCACCACGTCCCACTTGTAGACCTGGTTGGCCACCACCACTTCGGGGCCGACCGAGGTCTGGTTGGACTGGGTGCCGAACCACGGGACGCCGTTCTCGCGGGCGACGCCGATGGCGCCCACCGTCATCTGGGCGGTGCCGGTGAGCACGGCGTGGCCGTTGGCGATGAACGACTGGGCCGCCTCGGCGGCCAGCTGCACGTCGGCGAAGGAGTCGGTGTACACCGCGCTGGCGGTGCCGCCGGCGTCCTCCACGCCGGCCCGGAAGCCGTCCACGAACAGCTTGGCGTCGCCGACTTCGATCGGTCCGACGATCCCCACCGGGGAGTCGCCGGCCAGCCTGGCCGCCATGGCGCCCATGGCGTAGCCGCCCTGGTCGGACCGGGTGGTGTAGGCGGAGATGTTGGGCTGACCGAAGGTCTCCACCGAGGTTCCCCACGCGAACGCGGTGTCGGGGAACGCCGGGGCGATCTCCTCGAGGAGGCCTCCGTACTGGGAGCCGTGGGCGATGACGAGGTGGTAGCCGTCCTCCGCGTAGTTGCGCAGAGCCACCCCGGCGTCCTCCACGATGAAGGTGCCCGGCGTGATGGCGACCTCGCTCAGCAGCCCGGCGTCCTCCATGCGGTGCAGGGCGTCGACGATGGACTGGCTGAAGGCCAGATCGTTCTCCGCGCTGGGCGTCACCACCGCGGCCCGCAGCGGCTCGGCCATGAAGCCGGCCACGGCCGCGTCTCCTGCGGCTCGCACGTCGGCGGGCAGGTCGTAGGCGTCGTTGTACTCGAGCACCAGCCCGCCGTTGGCGAAGTCGATGATGTACGCGCTGCCGCCCATCGAGCCTGCCTGGATGTCGCGCACCAGGTCGTCGAGCACCACGTCCCACTTGTAGACCTGGTTGGCCACCACGATCTCGGGTGCCACGCTGGTCTGGTTGGACTGGGTGCCGAACCACGGGACGCCGTTCTCGCGGGCGACGCCGATGGCGCCCACCGTCATCTGGGCGGTGCCGGTGAGCACGGCGTGGCCGTTGGCGATGAACGACTGGGCCGCCTCGGCGGCCAGCTGCACGTCGGCGAAGGAGTCGGTGTACACCGCGCTGGCGGTGCCGCCGGCGTCCTCCACGCCGGCCCGGAAGCCGTCCACGAACAGCTTGGCGTCGCCGACTTCGATCGGTCCGACGATCCCCACCGGGGAGTCGCCGGCCAGCCTGGCCGCCATGGCGCCCATGGCGTAGCCGCCCTGGTCGGACCGGGTGGTGTAGGCGGAGATGTTGGGCTGACCGAAGGTCTCCACCGAGGTTCCCCACGCGAACGCGGTGTCGGGGAACGCCGGGGCGATCTCCTCGAGGAGGCCTCCGTACTGGGAGCCGTGGGCGATGACGAGGTGGTAGCCGTCCTCCGCGTAGTTGCGCAGAGCCACCCCGGCGTCCTCCACGATGAAGGTGCCCGGCGTGATGGCGACCTCGCTCAGCAGCCCGGCGTCCTCCATGCGGTGCAGGGCGTCGACGATGGACTGGCTGAAGGCCAGATCGTTCTCCGCGCTGGGCGTCACCACCGCGGCCCGCAGCGGCTGCGGTCCAGCGTCCTCAGGTTCGGACGCGGCCGCTGCGGCCGCGGCAGCAGCCGCCTCGGCCTCGGCGGCGGCTGCAGCCGCCTCGGCTGCCTCCGCCCCGGCTGCCTCCGCCTCGGCCTCCGCGTCGGCCAGGGCGGCCTCGAGTTCGGCGACGACTTCGGGATCTACCGTTCCCTCCGCCGCATCCATGGCTTCTGCCAGGGCCGCCTCGGCCTCGGCGGCGGCTGCAGCCGCCTCGTCAGCTCGGGCGGCGGCCGCGTCGGCCTCGGCCTGCGCCGCGGCCGCGTCGGCCTGGGCGGCGGCGGCGGCTGCCTCGGCTTCTGCCTGGGCGGCGCCGTCGTCGGCTTCATCGTCGCCGCATGAGGCTGCTAGCAGCCCGAACACTGCGAATACGACGACCAGCCGGCGCAATCGTCTAGTCATGTCTGTCTGTCCCTCCTGGATGTGGTCCCGGATAGTCGGGTGTCTTGCATCGTGTGACTCTACGGCCTGTCGCTCCGGCTTGCCCGGGTTGCCGCTAGTGGCCCCGTACGAACGGCAGCGTGAGCGCCGCGGGCTGGGCGGCGGTGCGGCGTGCGATCACCACCAGCGCGACGATGGTGAGCAGCGCGGGCGCCATGGTCGTGAAGCTGGATGCTGCGCCGGTGACCAGGCCGGCGGTCTTCCACTGGTTGACGGTGGAGGTGACCAGCCCGTACAGGAGCGAGCCGGCCACCACGCCGGTGGGCCGCCACGCCCCGAAGTACACGAGGGCGATGGCGATGAAGCCGATCTGGTTGGTGAGGTTGTGCTGGAAGATCCCGATCTCGATGGCCAGTGCGGCCCCAGCCAGTCCGGCCAGCCCGTTGCCGATGATGATGCAGATCGACCGTGTCCGGGCCACCGACACGCCGAGGCTGTCGGCGGCCTCCGGCGTCTCGCCGACCGCTCGGACGTTGAGACCGAAGGTGGTGCGGTTCACCAGCAGGGTCAGCCCCGGCACCAGCAGCATCGACACGTAGACGAGCAGGTTGTGGTTGAAGAACATGTCGCCGATCCTCGGGATGTCCGACAGCAGCGGGATGGCCAGCTTGTCGAAGCTCGATATGGGACGGGGCGTGCCCACCCACTCCTCGAACAGCAACGCGCTCATGCCCAGCCCGAACAGGAATATCCCGATCCCGCTGATGCCCTGCTCGGCCCGGAACACGACGGTGACCGTGGCGTACACCACCCCCAGCAGCACGCCCACCCCGATCCCGACCAGCAGCCCCACGGTGATGCTGTCGGTCTGGAGCACGGCCCAGTAGGAGAAGAACGCGCCCAGCAGCATCACCCCGTCCACGCCGAGGTTCAGCACGCCGCTGCGCTGCCCCAGTGTCTCGCCCAGGGCGGCCAGCAGGTACGGGGTGGCCAGCCGCACGCCCGAGGCGAAGGTGGCCACTGTGAATGTGACGGTGATGAAGTCGGTCACGGCTCGCTCTCCAGGGTGCGGACCGGGTCGTCGCCGCCGGGTGCGTCTGCGTCGGCGGGTTCCGGCGTCCCGGCCTCATCGACGACCGGCGCTTGGGGGGCGCCCGCCACTTCGTGCTCGGCGGCCTCGCCGGCAATCGACATGTAGCGCGACAGCCGCTCGCGCAGCGTGTTGCTGCTGACCACGAACACCACGATCAGGCCGTTGAGCCCGATCACGAGGTCCACCGGGATCTGTATGACCCGCTGCATCGCGTTGGCCCCGACCAGCAGGCCTCCGAACAGGAACGACGACGGGATCGTGAACAGCGGGTGCAGGCCTCCGAACAGCGCAGCCACGATGCCGTTGAAGCCGGCCGAGCCGGTGAAGCCGGTGGCGAAGCCCTCGGTCTGCAGGCGGTGGGTCTCGCTCCCGAACACCAGGCAGGCTCCGGCCAGGCCGCCCAGCGCGCCGCTGATGGTGAGCGCGAGCATGGTCATGCGCTTCACCGGCATCCCCGCGTAGCGGGCCGCGGGGGCGCTGGCGCCCACCGCCCGCACCCGGTAGCCGGTGGTGGTGCGCCACAGGAAGAACCAGGCGACGGCGGCCGCGATCAGGGCCACCACCACGCCCAGGTGGAAGCGGGTGCCCTCGATCAGGATCGGCAGGTCGGCGTTCTCCGACAGGCGCTTGGTCTGGGGGATGCGGGTGCCCAACTCTATCTGCCTGGGATCCATCAGCGGGGCCCGCAGCAGGTAGTTGAACAACTGCACGGCCACGAGGTTGAGCATGATGGTGGACAGGATCTCGTTGACGCCCAGGTACGCCTTGAGGGCTCCGGGAATGCCGCCCCAGACGGCGCCGCCCACCAGTCCCATGAACAGCACCAGCGGGATCATGATTATCGCCGGCAGGTCGGGCACCGCCAGCGCGGTCATCGTGGAAAGCAGCCCGCCCGCGATGATCTGGCCCTCCCCGCCGATGTTGATCACCTTGGCCCGGAAGGCGACGCAGATGCCTGTCCCCACGAACAGCAGGGGCATTGCCTTGGCCGCAGATTCGGCCAGCTCCTCGGTGCCCCCGAACGCACCCTTGAGCAGCTCCCCGTAGCCCTCCAGCGGGTTGGCGCCCAGGCCGAGGATCATGGCTGCGCCGATGAGCAGGGCCAGGACCACCGCCGAGCCGCCGACGCTGATCCCGCCGATGCGCGCCAGCGTGGCGCGGCGCGACCTCAAGCCGCTGCTACTGGCCATCCGTCGGGGAACGGGCGCCGGGCAGCCGGCTAGGAGTGCGACAAGCGGACGGGCATCCGACAATGCTTGACGCGCGATGGCCTTGTTGTCAACACAGAACGGTCAACTCTCGCCCTCGGGAGGCTCCGACAGCAGGTCCCCCGCGGTGGCCAGCACTTCGGCGAGCTTGGCGGCGTTGTCGTACACGGCTCTCAGGTAGTACTCGCTGACCGCCTCGTGGCCTGGGAACGGGGGCCGTCCCAGTGACCTCACCACTGCGGACGGATCGGTCGAGACGGTCACCTCCTCCACCGGGGGAAGCTTGTCGGGCGAGCCCCAGAAGTCGCCGGAGGTCTTGGCCGACCCCGGGGCCGTGCCCTTGCCCCTGCCCCGCCGGGATCGTCTGCGGGCGGCGTCGGCGCCGTTGGAGGAGGCGTTCACGAGCCGCCTCCCGCACTGTGCGACCCGTTGTCGCCGTTGTCGTCGATGAGCAGCAGGTCGGGGTCGATACCCAACGCGGCCCGCAACTGGTCGCTGTCGAGGTCGCCCACCGAGGAGGACTTGGGCAGCACAACCTCCGCGATGCGGCGCTTGCCCGCCACGACCTCCTCGACCCGCTCGTCCACGGTGCCGGGGCACACCAGCCGGTGGCACACCACCGTGTTGCGCTGGCCGATGCGCCAGGCCCGGTCGCGGGCCTGGTCCTCCACAGCCGGGTTCCACCAGCGGTCATAGAGCACGACATGGTTGGCCGCGGTCAGGTTCAGTCCGGTGCCGCCGGCCTTCAGTGACAGCACCAGGGCGCCGGGTCCCCGACCCTTCTGGAACGACTGCACCAGCCGGTCGCGGGCGCCGCGGGCCAGACCGCCGTGATAGCAGCTGACGTCCAGCCCGGTCCGCTCGCTGAGATGGGCCGCCAGCCGCTCGCCCCAGGTGGCGAAGTGGGTAAAGATCAGCATCCGCTCGCCCGCGGCGAACACCTGGCCCACGATCTGCTCCAGCCGGGCCAGCTTGCCCGAGCGCCCGTCCAGATCGCCGCCGTCGTCCTCGTAGTTGACCGGGTGGTTGCAGATCTGCTTGAGGGCGGTGATGGCGGCCAGGACCGCGCCCTTGCGCTCCGGTCCGCCCTCGGCCCGCTGCACCTCGGAGCGGGCCACCAGCTCATCCAGGACCGCCTGGTAGAGCCCGACCTGCTCGGCCGTCATCGTGCAGTGATCGAGTTCGTCGATGCGGTCGGGAAGCTCGGCGGCGATGGCCGGCTCGGCCTTGGTCCTGCGGAACACGAGGATGCCGTTGAGCGCGGCCAGCGCGCCCTCGCCGGCCGCGGCCGCCTTGGGCGCCGCGGCCGGCACCGCCGTCGTGAGGGCCTGCGATCCGTTGGACGACTCCGACCCATTGGATCCCGCCACGCCGTCGGGGCTCGTCTCAGGGCTCTTGGAAGCCCTCGACATCTCGGCGATGAACCGGTTGCGGGCACCGAGCAGCCCCGGGTTGCAGAAGTCCATGAGGGCCCAAAGGTCGCCCAAGCCGTTCTCGATCGGGGTGCCGGTCAGCGCGACCCGGCAGCGGGCCTCGAGCCGGCGCAACTGCTGGGCGGTCTCGCTGGCCGGGTTCTTGATGGCCTGGGCCTCGTCGAGGACCACAGTCGACCACTCGACCTTCTCGAGCACATCCAGGTCGCGCATGGTCGTGCCGTAGGTGGACACCACCAGGTCGGCGCCCCGGACCATCGCGGGCACCCGGTCGGCGGGCGTGCGGTTGGGGCCGTGATGGACGACGACGCGCAGGCCCGGCACGAACCGGCGGGCCTCGCTGGCCCAGTTGCCCACCACCGCGGGGGGCGCGGCCACCAGCGAAGGGCCCTGGCTGCGGGTGAGGTATATGTGGGCCAGCATCGTGGGGGTCTTGCCCAGGCCCATGTCGAGGGCCAGGCATCCGCCGAGACCGGCCTGCTCCAGGAAGCCGAGCCAGATCAGGGCGTCGGCCTGGTAGGTGCGCAGCGTCCCGTTGAAGCCGTCCGGCTCGGTGGGGAGTTCAGCGGGTATGTGGCGGGCACTCCGGATCAGTTCCGCGGCCCAACCCTCTCCCGCGATCATCGTGACCCCGGCCAGGGGCGATCCCTCCAGGCCGAGGGCGTGGCGCAGCATGTCGGCGCCGGTCAACCGGGTCATGTCGGCCCGCTCGGCCAGCGCGGCCGCGGCTTCGTTCAGGTCGACGCGGTCGAGCTCCACCCACCGTCCGCGGCTCTTCACCAGAGGCCGAGCCTGGGTGGCCAGCTCGCGGATCTCGGCAGCGGTCAGCTCGATGTCGTCGAAGGCGACCGACCAGCGGACATCGGCGAGTTGCCGGGCCCCCACCACGGTCTCGGAGGCCTCCACCGACGTGAGTCGCAACGACGGCCTGGGGCGGCGGCGCGACAGAGCCGGGACCCGCACGTCGTATCCGACGGCCTGAAGGATCTGCCCGGTCTCGGTCATCAGCTGCCAGGCCTCGTCGGCGTTGAGGATCACTTCTCCCCGGCGGCGGCCCCCGAGCCGCACAAGTTCGGGGAAGAGCCGTTCCAGGCGGGCCATCTGGTGCTTCACCGCTTGGCGCCTCGCCCGCGACGCGATGACCAGGGCCCGCTCGACGGGTTGGAGTTCGCCTGCGCTCGACTCGGACAGCACCGACAGGTGCCAGGCGCCGATGTCGTCTGGAGGATCGAGCTGCACGATCAGGCGCAGACGGCGGTCGTAGGACTCCGTTGCCGGCCGGGCCCACTGGTCCAGCCGTCGGGTCAGGTCCGCGACGTGGCGGCTCGGCACGTCGAAGGGGGTGCCGTCGAGTCTGGCCAGGGCCGTCTCGGCCACATCGGCCTTGGTGCGCGGCAACGGCGGTGGCGCGGGGGCTTCGAGCCGCTCGGCTGCTTCGGTGGCGACAGCGTCGACGATGTCGGCCAGCGCCGCCTGTGTGAACGCGGTCGCGTCCCGCTGGTTCTCGAACGCGGCCGCGGCTCCGGGCCGCGACTCCGCCAGCGCGGCGATCACGTCGGTCTCCACCAGCGCGGGGGCCCAGCGCACCACGTAGGTGGCGCTGTCGGAGCGCGTCGCGGCCGGACCGTTGGAGCCGTCGCCCTCGGCATCGTCCATGCGGTAGCGGCGGCGAACCTTCTTGAGCTGGGGAACCATGCGTCCCTGCGCTGCGAGCCGCACCGCCAGCGCGGCCACCAGGCCAAGCCAGGAGACGCTGGCCCCGATGCCGTCCTCCTCGGCCGCCTCGCCCAGGGCGACCAGCCACCCGAGACAGCTCTCGATGGGCGCCGACACCGCGTCGGCCCGGGCCCCGCCTGGGACCTTCACCGGGCGGTGCTGGCTCCAGTCGACGGTGCCGGCCCCGCTGTCGCGCAGCCGCCGCATCACGTCGGGAGCGCTGTCGGAGGATCGGCCGGGCCCCGCGGCCCAGGCGATGATCCGCCCGGGCACCCACGACAGCTGCAGTTGCACCAGCCCGGTGTCGCGGCCGTCGGCCGAGGCGCCGTTCTCCAGGGGCGCCCGTGGCGGTCCCACCAGGGTCGTCAACACCGCGTCGATGGACCGGTAGTCCTCCTCCAGGTCGGCGACGATGAGGGCGCGCTGATGTCCCCTCACCGCGGCTCGGATCGAGTCGATGGACTCAGCGACATCGTCGAGCAGTCGGTATAGGGCTCGAACCCACAGCCTGGTGTTGGCCTCCAGGAGCGCCAGATCCGCGTCGCTGGCCAAGCCATCGACATGGCGGCGCACAACTTCAGCGAAGTCCGTTGACAACGCCAAGTGTGGGTCCAAGGTGGCGGTAGCAGTCGTCGTCACCATTGGGTTGGGAGCAAGCCTATCAACCTGATGCACGGATCAGGCCTGCGGGGTGCGGCCTATGGGATCAGGCTCGCTTCAGTTCCTCTCGCATCTTGTCGATCCCGGCCATCTTGATGTGCTCGTATCCCCGCACGATCTCCGGCAGGGCGGCTCTCCGCAGCACGGCTTCGTAGCAGCCGGGGTCCAACGTCTCGAGGTCGGAGGTGATCGCGGCGCGGTACTTCTTCGGCAAGGACCGCTCCGCCCGCCGCACCGCGGTGTAGGAGAACACGTCGAAGGGCGTGCCCCGCAGGCCGCGCATCGCGGCCAGCAGCCGTATGGCCGGCGTCCACGACACCGGCACCGAGATCTTCGACTTCATGCCGAGGGCCCGCAGGATCGGCGGGTGCAGCCTCCAGGCCAGCCTCCCGGAGGTGGCTGCGGCCCGCTGGCGGGCCTCGGCGGTGGCTTCGGAGTCGAGCATCAGCCTGGCCACCTCGTACTCGTCCTTGTAGGCCAGCAGCTTGAAGTAGCCCCGGGCCGCGGCCCGCGTCAGTCGTCCCGACCCGTCGCCCCGCTCGGCGTCGGCTGCGGCCACGGCCTCCACGAAGTCGAGATGCTTGCCGGCCAGCTTCGGCGACTGGTAGGCGCACAGTTCCTTCGCCATCAGCTCCAGGTCGACGGGACCCCGGTAGCCGTCGGCGGAGCCGGCCCCGCCGGCTGTGGTCCCGTCGAAGCCGGCGGTCGCGGCCACTTCGGCCACCCGCGCCGCGAGCTGCTCGTCGAGCTCGCCCGGCCCGTCGCGGCGGGCCGGGCCGGCGGCGGCCGCAGCTTCCACCGTCTCGGGCCGGGCCACCATGGCCCTTCCCCACCGGAACGCCTCGATGTTGCTTCTCGTCGCCACGCCGTTGAGCTCGATGGCCTGCTCCACCGACCACGGAGACAGCGGCAGCGCGCCGGCCTGCACCGCCATTCCCACCACGAACACGTTGGCCGTCACCGAGTTGCCAAGCAGGGCCTCGGTGAGGGCTTGGGCGTCGGCCCAGTGGCGGCAGTCGGCCCGGGTGGCCGACGCGATCACGGCCTCCAGCTCGGCCGGCTCCGGCATGGCCCGTTCCGGGTGGGCCACTATCGCTCCGGTGGGGGTCTGCGAGGTCGAGCCGACCACCACGGTGCGCTCAGGGTCGGCCCTGCTCATGCCCGACGGCGACGCCGCCCCCAGCTGGTCGAAGGCCAGCAGAACGTCGGCCTGGCCCTCGCCCAGGCGATTGCTGGCCGCCTCGTCGCCCCGGTACAGGCGCAGGTCGCTGACCACCGGTCCGGCCTTCTGGGAGAGGCCGATCTGGTCGAGGCCCCGCGCCTCGTAGCCGTCGAACATTGCCGCCGTGCCGATCACCTGGCTGACCGTCACCACGCCGGTGCCGCCGATGCCGATGATTCGGACCGACAGGTCTTCGGTTCCAACGGCGGGCACGGGGTCGTCCAGGTCGGTGGGCGCGGACTGGGCCGGGACGCTCGCCGCTCCCGCCGGGTCCCGGTCCCGCCCGGCGATGCGGTGCAGCCACGACCGCAGGCGGCCGGGACGGGTCACGGTCATGAACGACGGGCAGTCGCCCTCGAGGCACGAGAAGTCCAGGTTGCAGGTCGTCTGGTCGATGCGAGTCTTGCGACCGAATGCCGTGTCGACGGGCTGCACCGAGAGGCAGTTGCTGATCTGCGCGCAGTCGCCGCAGCCCTCGCAGATCCGCTCGTTGATGAAGACGCGCCGGCTTGGCACGGCCACGGTGCCCCGCTTGCGGCCCCGGCGAGCCTCGGCCGCGCACTGCTGGTCGTGTATCAGCACGGTGACGCCCTTGATCTCAGAGAGCAGCTCCTGGGCCTCCATCAGCCGGCTGCGGGGCCAGACGTCCACACCGTCGGGCAGGTCCGCGCCCCGGTAGCGGGCGACCTCGTCGGCCGTCACCACCACCCGGGCCACTCCCTGGGCCAGCAGCATCCGGCACACCTCGGCCACTCCCAGCATGCCTTGGGGATCCTGGCCCCCGGTCATGGCCACAGTGCGGTTCCAGAGCAGCTTGTAGGTGACGTCGACGCCGGCTGCGATCGCGCCCTGGACGGCGAGCTGTCCGCTGTGGAAGTAGGTGCCGTCACCGATGTTCTGGAAGATGTGCGGCGTCTCGACGAACGGGGCCATGCCGATCCACTGGGCCCCCTCCTGGCCCATGCAGGTGAGTCCCACGATGTCGCCGAAGCCGTCGGAGTCCATCAGCAGGGTCATCGTGTGGCAGCCGATCCCCGCGCCCACTGCGGCGCCGTCGGGGACTTTGGTCGAGCGGTTGTGGGGGCATCCCGAGCAGAAGTAGGGCGTGCGGGCCACGCCCTCCTTCAGCGGGATCAGCTCGCGGGGCGGCTGCTCGGGCGCGAGGCGGTGGCCGATGCGCTCGGACAGGCGCCGGCGCAGCGGCTCCAGCAGGTCGTCGGCGGTGAGGCCCCCGTGGCCGGGCAGAAGCATCGCGTCGTGCTCGTCGAACTTGCCCGTCACCCGAGGCCGCCGGCGCTCGTTGTAGAGGGCGTCCTTCATGAGCGACTCGATGTTGGGCTGCTTCTCCTCCACCACGAAGATCTCCACCAGGCCCCGGGCGAAGTGGCGGGCCCGCCGCGGGCTGAACGGGATGGGCATGTGCATGCACATGAGCCGGATGCCGGCCGCCGCGATCTCGGCGTCGTCGGCCAGCCCCAGCCGGCGCAGGGCCTCGCGCAGCTCCCGGTAGGTGATCCCCGAGGCCACGATCCCGATCCAGGCGTCGGACGGGTCGACGGTGGCGTGGTTGAGGTGGTTGAGGGCGGCGTACTCGATGGCCAGCGGGTGCCGGACCTCGTAGATCTCCTGTTCGGCGTCGACCGTCTCGGGAGTCAGCAGCCGGCCGTCGGGAGTGTGGACGTAGGGTTCGCCGTCGATGGTGGGGATGACCGGGTCGACGCGGCGGGGATCGAGGTGCACCGTCCCTGAGCCGTCGGCCACGTCGGCAACGATCTTGAGGCTGGTCCACAGACCGGTGGCCCGCGACAGGTACACGGCGTGGCGGCCCAGGTCCAGCGCCTCGCGGGGCGATCCCGGGTAGAGCACGGGAATGTGCTTGTCGGCGAGGGTTCCCGCCGACGACGACGGGATGGTCGAACTCTTGGCCGCGGGGTCGTCGCCCGCGATCACCACTGCTCCGCCGCGGGGGTCCGTGCCGGCGAACACGGCGTGGCGGAGTGCGTCGGAGGCACGATCCACGCCGGGCGCCTTGCCGTAGAAGACGCCGAGGACGCCGTCGTAGCGGGAGTCGGGGCGAAGCGTGGCCAGCTGCGATCCCATCACCGCGGTGGCCGCCTGCTCCTCGTTGAGGGCAGGAGCCAGCACGATGGGCAGGTCGGGGGCCTGCTCGATCGCCCGACGCACGTCGCCGTCGTAGCCGCCGACGGGCGAGCCCGGATAGCCGCTGATGAAGGCGGCGGTGTCCAGCCCCGCGAGCCGGTCGGCCCGAAGCTGCTCGATGGGGAGCCGGGCCAGCGCCTGGAGGCCCGTCATGAACACCGTCCCGGAGTCGTCGGTGTACCGGGAGGACAGGCGGTACGTGTCAGCGACGGTCAAAGGCGACCTCCGGGCGTCAGCGATCGGGGCATTGGCGCGGCAGCGAGACTAGCCCAGAATCTCTCAGCAATCGACTGAGATACAGTTCGTTGGCATCTCCGGAGGCGAGTGAGGCAGGAATCATCTGATCGCCGGGCCAGGTTGGCGAATGAGTGGGACGGGAGTGGTCTGATGGGCGAGCATTTCTTGGTGACGGGGGCCGACGGTTGCGTGGGCGCGTGGACGGTGCGCCTGCTGCTCGACGAGGGAGCGGAGGTCACCGCCTTCGACGTCGGTGCCAACGACAGCCGCCACCGGCTCGTCGCTGAGGGTGCCCCCTTCAACTTCCGCCGGGTGATAGGCGACATCACCGACCGGGCCGCGGTGGTCGACGCCATGGGAACCATTGACATATAGACGCTTGAAACATATGATCTATAGGCCTGATCGCCAGGCCGCACGCGGGCCGCACCCGAGGGGGAGGAAAGGTGCGTCGATCAACCGGCCAAGTTGCCGTGCGTGTCGAAGGCCTTGTGCCCGAGTCGCGGCGGATCATGGCGACGGCTCAGGCGGGCCGTGCCCCGTCCGGCCGATGGGCGAGGCCTAGGCGGCAGTGCCGTCGATGGCAGGACCGAGGGGGCGGACCGAGATGCCGGCGGCGGCCATGCGGGTCTTGGCTTCGGCGATTGTGTGCTCTCCGTAGTGGAAGATGCTGGCGGCCAGGACCGCGTCGGCGTTGCCCTCGGTCACTCCTTCCACCAGGTGGTCAAGGTTGCCGACTCCCCCGCTGGCGATGACCGGGACGCCCACCGCGTCCGCAACCATCGATGTCAAGTTCAGCTCGAAGCCCTCCCTGGTGCCGTCGCGGTCCATGGAGGTGAGCAGGATCTCGCCCGCTCCGAGGCGTTCGGCCTCGGCGGCCCACTCCAGGCAGTCGATGCCGGTCCGGGTACGTCCACCGTGGGTGAAGACCTTGTAGCCGCTGGGCGCCTCGCTCGAGCTGCGGGCGTCGATGGCGACCACGCAGCACTGGGCGCCGAACTCCCGGCTGATCTCGCTCACCAGCTCGGGACGGCGCACCGCCGCGGTGTTGACGCTCACCTTGTCGGCCCCCGCCCGCAGCAGGAGCCGGGCGTCGTCGAGGGTGCGGATGCCGCCCCCGATGGTGAACGGGATGAACACCTCGTCGGCCACTGCCCGGGCCATGGCCACGGTGGTGTCGCGGCGGTCCGACGACGCGGTGATGTCCAGGAAGACCAGCTCGTCGGCGCCCTCGGCGTCGTAGCGGGCCGCTAGCTCGACCGGATCGCCGGCGTCGCGGATGTCCACGAAGTTCACCCCTTTGACGACCCGGCCGGCGTCCACATCGAGGCAGGGAATGACTCGGGCCACTCGCATCTCAGCTACTCGTTTCGCTTCCAGCCAGCGCGGCCACCGCCTCGGCAACCGTGAAGCGCCCCTCGTAGAGCGCGGTGCCCACGATCACACCGCTCAACCGGCGGCCGGCGCGGCCCTCGAGTCCGGCCAGAGTCGTCAGGTCGCCGAGTTGCCCGACGCCCCCGGAGGCGATCACTTCCACCGACACCGTGTCGAGCACCGAAGCCAGCCCGTCGACGTCGGGTCCCTCCAGCGTCCCGTCGCGGCTGATGTCGGTCACCACGAATGCGTCCACGCCGTCGGCCGCGAAGCTGCGGGCCACGTCCAGCACCGACTGCCCCGAGCCCTGCAGCCAGCCGTCGGTGGCGACGTCGCCGGCCCGGGCGTCGATGCCGACGGCTACCCGGTGCGATCGGGCCAGACCCCTCACCAGCTCCGGGTCGCGCAGCGCGGCGGTGCCCAGCACCACCCGCTCGACGCCGGCAGCGAACCACGCCTCGGCGGTGGCGGCCGTCCGCACTCCCCCGCCCGCCTGGACCGGGACATCGACCGCGCCGGCGATGGCGGTCACCACTGCGGCGTTGTCGGGATGCCCGGCTCGGGCGCCGTCGAGATCCACGACGTGAATCCATCCCGCGCCCCGGCTCGCAAGCTCGACGGCGCGGGCGACCGGATCGGTGTCGTAGACCGTCTCGGCGCCGTAGTCGCCCTGGCGGAGCCGCACGCAGCGACCGTCGCGGATGTCCACTGCGGCGAACAACTGCATCGGGGTTCAGTTGGCTGCGGCCGCGGCCGAAGCCGTCACGAAATTGGCCAGGATCTGCAGGCCCACGGCGGACGACTTCTCCGGGTGGAATTGAGCCGCCCACACGTTGTCGCGGGCCACCGCCGCCACCACCGGTCCGCCGTAGTCGCACGTCGCCACCACGTCGTATCCGCCTCCCATCTCCGGCGCGAGCGAGTGGACGAAGTAGGCCCAGATCGGATCGTCCAGGTCGGCCAGCATCGGGTGGTCGCCGTTGCGCTGGAGCATGTTCCACTGCATCTGCGGGCGCTTGACCGGCCCGGGGATCCAGCGGACCATACGATCGAACACGCTCAGTCCCGAGACCCCCGGCGCCTCGTCGGAGCCCGTGAAGAGCACTTGCATCCCCACGCAGATTCCCATGAACAGCCGGCCCGACTGCACCGCCTGGAGCGCCGCGTCGTCCAGGCCGGTGCGGCCCAGCGCGGCCATGCAGGGCGCGAAGGCTCCCACGCCCGGGAGCACCACCCCGTCGGCGGCCCCGATGAGACCGAGGTCGGCGGTTAGCCGGGCGTCGGCCCCGGCGTGCTCGAAGCCCTTCTGGGCCGAGTGCAGGTTGCCGATGCCGTAGTCGAGGATGGCGACGAGCGGCCTGCCCGTCACAGCGTGCCCTTGGTGGAGGGCTTGGTCGCGGTCACAGCGTTCCCTTCGTCGACGGCAGGGTCGAGCCCTCCACCCGCACGGCGTCGCGGATGGCCCGGGCCACTCCCTTGAACGACGCTTCGACGATGTGGTGGGTGTTGCGACCCCGCCGCATCACGATGTGCAGCGTGATGGCGGCCGCGGTGGCGAAGGCCCGCCAGAACTCTTCGGCCAGCTGCGGGTCGAAGGGCGGGTCGCCGAGGATCTTCTCGCCGGGAAAGTCCACGTCGTAGTGCAGGAACGGCCGTCCCGACAGGTCGAGCACCACCTCCACCGCAGCCTCGTCCAGCGGAACTGTGATGCTGGCGAAGCGGCGCACTCCGGCCTTTTCGCCCAAGGCCTCGCGGAAGGCCTCCCCCAGGATGATGCCGGTGTCCTCGACCGTGTGGTGAGCGTCCACCGCGAGGTCGCCCCGGGCGCGCACCGTCAGCCCGAGCCCGCCGTGGCGGCCGAGCTGGTCGAGCATGTGGTCGAAGAAGGGCAGACCGGTGGAGGTCTCGGTCATGCCGTCGCCGTCGAGGTCGAGGCTGACTTCGATGCGGGTTTCCTTGGTGGATCGAGAGAGTGCGGATATGCGACTCATACGAGAATCTCCTTGACGCGCGCCACTTGAGGGTACGAGGCCGGACTGCTCACGCCAGAATCTCCTCGAGGGCGGCCAGGAGGCGGTCGTCCTCTTCAGGGGTGCCGACCGTCACCCTCAGGCAGCCGTCCAGCCTCGGCCACGACGAGCAGTTCCGCACCAGCACCGAGCGGTCGACCAGCTGCTGCCACACCTCGGCGGCGCCGCGGTGCCGGGGCCGCATGAGCACGAAGTTGGCACCGGAGGGCCATACGTCCACCGGCAGCCCGCCCAGCCGGTCCGACAGCCGGTTGCGCTCGGCCACGATGGCGTCCACCCGGGCCTGCATCTCGTCGACGTAGTCGAGGGCGACTAGGCCGACGGCCTGCTTGAGCGCGTCGAGGTGATACGGCAGGGCCACCTTCTCCAGTTCGGCCACCACCCACGCCGGGCCGATCAGGTACCCCAGGCGGGCCCCGGCCATGGCCCAGGTCTTGGAGTACGTGCGGGTCACCACGACCGGCGTCTCAGCGTCGACGAGCTCGAGCGCGCTGTGGGGGGAGAACTCGGCGTAGGCCTCGTCCACGCACAGCAGGCCCCCGGACGAGCCGACCGCGGCCAGCAGGGAGGCGACCGTGGCGCGCGGTGCCACCGTCCCGGAAGGGTTGTTGGGCGAGCACAGGAACGTCAACGCCGGTCGGACCGAGTCGATCAGTGTCGCGGCTGCAACAGGGTCGAGGGTGAAGTCGTCGTCCCGCTCCGCCTCGACGACGGCGGTGCCGGTCACCCGGGCCAGGTGCGAGTGCAGCGCGTAGGTGGGCTCGAACACCGCCGCGCCGCGCTCCGGGCCGCCGTAGGCGAGAAACAGGCACTGCAGCACCTCGTTGGAGCCGTTGGCCGCGAAGACCTGATCGGCGGTTACGCCGTGGCGGGCCGCGATCCGCGCCCTGAGCTCGGCAGCCTGACGGTCCGGATACCGGTTCCAGGCCACCGACCGGGCCGCGGCCGCCACCGCCTCGGTGAACGCTGGCGGGGGCGGCAGCGGGCTCTCGTTGGTGTTGAGGCGCACGGCCACGTCGAGCTGAGGCGAGTGGTAGCCGGCCAAAAGGGCGATGTCGTCGCGGGGCCGGACCGCGCCGGGCCCTGCTCCGACCGGACTCATGGCGAGCCCTCCGCGACTGGCCTCGGCAATGCTGCCGGTGTCGGGGTCATGGCGAGCGCTCCGCGGGCGACTCCGGCGATGCGGCGTCGGCGGGGGCGAGCCGCAGCCGCACCGACTCGGCGTGCGCGGTGAGCCCCTCGGCCTCGGCCAGCGCGATCACATGGGAGGCCAGGCGCTCCAGACCGGACCGGTCGGCGCTCACGACGTGCATGCTCCTGAGGAAGTCGCGCACTCCGAGCGCGCTGGCGAACCGGGCTGTTCCGTCGGTGGGCAGCACATGGTTGGGGCCGGCGGCATAGTCGCCGAGCGAGGCCGGCGCCCACGGCCCGCAGAACACCGCTCCGGCATTGCGGACGAGGGGCACGAGAGCCTCGGGGTCACCGACCATGAGCTCCAGGTGCTCCGGGGCGATCTCGTTGACCACATCGAGGGCCTGCTCGACGCTGGAGCACACCACGCTGTAGCCGGAGTTGCTCAGGGTCGCCTCCATCTCGGCCCGACGGTCGGCTCGAGCCGCCAGCCGGACGACCTCGGCCTCCACCGCGCCGGCAGTCGCCTCGTCCCAGGTGACCAGCCAGGCGAGCCCGTCGGGCCCGTGCTCGGCCTGGAGGATCACGTCGGCCGCGGCGAAGGTCGCGTCAGCGCTTGCGTCGGCCACCACCACCACCTCCGATGGTCCCGCGAATGCCGCGGGCACCCCCACCACCCCGGCCACCTCGCGCTGGGCCAGGGCCACGTAAACATTGCCCGGTCCCGCGATCACGTCGACAGCACCGATCGACTCGGTCCCGTAGGCCAGGGCGGCAATGGCCTGGGCCCCTCCCACCGGGTGGATCTCGTCGATGCCCATCGCGGCGGCGGCGGCCAGCGTCACGTCGGCTATACGGCCGTCGGGGCCGGGCGGCACGCACACTGCGATCTCGTCCACGCCGGCCACCCTGGCCGGCACCGTGGTCATGATCAGCGTCGACGGGTAGGCCGCCCGCCCTCCGGGCACGTAGCACCCGGCCCGGCGCACCGGCAGATGGCGCTCGGTGACCGTGACGCCGCCTCTCTCGTGGAGCACATCGTCGAGCAGCTGGTGGCGGTGGTAGGCGTCCACGTTGGCCGCCGCGGCGGCCAGGGCTTCCCGCACCGCCGCGGGCGTGCGGGCGGCCGCATCGGCGATCTCGTCGCGTGCAACCTTCAGGCTGGCCGGCGAGACGCCGTCGAAACGCTCGGTGAACTCGCGGAGGGCGTCGTCACCGCGCTCCCTCACTGCCGCGATGATGGCCCGCACCGCCTCCAACGGGCCGTCGGGCGCGGGCTCGGGACGGGGCAGGCGGGACGCGACGGGACCGTCGCCACTGCGCAGGTCGAGGCGGGTCAGCACCCCCTCAACGCTACCGGGGCGTTCTGTGAGCAGATTTGCCGCTGAGGGCGGCAGGATTGCAAACAGAACCTAGGTGAGGATGGTGGCGAGGCGGGCGAGGACCTCCTCCACGACTGGTGCCGGGACGCTCTCGAGACGCCGACCCTTGCGAGCACCCAGGTCGAGGACGCGTGGCTGATCGCAACGGATCACTCCCGTGGTCCGGGTTCCCGCATCCTCCAGCGAGACCGCGAATCCCCGCCGGCGAGCGAAGCTCCCGCCGGTGGTGATCGGCAGCACCACAGGAGTCGCTGTCAGTTCGTTGAACGGCGCCGGCGATACCACCAGGACCAGGACCGGCCGGGTTCCACGCTGCTCGTGTCCGGCCGCCGGGTCGAGGTTGACGAGCCAGACCTCACCACGCTGCGTCACAGAAGTTCGGCTCCGAGGGGCATCCCCTCGATCCACTCCCGGTCGGCCTCGCCGTCAATGGCTGTCTCGTCGCACTGCGCGAGCAGTTCGTCGAGCGAGTAACGCGGGCGGGGCCGGGGCACGACGATCAGACGTCCGTCATCAATATCGATGTCCACGCTCGCGCCGGAGCGAAGTTCCAGCAGGTCGAGAAGAACAGGCGGCAAAGCCAGCATGACCGAACCGCCTACCTTGCGGAGCTTCGCCCTATACACGTCCACCTCGCATTCTCAACCTTCCAGATTATATCAGCATATAACGAATCAGCCGTGTGCGGTGTCGAGTTCTTCCCCCGGTAGCGGGTCAGACGGTGCTGGAGGGGCAGAAGTCGTTAAGGACGCAGTCCTCGCAGCGGGGTCGGCGGGCCACGCACACCCGGCGGCCGTGAAGGATCATCCGCAGGCTGAAGTCGCCCCGCTCGGCCGCAGGGATCATCGGGTTGAGTTCGAACTCGATCTTCACCGGATCGGTCTCGGAGGTCAGGTCGAGCAGGTTCGACAGCCTGGTGACGTGGGTATCGACGGGCAGGCCCGGCAGTCCGAGGGCCACGCTGCGGACCACGTTGGCCGTCTTGCGCCCCACACCGGGCAGCCGCACGAGGTCGCGCATGGCGCTGGGCACCTCGCCGCCGTAGTCGTCGACCAGTATCCGGGCCATTCCCACCAGGCTCTTGGACTTGTTTCGGAACAGCCCGACGGTGCTGACGTACGGCTGCACCTCCTCCGGCTCGACCTCAGCGAGCGCCTCGGCGTCCGGGAAGCGGGCGAAAAGGTCGGGCGTGAGCTTGTTGACGCCCACATCGGTGGCCTGCGCCGCCAGGATGGTGGCCACCAGCAACTCGAAGGCGCTGCCGTGGTCGAGTTCGCACACCGCGTCGGGGTACTCGGAGGCCAGGCGTTCATGGGTGCGGCCGGCGCGGCCTTTGGGTGTTCGGGGACGGGCCATCCCCGGGAAGGTAGCGCAGTACCCTCGGCTCGGTGCGCTACGAGGTCAACCGGACCGCGACGCCGGGCGGCGAGGCACAGATCGTGGTGGTCGAGAGCCGGGCACCAGGCGACACGCAGGGCATCCTGGCCGAGGCGCTGGCGGAGCTGGACGACGACGCAGGAGCCCAGCTGTGGATCAGGGAGGTCGGGCCGGACGACGACGATGCCGCACAGCGCCACGGCTTCGTGCCCTACCGCGACCTGTGGCAGCTGCGCTGCCGGCTGCCGGCCGAGCCGTCGGGGCTGCCCACCAGGGCCGTCACGCTCGATGACCTCGACGAGTTCGTGGCGGTGAACAGCCGGGCCTTCCACTGGCATCCCGAGCAGGGCGGGCTTACCGCCGCCGACGTGCGGAGCCGGATGGCCGAGCCGTGGTTCGACGCCGACGGGTTCCGCCTGCACCACCGCGACGGCCGTCTGGCCGGATTCTGCTGGACCAAGGTCCACGCCGACCACGACCCGCCCCTGGGTGAGATCTACGTGATCGCGGTGGACCCCGACTTCGCCGGCCGGGGGCTGGGCCGGCCCATGACCCTGGCCGGTCTCGAGTGGCTGTCGGGTCGGGGGTTGTCCGCCGGGATGCTCTACGTGGAGTCCGACAACCACCCGGCCAACGCCGTCTACCGCCGCATCGGCTTCGAGCACCATCACACCGACCGCGCCTATCGCCGCCCCCAGAGGCCGAGCGAGCAGGCGGGCGACTCCGCCGCATTCGGGCGAGGCCGTGGCCGGAGCGGCCCGTGAGCGCAGCGAACAGGAGCGGGAGACGCCCTGCCCCGACGCGACGGGCTTGCACCTGCCCGCGCATGTTCCAAGCCTGTGAACAGCCTGCATACTGGGGGCATGGAGACTCGGGTCTGGGTCAACCCCCGGCAGCCCCAGACGCTGTACATCGCACAGCTGCTGATGTACTTCCAAGGGGGTTTCTCGCTGGTGTTCGAGATGATCGGCGCACGGGGTCTGGGCGTCTACACGCTGGTCTACACGCTGACGGTCGCGATAGGCAAGGTGATGGCCGCCTTCGGTATCGCCAACGAGAGGCGGTGGGGCTACAAGCTCGGCGTGGTCGTGGCGGTGATGCCGGTCGCGCTGCTGTTGCTGCTGGCTGTGACCGACACCCCGCGCTGGCTGTGGGCCGACGCCATCGACCTGCTCTTCGACATCGCTCTGGTGGCCCTGCTGCTGCATCCGATGAGCCGCAACTGCCAGCGGTACTGGCCCAAGCGACAGCCCGGATAGGTGAGCGGACTTCTGACCGGCGCAGCCAAGCGCCGGGCCGTGAGGGAGATGTTCGATGCCATCGCGCCCCGCTACGACCTGGTGAACCGCATCATGACGCTGCGCCTCGACGTGGCCTGGCGGCGCCGGACGGTGCGGGAACTGGCGCTGCCTGCGGGATCGATGGTCGCCGACCTTGCCTGCGGCACCGGCGACCTCTGCCGGGAGCTCGCCCGGCTCGGCCATCATCGGATCGGCTTCGACTTCTCGATGGGAATGCTGCGGGCCGCCCCCACAGGTGACGGCACCGCTCCGCTGGTCAACGCCGACGTTCTGGAGCTGCCGGTTCCCAACGGCGCGCTCGACGGCGCGACCTGCGGCTTCGCCCTGCGCAACCTCACCTCGGTGGCGCCGCTGCTCGCCGAGCTGGCCCGGGCGCTGCGGCCCGGCGGGCGCATCGGCCTGCTGGAGGTGGACTCGCCCACCAATCCCGTCCTGCGTTGGGGACACGGCCTGTACTTCGGCCGGGTCGTGCCCCTGATCGGCGGGTTGCTCTCCGACCGCGATGCCTACCGGTACCTGCCCGACTCTGTCGCCTACCTGCCGGCTCCGGAGGAGATGCTCGCCGGGCTGCGGTCCGCCGGGTTCATCGATGTGCGCCGCCACCAGCTCAGCGCAGGCATCGCCCAGCTGATCACCGCCACCCGCGGCTGAGAGATCGCTCAGGCCGGGGGCGGGGACGGCGTATTCTCCCGCTCTTGTTCGCTCCGCTCACGGGCCGCTCGGGCCACGGCCTCGTCCGTATGGCCGGATTCGTGCGCCTACCCGCTCGGCCTCTTGGCCAGGTCGTCGACGACCTCGGCTCCCTCGACGGCCAGCAGCGAGGCGGGCGGGCAGCGGATCTTGCAGTCCCGCGAGCCGCCGCCCACGATCACCTGGTCGCACTCCATGACCCGGGCGTCGATCCACACCGGCAGTCCGGCTGGCAGCCCGAACGGGGTCACCCCGCCGATCATCATGCCGGTTCGCTCGACCGTGGCGTCCGCGTCGGCGAAGGAGGCCTTGCGGGCGCCGAGCCGCCGGCGCACCACCCCGTTCACGTCCAGCCTCGTGGAGGCCAGGACCACGCAGCACGCCATCGGCCGGTCCCCGGACTTCCCGATCACGCAGATGGCGTTGGCCGAGGCGTCCATCGGGTACCCGTAGCGCTCGCAGAACCGGGCGGTGTCGGCGAAGTCGGGATCGCACTCCACCACCTCGTACGGAACACCCAACGCCTCGAGATGGGCCAGTACGGCTTCACGGCTCATGGCACACAGTCTGCTATCCGGTTAGGGCGATGCCTACCGCCATGGCCAGGCCCGACACGAGCTGGGTCCGGGCGGTGGCACCCAGCACCGGGATCAGGTTGGGGCCCGACACTCCTCGCAGCACGGTGCGCACCGCGCCCACCGCGAACGGAGCCCCCACCACCGCGGCCGCCGCGGCCCGCCCCGTGAACGACGCGGCCAGGGCCGCCGCGTACGACGCCTCCAGCACGGCCAGGTAGGCGAGGCGGGTGCGGCGGTCCCCCAGTCGAACGGCCAGCGTTCGCTTGCCCGCGGCGGCGTCGCCGGCGATGTCGCGCAGGTTGTTGGCCATCAGCAGCGCCACGGCCCACAGCCCGACCGGCACGCCCACAAGCACCGCGAGCCAGTCCAGCCGTTCCAGCAGCACGTAGGCGGTGCCCGCGGTGGCCACCAGGCCGAAGAACACGAACACGAACACCTCGCCCAGGCCCAGATAGCCGTACGGCTTGGGCCCGCCCGTGTAGGCCCATCCCGCGGCCAGGCACACCGCTCCCGCCACCAGCAGGCCCCAGCCCGCAACCGCGGCCAGCACCGCGCCGGCCGCGGCGGCCACCGCCAGAGCGGAGAACGCGGCCCACTTGACCCGGCGGGCCTCGACCAGCCCGGAGCCCACCAGCCGGCGGGGACCGATCCGGGTGGAGTCGTCGGTGCCCCGGACACCGTCGGAGTAGTCGTTGGCGAAGTTGACCCCCACCTGCAGAGCCATGGCCACCAGCAGCGCGACACCGGCCCGCCACCACGCGGTGCGCGCACCCTCCCCCACCGCCACTGCCGTTCCGGTGGCCACGGGGACCAGCGCCGCGCTCAGCGTGCGGGGACGGGCCCCGGCCACCCAGAACCGGATACCTGACATCTTGCCGGTCTATGCCTCTGCGACGCGTCGGCAGGAGTTCAGGGCACCATGCACTTGTAGCCGAGGCCCCTGATGGTGACGATACGCTCGGGCTGGGCCGGGTCGCGCTCGATGCGGGACCGCAGCCTCTTGATGTGCACGTCGAGGGTCTTGGTGTTGCCCACGTAGTCGAACCCCCAGACCCTGTCGATGAGGGTCTGGCGGCTCACCACGAACCCGGCGTTCTCCATGAGCAGGGCCAGCACCTCGAACTCCTTCAGCGGCAGGCGCTCCAGCTGGCCGCCGATGGTCACCTCGTGGCGGTCCCGGTCGACGGTGACGTCGCCGATGCGGAGGTTGGTTGCGCCGTTGGAGGAGCTGACCGGCCGGGTCCGGCTGCGGCGCATCACGGTGCGCATCCGGGCCACCAGCTCCCGCACCCGGTAGGGCCCGTCGGTCTTGCCGGCGCCCCGCGAGAACACATGTGCGCATCCGGGCCACCAGCTTCCGCACCCGGTAGGGCTTGGCCACGTAGTCGTCCGCGCCGACCTCCAGCCCGACCACGGTGTCGATCTCCTCCCGGCGGGCCGACACCATGATGACCGGCGTGTCGGCGAGGGAGCGGATGTGGCGGCACACGTCGATCCCGGACAGGCGGGGCAGCATCACGTCGAGCAGCACGATCTCGGGCTCGAGGGCCTCGAACATGGCCAGGGCCTCCTCGCCGTCGGCGGCGACGTCGACCACGAACCCCTCAGCCCCCAGCGCCACCTGCAGGCCCTCCCGGTACGAGGGCTCGTCGTCGACGACCAGCACACGGAATCCAGAACTCACCGGCGCCAGTCTGCCCCACCGGCGGCCTGGTTCGCTCGTCCGGTACCGGCGGGATCGTCGAGCGAATTGGCAGCGGTGGAGGCCGATTCGGGCACTGGCTGCTGCCAATTCGGTGGCACCGCCCAGCGCATCGCCAATTCCGGGCAGCGGCGACACCTTCCCGTCCGGCCTCTTAGGCTCGGTTCATGAACCGGCTCGGCGGCGAGACCAGCCCGTACCTGCGCCAACACCGCGACAACCCGGTGGACTGGTTCCCGTGGGGTCCGGAGGCCTTCGCCGCGGCCGCCGAGCGGGACCGGCCGGTGCTGCTGTCGGTGGGCTACTCCAGCTGCCACTGGTGCCATGTGATGGCCCACGAGTCCTTCGAGGATCCCGAAACCGCGGCGGTGATGAACCGGCTGTTCGTCAACGTCAAGGTCGACCGGGAGGAGCGTCCCGACGTGGACGCCATATACATGGACTCGGTGCAGGCCATGACCGGTCGGGGCGGCTGGCCCATGACTGTGTTCTGTACACCCGACGGCCGGCCCTTCTTCGGCGGCACCTATTACCCGGACCGGCCCCGCGGCCAGATGGCCTCGTTCCTGCAGGTGATGGAGGCCATCGACGAGGCCTGGACGAACCGCCGGGCCGATGTGCACGCCCAGGCCGACCAGCTGGTGGCGCTGATCGAGCGGACGTCGCGTGCCGCCGCCTCATTGAGCGACCAGGCTTCCGACACGCCCGACGGGCGGACGCTGGACCGGGCCGGCGACGCCATCCTGGCATCGTTCGACCCCCAGTGGGGCGGCTTCGGCGGAGCACCCAAGTTCCCTGCGGCCATGACCCTGGCCTCGGCGCTGCGCCACCATCACCGCAGCCACCGCCCCGAGCTGCTGCGGGCGGTGCGGACCAGCCTGGACGCCATGGCCTCCGGCGGGATCTACGACCATCTCGGCGGCGGGTTCGCCCGCTACTCGGTGGACCATCGGTGGCTCGTTCCCCACTTCGAGAAGATGCTCTACGACAACGCCCTGCTGACCAGGGTGTACCTGCATGCCTGGATGGTGACGGGCGAGCCGGTCTATCGCCAGATTGTGGACGAGACGATCGGCTACGTGCTGCGGGACCTCTGCCATGGCGACGGAGGCTTCTACTCGGCCGAGGACGCCGACTCCGAGGGAGTCGAGGGCAAGTTCTATGTGTGGTCCGAGCCCGAGCTGCGGGCGGTGGTGCAGAACGCGGCGGGCGCCGGGGCCGCCGACGCGGCCGCAGCCTGGTGGGGAGTCACCCCGGCCGGGAACTTCGAGGGGTCCAACATCTTGAACCGGCCGGTGCGGGGCGACCTGATCCGGCCCGAGGAGGTGGAGGCCGCCCGCCAGGCGTTGTTCGCCTGCCGGGAGAGCCGGGTGCGCCCCGGCCTCGACGACAAGGTCCTCACCGAGTGGAACGGCTTGATGCTGTCTGCGCTGGCCGAGGCCGCCGCGGCCACCGGCGATCCGCAGTGGCGGGCGGCGGCGCTGGCCAACGGCGAGTTCCTGGTGTCCAACCTGCGGCGCGAAGACGGCCGATGGCTGCGCTCCTGGCAGGCCGGTGACGCCGAGCGTCCGGCCCAGGCCCGCCATTTGGCCTACGCCCAGGACTACGCGGCCCTGGTCGATGCCTTCACCCGGCTGGGAGAGCTGTCGGGTGAGGCCCACTGGATCGATGAGGCCCGGTCGGCGGCCGACGGCCTGCTGGAGCTGTATTGGGACGGCGCGGCAGGAGGGGTGTTCACGACCGGCGACGATGCCGAGAGGCTGGTGACCCGCCCCAAGGATCTGATGGACAACGCCACCCCGTCGGCCCAGTCTCTGGCAGCTTGCGGGCTGCTCCGGCTGGCTGCGCTGACCGGCGAGTCCCGCTACGACGAGCACGCCCGCCGAATCGTCGAGCTGTTCAGTTCCGCGGCGGGTCAGCACCCCACCGCCTTCGGCCGGGCGTTGGAAGCGCTCGACATGGCCACCCACGGCCTCGACGAGATCGCCGTCGTCGGCGACCGGGCCGACCTGGTTGCCGCGGTGCAGACCCGCTACCTGCCCGGCGCGGTCCTGGCCTGGGGCGAGCCCTACGAGTCCCCGCTATGGCAGGACCGCGCCGAAGGCTTCGCCTACGTCTGCCGCAACTTCGCCTGCCAGTCCCCCGCCACCACCACCGAGGAACTGATCGCCCAGATGGAAGCCTGAGCCGCGAGTCAGCCGACGGACCGGGTCAGCAGCGCGATCCAGATCGACACGCTGGCCACCGCCACGGTCGACACAACTGTCGTCACCACTATGTAGAGGTGCCAAGCCTGCCGCCTGATGATGTCGGCGCGTTCGGTTGCGGCTTGGGCCAAGCCTTCTGAGACGGTCTTGATGATGTCGGCGCGTTCGGTTGCGGCTTGGGCCAAGCCTTCTGAGACGGTCTTGATGATGTCGGCGCGTTCGGTTGTGGCTTGGGCCAGGCCGGTGGCGATGGCCGCGTTGGTCTCTGCGAAGCCGGCGCGGAGATCCTCCTTGGTGGCGACGTTGTCCCAGCCGCTGGGCGGCAGGTGCTGCATCAGGGTCTCGGCGTCGTCTTGTCCCATGACTTCTGTCAGAGTGTTGAACATCGAGGTGCGCTGGGTGTGGGTGAGAGCCATCTTCGGTGCCCCTTCTGTCGGCGTTAGCAGTTGTAGGGGGCGCCTCGAACGGCTGCTCCGAGGCCGCTGAACAGCGGCGTACTGACACTATATCACATGACGACTCCTAAGTTGATATCTCCGCCATCATTTCAGCTAGGTCCTGGATCTTCGTACAGGTGCCCCGCTTCTCCGCGCTGAGCGGTCCGAGTGGTGCGTCGAGGCCGGACAGGTGCAAGGTGGGTTCGTCGGGCGCGCGGGCGGGGCCGTGGTGCGCCTGCCCGGGCGGGTGCAGGGTATGCACGCCATTGGTCGTGCGAATCCACCACCTGTGGTGGTGGATCCTCTGGTGACAGTCCCAGCAGACCGGGACCATGTTGCCGATTTGGGTGGACCCGCCCTGTGAGACCGGCCTGATGTGGTGGATCTGGCACAGTGCGGGGTGAGCGGCGCAGTGGAAGCATCCGCTGTATTGGGCGAGGAGGATCTGGCGCTGGGCTTCGGTAGCGGTGCGGCAGGACTCGGCGCGCCAGATCGGCTTGCCCTTGCGGCCATAGACGACCCCGGTGAGCTTGGCGTTGCAGGCGAACTCCTTGAGCACGGCCGGGGGCAGCCGGTCGCCGTCGGGCAGCCCTGCGATGAGGTTGCCGGTCTCGTTGTCGACGCGCGCGACCACGCAGATCTCAGCGATGGGCCTGCATTTGCCGTCGGCCGCCGTGTCGCCGGCGGTGAGGTTGTCGAGGGCGTCGGCCATGCACTGGGCGACCGTTCGGTGGTCGGAGCACGAGCCTGCCGTGGCATTCTTGTCCGCCTCGTGCATGCGGCTGGCCTCGGCCCGGAGCCGGTTGCCGATGCGCTGACCTGTCGCGGCGTCGAACTCGCCGTAGAGGTGGACCGCGGGCCGCGCTCGATCGATGCGGCTCCCGTAGTTGGCCTTGTCGGCCCTAATGCGATTCGAAGTCGGCTCGCTGGAGCATTCGCAGCCACGGTCATGCGCTCGCGCGACAACCCGCTCAGCGGGTGCGCCGACATTGCGGCATGATCTGTGGTCTCGCGCGGTGAGATCGTCCCCTGCGATCACACAACCTTCCCCCACCTCGTGACCGGTTCGCCGAATGCTCGACCCTGACACACATGACCGGCTGAAGGTCGCGGTTTTCTGGCTCTCCGCGTTTCAGGTCGGAGTGAGGGTGTCGAGCAGCGCCCAGTTGGGTTTGCCGGCAGTAGAGTAGTGCGCGGATGCGGTGGTTGGCGAGGTTGGTGAACCCGAACGCGGCGCGTTTGGGTCGCGTCTCAGGTTTGGTGTAATAGCGGTGTGGGGCGCAGGTTCGGGTGGTCATGTTAGGCGGCTTGTGTGACAGTTGTGTGGGGGTGGTTGGGTTGGTGGAGTCGGTGGCGCAGCTCGGCGAGGTGTCGGGTTGAGCTTCCCCCCAGATCGTGGAGGCATGCTCTTAGAGGAAAGGAAGAGCCAT
>VYBO01000010.1:0-24723 GCA_009844405.1 Acidimicrobiaceae bacterium
GAAATGACCACCCTGCGACGCGATTGGCCGCCGATCAATCCGCGCTCGCTCTTAGGTGATCCGCACGCCCTCGCGGAGTTGGCGCGGACCGCATATTAGAAAATCCATTAGAAGATCGGCCCTGGCGCGGTGAAGCCCAGACCAGTGCACGTGCTCTGACCTGGGCTTTTGTTGGTGGCGGGGGTAGGAATTGAACCTACGACCTTCGGGTTATGAGCCCGACGAGCTACCAGACTGCTCCACCCCGCAGAGCGATTCTACCGGGGGCGGCAACCGGGGCGCAACGCCTCGGAGCGGATTTGGGACGCTTACTTCGGGGGTAGGCGGATGCCGGCGTCGACCCGGATTATCTCGCCGTTCATGTAGTCGTTGGTTAGGAGTTCCGTCACCATCGAGGCCAGCTCGTCGGCGGTGCCCAGACGCTTGGGGAACAGCACCCCCTCGGCCAGGTGGGCCTTGAACGCCTCCGCCTCGGGGCCGGTGCCGTAGATGGGCGTGTTGATCAGCCCGGGCGCGACGGCGTTGATCCGCACGCCGAGCGGCACGAGGTCGCGGGCGATCGGCAGGGTCATGCCCGCCACCCCTCCCTTCGACGCCGAGTAGGCGTTCTGGCCGGTCTGGCCGTCGAATGCGGCCACCGAGGCCATGTTGACGATCGCGCCCCGCTGGCCGTCCGCGTCCACCGGCTCGGTCGCAGCCATGGCCGCGGCCGCCAGGCGGATGCAGTTGAACGTGCCGATCAAGTTGGTGGCCACCACCCGCTCGAAGCGCTCCAGCGGCATGGGTTGGCCGTGCCGGTCGACCGTGCGCACCGCGGAAGCGATCCCGGCCGAGTTGACCAGCACCCGCAACGGGCCCAGCTCCCCGGCGGCGCCCACCGCGGCCTGCACCGGCTCCTCCTCGGCCACGTCGCCCTCCACGAACCGACCGCCGGCCTCCCGGGCGGCCTCCGCGCCCTTGGCCGGCTGTATGTCCAGGATCACGCAGTGGGCCCCCAGCCCGGACAGACGGTTGGCGCACGCCCGGCCGATCCCGGAGGCGCCTCCGGTGACGATGGCCGCAGCCCCTGCTAGTTCCATGTCGGTCCCCTTTGGTCGGAGCCGGCCAACCCGCACAACCTAGTGTCCTGAGTCGGGAATTCGTTGCAGACGTCCGCCGCCAGATTTTCTTGGTGTGTTTGTGTGGACTGAGTGCACAAAACCAACCCGAGATTTCATGGCGGCCCGAACAAGCGGCCTGAACTTGCGACTCAGGCCACTAGGCGCCGAACCGCCAGCCCGCAGCCCTCGTCTCGCCGGCGGCACGGCCGAGCCGCAAATTGATGCGGTTCGTGTGCCCGTGAGGGCCGAAACTGCATCAAATTGGAGATGGCCCGCAGGACCCGGCCTGCGACCCGCCGCTCGCCGGCCGCCACGCCCGGCCACGTCTAGTCGGCTAGGACGCCTACCACGTCGTCCAGGACGGGCAGGCTGTTGGGCGGTCCTAGCACGGTGATCTGGTCGTCGGCCTCCAACACCAGGTCGGCCTCGGCCCGCAGCACCCGGCCCTCGCGGCTGACCGCCTCCAGGAAGAAGCCCGCATCGATCGTGAGCGCCCCCACCCGCCGGCCGATCAACGCCGACGTGGACAGCTCGGGCATCAGAGGGTACTGGCCGATCGACAGGTCGGGCAGCAGGGCCTCCTTCACCTCGGCCTCGAAGGCGGCCTCGGCCACCGCCTCGGCCCGGTCCGAGTGCAGGTAGGCCGCCAGCTCGCCGGCCAGGCGCAGCACCCGGCCCGGCTCGGCGCTGCACCCGGCCAGGAAGAACAGGGCCTTCACCTGCTCGTCCCGGCCGCCCCAGGCCGCGGGGATGCAGATACCGCCGGCGGCCCGCACGATCACAAGGTAGTCGTCGTCGGTGTCGAAGAAGGCCAGCGGCGTGGCCGTGGGATGCTGCTCGGAGGGCTGGATCCACAGCGAGCCCGACTCCAGGAACCGGTCGGTCACGGTGGCCACGTCCACCTCCGTCTGGGTCGACAGCACCTCCGAGGCCCGGACCGCGGCCTCGTTGATGTCGGTGCCCTCGGGAATGCTCACCACCGCGGCCCGGGCGATCAGCCCCGGGTACTCGTCGCCGGCCCGCACGCCGTGGCTCTGCACCGCGCCGCTCAGCTCACGGTCCAAGCCCCGGTCGACCAGCCGCCCCCAGCGCTCGAACACGTGGTAGATGGCTCCGCCGTGCATCGAGCGGGTGCGGCCGTAGAACACGTACCACAGCACCCCCACCACCACCGACGCCCCGGTGAGCAGCAGCGCCACCGGACCCAGCTGGACGATCAGGTACAGGTCGATGGCGATCCCGGCCAGCTGGAGGTAGGGGAACAGCGGCGCGGTGAAGCCCGGCGCGTAGGAGGCGATGCCGGAGGCCCTCAGCACCAGCACGGCCGAGTTCACCAGCGCCAGCGTCAAGAGCACGAAGGCGCTGGCCACCTTGGCGATGGCGGCCGCGTCCAAGGCGAGCACCACCGCGGCCATCCCGGCGCCCGTCACGACCACCCCCCAGGCCGGGATGTTGAACCGGTTCAACCGGCCCAGCCTCTCCCCCAGCAGCCGGTCGCGGCTCATGGCCAGCGGGTAGCGGGACGCGGCCAGTATCCCGGCGTTGGTGGCCGACGAGAAGGCGGCCAGGGCGGCTGCCGCCACTAGCACCGCGCCCGCGGTGGGCAGCACGTCCTCGGCTGCGGTGTAGATCGGCGCCAGGTCGTCGTGCAGCCGCGCCGGCGGCACCACCGCCACCGCCACCAGCACCCCGAGGGTGTACAGCGCGGTGCTGACCAGCAGTGCCAGCGCCATTCCCAACGGGATGTTGCGGGACGGGTCGTTGATCTCCTCCGCCGCGCTGGCCACCTTCGTCAGCCCGCCGTAGGACACGAACACGAGCCCGATCACGCTCACCAGCCCGCCCGCCCCGTCGGCGAAGAATGTGTCGAGGCTGCCGTCGCCGCTGCCGACCTGCGGGAGGCCGGCCCCGAGGAACCAGCCCATCACGGCCAGCACGAATCCCACCAGCAGCATCTGCACGAGAGCGCTGGCCCGGGTCCCGACGATGTTGACGATGGTGAAGCCGGCGATGAGGACGATGGCCAGCGGCTTGGCCGGTACGTCGAGGACCAGGTTGAGGTAGGCGCTCATGCCAACCAGGGCGAAGGCGTCTTTGAGCACCAGCGACAGCCAGGTGGCCATGCCCGACACCGTGCCCACGGCCGGTCCGTAGGCCCGGACCAGGAAGTAGTAGGCGCCCCCGGCCCGGGGCATGGCGGTGGAGAGCTCGGCCACGCTCAACATGGCGGGAACGGCCACCACGCCGGCCAGGAGGTAGGCCAGCACGGCGCTGGGTCCGGCGTCGGCCGCAGCCAGGCCCGGCAGCAGGAACAGCCCCGAGGAGAGCATCGCGCCGGTGCTCAGGACGAAGACGTGTCGGAGCCCCAGCGAGCGGGAGAGTCCGGCGCCGAGGGGCCCGCCTGCGCCGCGCTCGTTCATGTACCTCTCGCGGGCCGGGCCATCCCCAAACCTAACCCGGTCTACTCCCCACGCTCAACATACCGAGGGCCGCACCGCCGCCCCGGAAATCTCGGGTTGGTTTTGCGCATACAGTCCCCAAAAGCGACCCGAGAAACCGCAGAGGCGCGGGGACGGCCGACGGCGGGATCGGCCACGGCTAGCGTTCAAGCATGAACTGGTGGCTGTGGACGCTCGCCGCGATCGGCGCCCTGCTCATCGTCACGACCGTCTACGACCTGGTGCAGAAGCGCCATGCCATCCTGCGCAACTTCCCGATCATCGGCCACCTGCGCTACCTGCTGGAGTCGTTCGGCCCCGAGCTGCGCCAGTACATCGTCAGCGACAACGACGAGGAGCGGCCCTTCAACCGCAACCAGCGCCGCTGGGTGTACGCCACCTCGAAGCGGGAGAACCCGTACTTCGGGTTCGGCTCCGACAACCGGCTCGACGCCGACGGCCACGTGTTCTTCCGGCACTCGGCCTTCCCGTTCGACTCCGACGCCCCCCACGGCGAGCTGCGGGCGGCCAAGGTGCTCGGAGCCTGGCGAGGCCGGCCCGGCGCATTCCGGCCCGAGTCGGTGGTGAACATCTCCGGCATGTCCTACGGCTCGCTGTCGGGCCCGGCGGTGGCGGCTCTCAACGGCGGCTCGGCCATCGCCGGATGCCTGCACAACACCGGGGAGGGCGGCGTCAGCGTCCACCACCGCCTCGGCGGCGACCTGGTGTTCCAGCTCGGCACCGGGTACTTCGGGGCCCGCGGCGCCGACGGGCGCTTCTGCATGGACGCCTTCCTGGCCAGTTTCGGCTCGGCCCCCGTCAAGGCGGTGGAGTTGAAGCTGAGCCAGGGGGCCAAACCGGGTCTGGGCGGGGTGCTGCCCGCGGCGAAGGTCACCGAGGAGATCGCCGAGGCCCGTGGCGTGCCGGCGGGGGTGACCGTTCGCAGCCCCAACCGCCACCCCGAGTTCGACGACGTGGCCGGGCTCGTCCGCTTCACCGAACGTATCGCCGATGCCTGCGGGGTGCCGGTGGGCATCAAGTCGGCGGTCGGCGACCGGCGCTTCTGGACCGAGCTGGCGTCGGAGATGTCCCGCGCCGGCCGCGGTCCCGACTTCATCACCGTCGACGGGGGCGAGGGCGGCACCGGCGCGGGGCCGCTGACGTTCACCGACCACGTGTCGCTGCCCTTCCGGGTGGGCTTCGCCGAGGTCTACCAGGCCTTCGCGGAGGCCGACCTGCATGAGGCCGTGGTGTTCGTGGGCTCCGGCAAGCTCGGCTTCGCTCCCGACGCCATGGTGGCCATGGCCATGGGCGTCGACCTGATCAATGTCGGGCGGGAGGCCATGATGTCAGTCGGCTGCATCCAGGCCCAGCGCTGCCACAGTGGCCGCTGCCCCACCGGTGTGGCCACCCAGAGCAAGTGGCTCACCCGGGGCCTCGACCCCACCAGCAAGGCCGTGCGGGTGGCCAACTACGTGGCCGGGCTGCGGCAGGAGCTGAGGATGCTGGCCGAGGCCATGGGCGAGGAGCATCCGTCGCTGGTGGACCCGGCCGCGGTGGAGATGCGCATCCGCCGCGGCGAGCTGCTCCCCATCCTCGACGCCGTCGGCTACTCCAAGGACGCCAAGGAGGCCCGCATCTCCCTGGGAGACGTGGCTCGCGAAGCCCGAGTCTTCGCCGACACGGTGCACGCGGAGGCTTAGAGGCCCCGCGGATTGACGGGCGACCCGGCCCATTCGGGGCGGGGCCGTGGCCCGAGCGGCCCGTGAGCGCAGCGAACAAGAGCGGAAATGACCACCGCGCGCCGCGATTGCCTGCCGATCAATCCGCGCTCGCTCTTAGCCCCGGAGCTGCCGCCAAGAATCTCGGTGTGGTTATGAGGGATCTACACCCAGCCTCGATAATCCATGCCACGCCCAGCCAAGCCGGCCGCCAAGAATCTCGGTGTGGTTATGAGGATCTACCACCGATGACCGACCCGAGATCCTGATGCGGGCCGGACGCTGATTTCTCGGGTCGGTTTTGGGGATATACCACCCACAACCGAACCGAGATTTCGAATCGACGTGGCTAGTCCTCTAGCTGCTCCAGGAGGCGGGCCAGGATCTCGTCCTGGCGGCGGCGCAGCTCGGCCAGCTCGTCGATCAGCTGCTGGGTCTCCGTCGGCGTCAGCTCGCCGACGGAGACGTCGGGCGTGTCGACCACCGACGGCTCGTCAGCGTCGTCGATCACGGACGGCTCGTCGGGCTCCTCCACGGGCGCGTCGCCGTCGGTCACCACCGGGGGCAGCACCACGTCTTCGAAGTCGGTGCCCGGGTACAAGTCGTCGAGGGCCTCGCCCAGCGTCTTGCCCAGCGCGGTGCGGTTGCCCACCGAGGCGATCACCCCGGCCAGCAGCGGGATCTGCGTCCCCTGGGCCCGCACGTACATGGGCCGCACGTACAGCACCGAATCCTCGACGGGCAGCAGCAGCATGTCGCCGAAGTCCACCTGCGAGCCCTGGTCGTTGAGCAGGGTCAGCTCCCGGCTGATGTCTGGGTTGGTGGAGATGTTCGACGCCACGATGGCCGGTCCCGGCGCCAGCAGGTTCGACATCTCATAGGACACCAGGCGAGACGTCCCGTCGGCGCGGGTCTCACCCACCATGAAGGCGGTGAGCTCCTTGCGGCTGTCGTCGTCGGAGATCGGCACGAACGAGCGCAACGCCACGTACGACGCCTGCTCCTCGCCGGGCAGCTGGATCAGCGAGTAGTAGGCCGGGACCCGCCGCTCCCGCCGGGTCAGCAGCCCCCGGTCCCCGACCACGGCCTCGGCGATGCCCCCGGCCTGCACGCTGCGGCCCGGGTCCTGGGCCACGGCCCAGCGCTCGGTGCCGATGATCAGCGCCTCGGGGTCCGACACCTGGTAGGAGGCCCACATGTTGGTCTGCACGGTGAACAGATCGGTCGGGAAGCGCAGGTGGGAGCGCAGCTCCTCGGGCATCTCGGAGAAGTCGGTGAACAGGTCGGGGAAGGCTCCCTGCCATGCGGCCACGATCGGATCGGCGATCGGCATGACATACAGCGTCACGTCGCCGTCGTAGGAGTCGACCACGGCCTTGACCGAGTTGCGTATGTAGTTGACGCCGCCGTCGGCCAGCTCGGCGCCGATCTCCAGGCCGCTGGTGTCGGCGCTCTGGGAATAGGGGTAGCGGTCGGTGGTGGTGTACGCGTCTAGCACGTAGTGGATGCGGCCGTCGAAGATCACCGGGTAGGCGTCGGAGTCGAACTCCAGGAACGGGGCGATGTTCTTCACCCGGTCCTGGGCGTCGCGGATGTAGATGATGCTGGTGTCGCCGCTCACGAAGTTGGAGATCAGCGGGTCGAGCTGACCGAAGCGCAGCGCGAAGGCGGTCTGGCGCAGGAACGAGCCCATGTTGACGCCGCCCTCGCCGGTGTAGCGGAAGCTCTCCTCGCGGCCCTGGCCGTCCACGTAGTCGACCTCGTCGCGGGTGGCGCCCACCAGCGCGTAGCCCTCGAGGTTCTCGCCCACGTAGATCTGGGGCTGGTCGAGCTGCAGGTCGATAGCCTCGTCCACCTCGACGGGCAGGCCGCCGGTGATGAACACCGGGCTGCCCCGCACGTCGGTGACGTTGGCCCGGGCGATGGCCATCCCGTAGCCGTGGGTGATGGCCACGTGCTGGCGCTCCCACGACGCCAGCTCGCTCAGGTTGAGCTCGCGGGCGGCCAGCACCACCTGGGTCAGCTCGCCGTCCACCTCGTAGCGGTCGACGTCGAGCACCGAGGAGAATCGGTAGAAGTCACGCTCGCCCTGATCCTTCTCGAAGGTGTCGGTGAGGGTGAGCGGGTCGAGGATCCGGGCGTTGCGCACGGTCTGGGCCGCGGCCCGCAGCTGGGCCGGAGTGGGGTTCTCGCGGTAGTCGAACACCTCGAAGTCCACATCGCGGTCGGGCACGAGCGAGTAGGCGGCCCGGGTGGCGGCGATGTTGTCGTCGGTGTAGACGGACTCCCGGGCGGTGGTGTTGGGGTCGACCTGGAACCGCTGCACGAACGCGGGGTACATGTTTCCCATCACCAGGGCGGTGAAGGCCCACAGCCCCACGGCCAGCGCCGGCAGCACCCAGCCCCGCCGCCGCAGGTTGACCACCAGCAGCACCACCGCGAACAGCGAGATCAGCAGGAGCAGGTTGAAGGCAGGCAGCTTGGCCTTGACGTCGGTGTACAGGGCGCCGTCGACCACGCCCCGGTCCGACACGGTGAGCTCGTAGCGCGACAGCCAGTAGTCGGCCGCCTTCACCAGGGCCAGCGCGGCCAGGATCGCCGATAGGTGCACCTTCACCGACGGCAGCACCCGGGGTGCGCCCCGAGGCACCTGGGCCCTGATGCCGCCGTTGATGTAGTGGGTGATGCCGATCACTACGAGGATGATCATGAAGGCGGCGAACAGCCAGTTCACGAGGAACGTCAGGAACGGCAGCCGGAAGACGTAGAAGCCGATGTCGGTGTCGAACAGCGGATCGAGGATCCCGAAGTCCCTGCGGTTTACGAATAGCAGCCACTCCTCCCACTGGTTGGACACCCCGGATGCGGCCAGCAGCGAGAACACCACCGACACGCCCAGGCGCACCAGCCGGGTGCGGCCCGCCGTCAGGTCGTGGAAACGGCTTAGCATCTCCTCCTCGGGGCCGGGCGGGCGGAGATCGGGCTTCAGGCGGTCGACGATCAGCAGGTTGATCCACATCAGGATGAAGAAGGCCACCGCGAATATCGCGAACAGGGCGACCTTGGCCAGCAGCACCCGGCCCCACACGTCGGTCCGGCCCAGCGAGTCGAACCACAGATAGTCGGTGTAGAAGCGGGCGATGCCTCGCAGCGACAGCAGCAGGACCAGCAGGCCGCCTGCTACCAGGATCGCGATGAAGCGGGTTCTTCTAGAGCCGAAGCGGGATCGGCCGCCGGAGGAAGGGGGAGTTACGGTGCGCACCGACGGTCACGATATCGGCTCCGGCCAGCCAGCGGAGAAAGCAGCTTCGGCTGCGGCGTCGGCACGGCGCGACCGGGACTCCCGGTAGATCGATCGCACGGCGGTGGTGAGCTCGTCGGGGTCGTCGGTGCTCTCGATCAACTCGCCGAGACGTTCCCGGACCGGCTCGACCAGCGCCGCCAGCATGGCGCTGCCGGCCGCATCGAGGTCGACGTCGTCGATGCTGACGTCTATGTCGGACGCGAAGTCCTGCATCGGCGCCCGCACGGCCCGGGTGTAGGCCCCGGTGTCGCTGTCGATCGTGGAGCGCACCGCTCGGACCCCGTTGCGACGTAACGCGTCGAGCAGGTCGCCCTGCTCGTCCACGACCAGCCGCTTGAGCCCGCGGGCGATCCCGCCCACGGCCACGGCACGGGCCGCGCCGACGAGATCGTCGGGGTCGTCCGGCACGGCGGCAGCTTCGGATCCGCCGTCGAGCTCGTCGAACTCGTCGGGATACTCGTCGATGAGCTCGGCGGGTTCGTCGGCGAACTCGTCCGCGGCCTCGGGGATCCCAGCCGGCGGGGCCGCGCCGCCATCAGCGACCCCCGACTCGGCGGGCCGCGGTTCCGGCTCGCCGACGGGCTGCGAGGTGATGGAGCGCAGCCGGGCGAAGATGGCGTCGGCCTCAACCGGTGGTGCCCCGGCCGCGGGCTCGCTCTCGTGCGAGGGTCCGGCCACTGCATCGTCGGGGTCCTCGGACGCCTGCCCCTCCTGCGGCTCGGCACCGGCGCCGAACCCGGCTTCGGCCTCCGCCTCGACATCGTAGAGCCGGACCGCGGCGGGGGCGGGCGCCTGCGAGTGCTCGACCGTCAAGCCCTCGAGGTCGACGTACTCGCCCATTGCTTCGGGATCGTGGTGTTCATCCGGCGTCTCGGGCCCGTCGGGGTCGGCGGCAGCGGCAGCCGGGCCAATGTCGCCGGCGCCGGTGCCGGCCGCGCCCCCGGCCGTATCGTCGGCGACCGGGGCCGCCGCGCCGGACCCGCTGTCGGGGGCCATCCCGGCCAGGCGGGCCGTGGAGATCTCCGCCTCGAGTTCGGCCACGGTGGACTCCGGCTGGGCCGCGACCCGCAGTCCTGCCTGCTCGGCTGCGGCCGCGGCCCGCGGCTCGGCCTGGACCAGTTCCTCGATCCAACCGTCCAGTCCCTGGCGGAAGATGCCGAGAGCCTCCAGCAGGCGATCGCGGGTCACCCGGAGCTGCTCCACCTCCACCCGGTGCTCATGGCGTTTGCGAGCCAGGTCGGACAGGATCCGCTCGCGGACGGACTGGGCCTCCACCACCATGCTCCTGCCCCGCTCGCGGCCCTCCTCGACGACGGCGGCCGCGGCCGCAGCGGCCTCGCCCATGGTCCGGGCGTGCTCGGCCTCGGCCCGCTCTATCTGTACTTGGGCCGCGTCGGTGGCGGACTGCAGGACTCGGGTCGCCTCGTCTCCGAGGGCCTCGGCCACCCGGCGCGACTCCAGCGTCTCCGGGGGGGTGGCCTCCAGTTCGGTGATCCGGTCCGACAGCGAGCCGACCAGAGTGTTCAGCCGGCGGATCTCCTCGGCGGCCTCCCGCAGCCGGGCGCGGACCGAATCGGGCTCGAAGCCGCGGCGCACCTTGGCGAAGTCGATCTCCTCCACCGCTTCCGGGGCCAACCCGTGCCCGGGGCCGGGTCCGTCGCCGTCTTCCATGGCTCCTCCGAGGCCGCCGCCGGCGCGCTTGTTCCGGCTGGCTCGCTGGTTGCGGTCAACCAATACGATAGTTCAGCCCAGTAGGCGCCCGACGGGGTCGCCCCCGACATCGGCCAGCGCCTGCAGCGCGTCCTCCAGGTTCGCCACCCCGACCACCGGGACTTCGCCCGAGTTCGACCGGGCCTCGTCCGCCGACGCCTCGGGCACGATGATCAGCCTGGCGCCCGCATTCCGGGCCGCGACCGCCTTCTGGGCGACGCCGCCCACATCGCCGACAGATCCGTCGAGGCGGATGGAGCCGGTGGCGGCGACCCGCTGGCCGCCGGTGAGCTCGCCTCGCGACAGCACGTCGAGCACGACCAGCGTGAAGGCCAGACCGGCTGACGGTCCCCCAATCGCGCCCGAGGAGATGTCGACGTCGAACGGGAGCGGCGACCGGCGGACCCGATCGGTCACCCCGCTCACCCCGATGAACGGACCGCCGTTGTCGGGATGGGCGCCGAGCGTTATCTCGACGTCGCGCAGCTCTTCGGTCTCGGAGTTCTCCACGGTGACCACGGCCACCGCGCCCGACTCCAGTTGCGCCAGCACCGCTCGGAGCGAGTCGACGGTGGTGACCGGCCGGCCGTCGATGGACAGGATCACGTCGGCTGGCTCCAGCAGGCCGTCGGCCGGGCCGCCCGGGACCGTCTCGAAGAACAGCACTCCCGTGAAGTCGGCGGCATGCACACCGAGGTGTTCAAGGGCGACGATCGTGGCGACATCCTTGGAGCTGTCCATCAGGTGTCGGTTGTGCTCTCGCTGCTCGGTGTCCGTCCGGTCGCCGTAGACCGACGCCCGGGTGCGCAGGTCGACCGCCCCATCGAACGACGACATGATCCAGTCGAGCACGGTCAGGTCGCTGTCGATCGCCACGGTCAGCAGCAGGATCTCGCCTTCAGGATCGAACACGTCGATGCCCTCGGCCTCCACACGGCCGGACGTGGCGATGGCCGTGCCGGGCAGGAAGGCCACAGCGCCCTCGTCCACCACCGAGTCGCCGGGCAGCAGCCGGCCGGCCCACTGGGCCGGCGCGAAGTACACCCCGGCCGCAAGCCCCGCCAGAACGACGACGACGCCGATGAGGGTCAGCCCCAGGCCCGAGGAGAACCAGCGACGGCCAGTCGGGGTCGGCGGGGGCGGCAGCCCGCCCGGCGGAGGCGAATCCGGTGCCGGGGAAGTCGGCAGTGGGGAAGCTAGCGTGGCGAACCGTCCAGTCGTCTTCGCTCGGGCGCCGTTCACGCACGCGGCGCCGGACCCCCAAGGTACCGCCATTGCGACAGCCCCGACCACCGGCGAAGCTGCCCAGAGGCCGAGCCTGCGAGGCCGTGGCCCGAACGACCCGCGAGCGAAGCGAACCAGAGCGGGGATGGCGCCCATGTGGCGCAAGCCGACTTGACCCCCGTGCGCGCTCGCACTAGGACGACGTCGGCGGGCGACAGGATCTGGTCGCGGATCGGCCGCTCGGCCCGCCGGTCGGCTGGGACGGTCCTCCGGTCGGCGCTCGCGGCCCTGCGCTCGTCGGGGCCGGCCCGTCCCAGGCGCCGCATCCGCTTGATCGACGTGCTGCGGGTCCTGGGGCTGGCCCGGCGGGCGGTGCCCCGGCCGGTGGTGGGGCCGAAGGCCTACCCGCAGTGGTGGCAGCGGCTCCTGGCGCTGGTCGTGCTGATCGCGCTGGTGGTGGGCGTCGGCTTCGCGCTGGCCGCGCTGGTGGGTCTGCTGGTGGTGGTGGCCGGCCTCCTGCTCGAGCAAGCCATCTCCTAGCGGGCGGGGGGAGGGCCAGCGGGTGGACGCAGCGGCTCAGGAGTCGGCGGCCCCGGATGCAGCGCGAGCCGCGGGGGCCGTCGCGCGGCGCCGGGAAGCGGCCGCGGCCGGCCACGCGGGCGACGCCGCCAGGGCCCGGTCCTACCTCCACGACGACGACCCGATGGTGCGCTCCAGTGCGCTGCGGGCGTTGGAGAGGGCCGGCGACCTGGCCGCCCACCAACTCGAGGGCGCTCTGGACGATCCCGCGGCAGCGGTGCGGATGACCGCTCTCGAGCTGGCCGCGTATCGGGCCGACATCGCGGCGGCCGCGGCGGCTAGCCGTCTGGGCGACGACGACTACCGGGTGGTGGAGACCGCCGCCTGGGCCTGCGGGGAGAAGATCTCGGCGGGCGACAACGCATCAGGAGACGACACCGGTGCCCGGGGTTCCGAGACGGCCGCGGTGGTGGAGGCGCTGGTCCGGGTGGTCCGGTCCCAAACCGATGCGCTGTGCCGGGAGTCGGCCATCGCCGCTCTGGGCGCGATATCGGATCCTGCCGGACTGCCGGCGATCCTGGCCGGGCTGGAAGACAAGCCGGAGGTCCGCCGCCGGGCGGTCATGGCGCTCGCCCCGTTCGACGGACCAGAGGTCGACGCCGCGCTGCTGAGGGCGTCCACCGACCGCGACAAGCAGGTCCGGGCCGCGGCCGCAGAACTGCGGGGCGTGTAGGGCGCCAGGGGCCCGAGCGGCCCCGTGAGCGCAGCGAACAAGAGCGGGAGTCATAGGCGCCGGCTACTCGAAGTCGTCGCTGAAGATCGAGAAGTCCATGCCGAGCTGCTCGAGGCACCGGCCCGCGCCCCGCACTACCGTCTCCAGCGGGGCGTCGACCCGCCGGACCCGCAACGACATCTCCCGGGACAGCCGGATGTCCATCCCCCTGAGCAACCCTCCCCCGCCGACGAGGAAGACGCCGCGGGCTATCAGGTCCTGGGCCAGCTCGGGGGGCGACTGCGACAGGCAGCTCAGCACCGAGTCGACCATGGCGGTCACCGGCTCCTCGATCGCCCGGCGGATCTCCTCGGGGGTCACCACCGTGGTCTTGGGCATTCCCGACATCAGTTCCCGGCCGCGGATCTCGGCCGCGGTCTCGCTGCGGGTCGGCGCGGCCGAGCCGACCAAGATCTTGGTGTGCTCCGCAGTGGGCTCGCCGATGGCCATGCCGTACTCGCGGCGCATATGGGCCTGGACGGCATCGTCGATGTCGAAGGAGCCCACCCGCACCGCCTCCAGAGCCACGATCCCGCCCAGGCTGAGCAGGGCGGTCTGGGTGGTGCCGCCCCCGATGTCGATCACCATCGACCCGACCGGCTCGTCGATGGGCAGTCCGGCGCCGATGGCTGCGGCCATGGGCTGGTCGATCAGCCGCACTTCGATGGCGCCGGCCCGGCGGGCGGCCTCCTGCACGGCCCGCCGCTCGACCGCCGTGATCGCCGACGGCACACACACCACCACCCGGGCCCGGTTGATCCTGCTCACCCCCACCTGCCTGAGCAGGATCCGGATCATGTCCTGGGTGATCTCGAAGTCGGTGATGGCGCCCTTGCGAAGCGGCCGGCGGGCCACGATGTAGCCGGGTGTGCGCCCCAGCATCCGGCGAGCCTTGTAGCCCACCGCCAGCAGCTCGTTGGTGTTGGTGTTGATGGCCACCACCGACGGCTCGTTCAGCACCACGCCCTGCCCGCGGGCGTACACCAGGGTGTTGGCCGTGCCCAGGTCGATGGCCAGGTCGCGGGGCAGGGCTCAGCGCTCCGGGACGGCGGGCGCGTCCCCGGCCGCGTCCGCGACGGCTTCCGCCGGTTCCGCGGGGTGTTCAGGCTTCAGGGGATCGAGCCTGGAGATCCCGCTGGCGGGGCCGACGGAACGTCCCGGAACGCCCGAAAGGGCTTTGAGCTGCCTGAGGAAGGGGACGGGGCGGCGCCAGGTGATCCTGCGGGCCACCCAAAGCAGCATCGAGACGACCGTTCCCAGACCCAACGAAGCCACCACCAGCAGCACCGAGCCCCTCATCGGGCGCTCTCCGCGGCGACCGGCAACTCGTCGACGTCGACGATGTGCTGGGCCTCCAGCCCCCAGCTCTCGCCTCCCTGCCATCGCTCTCGCTTCCAGATGGGAACGGTGGTCTTGAGGGTGTCGATGGCGAAGCGGGCCGCCTCGAAGGCGTCGTCGCGGTGGGGGGACGACACCGCCACCACCACCGCGGGCTCGCCCACCGCCACCGGTCCCACCCGGTGCAGCATCGCCACCCGTCCCAGATCGTCCCAGCGGGCTCGCATCCCGGCGGCGATCGACTGGAGTCGGGGCTCGACCTGATCCTCGTAGGCCTCGTAGTGCAGGAGGTCCACGCCGGGCCGGTCGGTCGAGTGGTCGCGCCCCGTGCCGCAGAACTGCACCACCGCGCCGCAGTTGGGCAGCACCACCCATGCGGCCATCTCCGCTGACGGCAGCGGATCGGATGACAGCCCGAGCCAGGTGTCGCCGGTGTCAGGGGGTGCGAGCACTGTGGAACATCGTAATGGTGGCCAGAGGCCGACCCTGCCCCCTCAGAATCTCGGGTTGGAAGTGTGGACCATCTCCACAGAATCGCGCCGAGATTTCTTGGCGGCCCCTAAACGCGGGTGGCGCGGGGGCGCGGCGGTGACGGCGCAGGGATCTCACGGTCAGGACTGCGGCGACCACGCCGGAGGCCAGCAGCGCCGCCGCAACGGCCAGCAGCAGCTCCTGGCGGCGCCGGGCCGGGAGCGACTCCAACGGATGGGGCTCGTGGGAGACCACCCACGCCTCTTCGTTGCTGTGCGCGTACGTCCATCCCAGCGCTCGCAGCCGATCGTTGGCCACCACCCACGGGTGGGTGGTGTAGGGCACCACCCCCGGCGGCGTCGGTGCCAGACCCCAGCGCCATCGCAGCGCGCTCACGATCCTCACCAGATACGACGGCGCCCGCAGCCGGGGGCGGGGCCCCTCGAGGCCGGCCAGCGTGTCGGGCGGGATCCAGCCGTCGGGTGCGACGTTGAGGATCCCGTCGTAGCGGACCTCGACCGCGGTGACCACCGCCTCGGCCAGGTCGTCGGAGTGCAGGTACTGCACCGGCGGGTCGCCGTCGGCCGCCACCCCCGACCGGGCCGCTCGCAGGGTGGTGGCCAGCTGGCCCAGACGGTCCTCGGAGACGGTGACCGCGGGTCGCAGGACGGCGACCGAGCGGCCGGGGGCCAGTGCCCACTGCTGGGCCAGCCGCTCCAGCCGGTGCCGCTGCACAGCCCAGTCGAAGTCGGGGTTGGGCCGGACCGGGGCGTCCTCGGTGATCGGCACCGGGTTGTCCTTCCAGGCACCGTAGACCATCGCGGAGGACATCACCACCAGGTGGGGGACATGGACGGCGGCGAGGGCGTCGAGCACGCGGTGCAGCAGGGCGGCCTCCAGCTCAGCCTCGGCCTGATTGAGCGTGCCCGCCGTCACGGTGGTGGCCAGGTGCACTACTGCGTCGGCCCCGGAGAACAGGGCAGCCAGGTCGGCATCGGCCAGGTCCACCTGCTTGGTGGTGACCGACGTGTAGGGGGCGGCCGGAGCATCCTTGTCGATGGCGACGACAGCCACCTCCGGACGCTGGGCCAGCCGGGTGATGACGCGACGACCCACTGAGCCGTGGGCGCCGGTCACCACCACCCGGGTCATGGCCACAGGCGGCGGGCCGTCGACATGCGCCGGACGCGGGCAGCACAACTGAGCTTCACCCCCCTACGATGCCCTCATGAGCGGCGATCCGCCAACAGAGGGCGGTCCCGATGATCCCTTCGAGGGCCTGGAGGGCATAGAGGGTCTGGAAGGCTTGGAAGGCCTGGAGGGGCTCGGCGACTTGGGCGAGACCGACGAGCCGGGCGGCTTCGGCGGGCTGGGCGGTCTTGGCGGGCTTGGCGGTCTTGGCGGACTGGGGGACATTGGCGGACTGGGGGACATTCCCCTGCTCGGCGACCTGATGCGGACGCTTCAGTCGGCCGCGCCCGGGGCCAACCAGGCCCGCGAGGTGGGCCGGGCCATCGCCTGCGGCGGGGTCTCGGAACCCAACATCGACCCGACGCAGCGCATCACCATCGAACAGCTCGTGCGGCTGGCCGAGCTGCGGGTGGCCGATGCGACCGGCCTGCAGCCGGCGCCGGGGGCGGCGCTGCGGGTGGAGGTGGTGAACCGCGCCGGCTGGTCGGACCGCACCGTCAGCGACTACGAGGCCCTGTTCGGCGCGCTCAACATGTCGATCTCGGCGAGCCTGGAACCGGATCTCGACGACACGCCCGGCGACCCGATGGCGGCCATGCTGGCCGGCATCTCCAAGATGATCGGCCCTACCATGCTGGCCCTCACCACCGGCGCCATGGTGGGTCGCCTCGCCCAGCATGCCCTCGGCGGCTACGTGCTGCCGGTGCCCCGCCCCGCCGGCAAGCCGATGCTGATCGCCCTGCCCAACGTCGACGAGTTCAGCCGGGAGTGGTCGCTCGACGCCGACGACGTCCGCCTCTGGGTGTGCGTGCATGAGGCCGTCTACTGCGCGGTGTTCGGGGTGGACCACGTGCGCGACGCGCTCAGCGACCTGCTGCTGCGCCATGCGTCCGCCTTCGAGACCAATCCCCGGCGCATCGAGGATCTGCTGGGCGACTTCGACCCCGGCGCTGTCGGCCCCGAGTCCTTCGCACGGCTCCAGTCTGAGCTGGGCAGCCCCGATGCCCTCCTGGGGGCGGTGCGGTCATCGGCCCAGGAAGCGCTCCTGCCGCAGATGACCGCGCTCGTGGCGGCCATCACCGGCTACGTCGACTTCACCATGGACCGCATCGGCGCCGACCTGATCGGCTCGTACGATCGCCTGTCCGAGGCGCTGCGGCGCCACCGCGTGGAGGCCAGCGCATCCGACCGGTTCGTGGAGCGGCTCCTCGGCCTGGAGTTGGACCAGACCCAGTACGAGCGGGGCGCGGCCTTCGCCTCGGGGGTCGCGGAGCGGGCCGGAGCCGACGGGCTGCGGCGGCTCTTCACCCACCCGGACAACCTGCCCACCCCGGCCGAGGTCGACGCGGCCGGGTTGTGGCTGGCCCGGATCGACCTGCCCCGATAGCTACGCGGCTGGGCGGCGTCGGCTCAGGACGAAGAAGACCAGCGCGGCGGCTACTACCAGGGCCACCATGCCGGACCCCACCCGGTCCGGGATGGGCAGGACTACCGGGACGAAGGCGCCGACCACCCAGGCGATCTGGAAGCGGGCCTCGAAACGGGAGAACGACCTTCCGTGGTTGGCGTCGGGCGCGTCGCGCTGCACCAGCGAGTCGAAGGCGAGCTTGCCCACCGCGGCCGAGATGGCCACGCCGCCCGACAGCAGCGCCATCCCCATCAGCCCACCGGTCATCACGGCCAGCAACGCCGTGGACAGGGCCACGGCCAGCGATCCGAGCAGGATCATCTCCTCCACTAGGCGGCGTCTCAGGATGGGGGCGATCTGCACTCCCGTGAAGGCGGCCAGCCCGGCCGCGACCACCACCACCGCGTAGTGCCAGAACGGAGCGCCCGGATCGCCGACGATGTCGATGCCGCGCTCGGACGCCACCGCACCGCCCGCCGCCGCGCCCGGCGCGCTCACGTCCAGCCCCTCCTCGCCGCCCCGCAGCGCGAAGGCCAGCGTGAAGGTGACGAACCCCACCGCGCCCCGGATCACCGCCATGGCCGACGCCGACAGCAGGATGGTGGCCGCCCGCAGGGCAGAGCGCTCGGTCGAGGTGGTCCTGGTCGGAGCCACCGGGATGCGGGGCAGTTGGAGCGTGATCGCGGTGGCCACCAGGTAGCCGATGGTCGCCGCGCCGGCGGCCACGCCCGGGCTTCCCAGGAAGGCCAGGGCCGCGCCCACGCCCGCCCCCACCAGGCTCATCACCGCGCTGATGAGGGCCAGGCGGCTGTTGGCCTGCACCAGGTTGGATTCGGTGGGCACGTAGCGGGGCACCACCGCGCTCTTGGCCACCGCATAGGACTTCTGCAGCACCAGCAGCGCGAAGGCCTCGGGGAACAGCCACAGGGTGTCGAGGTGGCGGATCATGAGCAGGGCCACCACCAGCCGGCCCAAGTTGGTGACGAGGATCATAGCCCGGCGCCCGCCCGGCATCCGGTCGATGACCGGCCCGATCAACGGTGTGACCACCGCGAACGGGGCCATGGTGAGGGCCAGGTACAGGGCGATGCGGTTGCGGGCCGCGTCGGGGCTGATCGAGAAGAAGATCGACCCGGCCAGGGCCACCGCGATCACCGCGTCGGTGGCGGTGGCCGCGGCGTGGACGCGGGCCAGGCGCTGGAACGGGCTGTACGCGGGAACGGGCCGGCCCGGCTCGCTCTGATCGCTCACCCGGTCCTGGCCCACTCCGTCAGGGTACGCGAACAGGCGTAGGCCAGTCGCGGCGCAGCGGTGTCATTCCCGCTCCTGTTCGCTGCGCTCACGGGCCGCTCAGGCCCAGGCCCCGCTCCTGTTCGCTGCGCTCACGGGCCGCTCAGACCCAGGGGCCGCTCGTGTTCGCTGCGCTCACGGGCCGCTCAGGCCCAGGGGCCCCGCTCCTGTTCGCTGCGCTCACGGGCCGCTCAGGCCCAGGGGCCTCGCAGGCTCGGTCTCTGGCTCAGGGTAGAACGCGCTCGGCGGGACGGGCCCGGTTGAGGGCCAGCTGCTGGAGCCTGACGTGGGTGTCGGTGTCGGCGCCGCGGTCGTGGCGGGTCCAGACGCCTTCGGAGTCGAGCGTCCAGGCCAGGTGCTCGTCGGACAGGCCCACCTCGGCTACCTCGGCCACCCGGGCGGCCAGCCGCGGATCGTCCACCCGCACGAGAGCCTCCACTCTCCGGTCGAGGTTGCGGGTCAGCAGGTCGGCGGAGCCGATGTAGGTGGCGGGACGGCCCGGACCGTCGCCGTTGGCGAAATGGTAGATGCGCGAGTGCTCCAGGAACCGGCCCACGATCGAGCGCACCCGTATCGTCTCCGAAAGGCCGGCCACGCCGGGCCGCAGGCCGCAAAGGCCCCGCACGATCAGGTCGATCTCCACCCCGGCCTGCGACGCCTTGTAGAGCTGGTCGATCATCGGCCCGTCGGCCAGCGAGTTGAGCTTGAAGATGATGCGGCCGCCGGGCACGTGCATCTCCTGCTCGATCAGCTCGGTCAGGCGGGGGCGGAGCTGCTCGGGCGCGGTGATCAGTTGCTGGTGCTCGACGTTGCGGCCGTAGCCGGTGAGCTGGTTGAACAGGCTGGCGACATCGGCTCCGACCTCCGGATTGGCGGTGAGCAGGCCGAAGTCCTCGTAGATCCGGGCGGTGCGGTCGTTGTAGTTGCCGGTGCCGATGTGGCAGTAGCGGCGGATGCCGTCGGGCTCCTCCCGCACGATCATGGCGATCTTGGCGTGGATCTTGAGACCGACCAGTCCGTAGGCCACGTGGGCGCCTGCCTGCTCAAGCCGCTTCGCCCAGCTGATGTTCTGGGCCTCGTCGAACCGGGCCTTCAACTCCACCAGCACCGCCACCTGCTTGCCCCTCTCGGCCGCGGCCACCAGAGCGTCGATGATGGGGCTGTCACCGGAGGTGCGGTACAGCGTGAGCTTGATGGCCAGCACCGCCGGATCCCTGGCGGCCTGGCGGATGAGCGCTCCCACTGACTTGCTGAACGACGAGTAGGGATGGTGCACGAGCAGATCGCCGGAGCGCAGCACCTTGAAGAAGTCGGCCGGGCCGTCCTCGGCCACGAGTTCCGGCTCGGTGATGCCGCCCCAGTAGGGCCAGGTCAGCTCGGGCCGGGGCAGGTCGGCGATCTCGTTTAGGCCGCTCAGGTCGATGGGACCCCGTACCCGGACCAGGGCGTCGGCGCGCAGGTTGAGCTCGCGCAGCAGCAGGTCGAGCACCTCGTCCGACATGGTGTCGGCCACCTCGAGGCGGACGGCCCACTGGAAGCGGCGCCGGCGGAGCTCAATCTGCACCGCGATCAGCAGGTCGTCGGCGTCCTCGTCGTTGAGGGTGAGGTCGGCGTTGCGGGTGACCCGGAAGCTGTGGTGCTCCAGCACCTCCATGCCCGGGAAGAGCTTGTCGAGATGGGCCGCGATCACGTCCTCGAGGGCCACGAACCGGCAAGAGCCCTCGCTGGTCTCCACCCAGCGGTCGAGGGTGTCGGGGACCTTGACCCGGGCGAAGCGCTGCTCGGAGACGACCGGGTCGCGCATCAGGACAGCCAGGCTCAGCGAGAGGTCCGAGATGAACGGGAAGGGATGTCCGGGATCGACGGCAAGCGGGGTGAGCACCGGGTACACCCGCTGCTCGAAGTGGTCGCGGAGGTGGGCGCACTCGTCGGGGGTGATCTCGTCGGGGGTGAGAAGATGGATGCCCTCGGCCGCCAGCGCCGGCCTGAGCTTCTCGATGAAGAGGCGCTGCTGCTCGGCGCACAGCTCGGCGGCGATCCGGCGGACCTCGCTGAGCTGCTCAGCGGGAGTGTGCCCGTCGAGGGTGCGCTCGGTCAGTTCGGCCGCGACCCGGTCGGCGAGGCCGGACACCCGGACCTGGACGAACTCGTCGAGGTTGGTGGCGAAGATGCTGAGGTATCTGGCCTGCTCCAGCAGGGGGACGTCAGCGTCGTCGGCGAGGGCGAGGACGCGGGCGTTGAAGGCCAGCCACGAGATCTCCCGGCTGAAGTAGTCCGTGAGCGGCTCAGCCCATCCCCCGACGCGGATCATGGGCGTGGATTCCGCTCTTGTTCGCTGCGCTCACGGGCCGCTCGGGCCATGGCCTCGCAAGCTCGGCCTCTGCGCACGCTCGCTCCCCGGGCCGCTGTCAGACCCGCTCCCGGCCGGAATACTCGTCTTCTTCCTCCGGATAGCCGAGGTCCCAGTTGACGATGATCCGCTCACGCTCAGCGTCGCGATTGACCCGTTCACGGTTGCGGCGGAACTGCGGGTCGTGGGGTGGCAACAGCAGCAGGCGGGCGTGGACCCGGTCCCGGAAGGAGGTCATGAAGTCGGCGTCGCCGTAGACGGCGCGCACCTCCCAGTGGGGAGCGACAGGCCCGAGATAGATGATGGTGGCTTGGCCGACCGGCGGTTCGTCCACCGCCTCGACGTCGGCGCCCGCGAGGGTCATTGGTGTCCGCCTCGCCGCGAGGCTCTCAGGAGGAGCCGTTCTTGCCCGAAGCGCCGCCGCCCGAGTTTTCGCCGCCGGATGCCTGGCTGCCGCCGGAGGCGTCAGCCTCCTTGGCGCTCTCGGTCAGGCCGTCCTTGAACTCGCGCTGCGCCTGGCCCAGCGAGCGAGCAAGCTTCGGGAGCTTGGCCCCGCCGAACACCAGCAGGACGAGCACCAGGATGATGAGGAGTTCAGGTGTACCGATGTTTGGCATCGCTACGAAGCATACCGTGCTCTGTCCACAGCCGCATCCGGTCTGTGGAAGGAGATAGTGGTGTTGTTGTCAGGCGCTGGCGACGGCGCGGCGCTGGAGGGCGCGGACTCTGCGGATACGACGGCGCTCACGCTCGCTCATGCCACCCCAGATGCCGAACTTCTCGCCGTTGTTCAGCGCGAACTCCAGGCACGCCTCGCGCACTACGCAGCCCCGGCAGACTTCCTTGGCCTCGCGCGTGGATGCGCCCCGCTCGGGAAAGAAGAGGTCGGGATGCACTCCGAGACAGTTGGCTTCGCGCTGCCAGGACATGTCCTCAGCCGGAAAGATGCCGTTTAGCTCCATTCGGTGTTCCTCCTGATGACCATTCGGGCCCCAGCGGCGGGACTAGAGCCCGGTCCGCCCGGGTGCCATTGGTGCAATTACACCAGTGTCATCTGACATTTGCAAGCCCGGGAGCAAGAAATTTCCAGGAATTGCATCGAAGGGCGTGCGATAAGGTTGAGGTATGGCTGCTCTGCGCAAGCGCTGGCGCCCCCGTCTGCGGGCGCAGCCCGAGCCGGCCCACTTCGCGTACTCGCGCTGGGACGGCAGCCAGCCCGGCTTCGACTTCGACGCCGACCACATCTTCGACGAGCTGGCCGACGACCTGCTCTACCACGGCGACCTCGCCAGCGCCCTGCGCCGCCTGATGGCCGAGGGCTTCCGCGATCGCTCGGGACGCCAGCTCGAAGGTCTTCGCGACATGCTCGAGCGACTCAGGGAGCGGCGCCGCGAGCTGCTCCAGCAGCACGACCTGGGCGGCGTCTGCGACGACATCGCCGAGGACCTGCGGGACGTGGTCCGCACCGAGCGCCGGGCCCTCGACGACCTCGACGCGGCCGCCGCCCAGGCCCGGGCCGGGGGCGACGAGCGCCGGGCCGACCTCACCGCGCAGACCGCGGCCACCAAGAACGCCCAGCTCGACATGATGCCCCCCGACCTCGCCGGCCAGTTCAAGGCCCTCGACAACTACGACTTCGAGAGCGACGAGGCCCACCGGCAGTTCGCCGAGTTGGCCGAGCGCCTGAGGGAGCAGCTCATGCAGCAGTTCCTCGACCGGATGGCGGGCGCGGTCGGCGACGCCACCGGCGACGGCGCGGCGTCGGAGGAGATGCAGCGCCTCAAGGACATGCTGGCCGAGCTCAACGCCATGCTGGCCCAGCGGGCCCGGGGGGAGGAGCCCGACTTCGAGGGGTTCATGGAGCGTTACGGCGACTTCTTCCCGGAGAACCCCAAGACCTTCGACGAGCTGCTGGAGGTGATGGCCCGCCGCATGGCCGCCGCCCAGGCCCTGCTCAACTCGATGACGCCGGGCCAGCGTGACCAGCTCCAGCAGCTGTCCGACCAACTGCTGGCCGACATGGACCTCAACTGGCAGGTCAACGATCTGGCCCAGCACCTGCGCAACGAGTTCGGTGACCTCGGCTGGGAGCGGCGCTACGACTTCGACGGCGTCGATCCCCTCGATTTCAGCCAGGCATCCGACATGCTGGCCGAGCTGGGGGACATCGACCGGCTCGAGAACCTGCTACGGGGCTCGGCCAGCCCCGGGGCCCTCGCCGAGGCTGACACCGAGGCCGTCCGCCGGCTGCTGGGCGACGCCGCCGCCGAGAGCCTCGAGCGCATGGCCGAAGTGGCCCGCATGCTGGAGGAGGCCGGCCTGATCGAGAACCGCGAGGGGCGCTTCGACCTGACTCCCCGGTCCATCCGCAAGATCGGCCAGGGCGCCCTGCGGGACCTGTTCGCCCGGCTCGACGCCGACAAGATCGGCCGCCACGCCATCAGCCGCAGCGGTCTCGGCCACGAGCGGGAGCCCGACACCAAGCCCTACGAGTACGGCGACCCGTTCAACCTGCACATCGGCCGCACCATCCGCAATGCCGTCACCCGCACCGGCGGCGGCGTGCCCGTGCAGCTCCATCCCGACGACTTCGAGGTGGAGCGAACCGAGCAGCAGGTCCGCTCGGCCACCGTGCTGATGCTCGACCTGTCGCTGTCGATGCCAATGCGCAACAACTTCCTGCCGGCCAAGAAGGTGGCCATGGCTCTGCACTCGCTGATCTCCACCCAGTACCCGCGGGACTACCTGGGTTTGGTGTCGTTCAGCGAGGTGGCCCGGGAGTTCCGCCCCGAGAAGCTGCCCGAGGTGTCGTGGGACTACGTCTACGGCACCAACATGCAGCACGGTTTCATGCTCGCCCGCCGCATGCTCAACCGCCAGACCGGCACCAAGCAGATCATCATGATCACCGACGGGGAGCCGACCGCGCACATCGCCGCGTCGGGACGGCCATTCTTCAGCTACCCGCCCACCCGCGAGACCGTCGATCTGACCCTGGCGGAGGTGGGCAGGTGCACCCGTGACGGCATCCGGATCAACACGTTCATGCTGGACGCCACGTCGTATCTGACGAACTTCGTCGAGTGCATCACCAAGCTGAACGGCGGCCGGGCGTTCTTCACCACCAACGAGAACCTCGGCGACTACGTGCTGGTCGACTTCGTGGCGCACAAGCGCAGCCTGGTCCACGCCCGCCGCTAGCCCGCCGGGCCCCTGCCGCAAAATCTCGGGTTGGTTGTGGGCACACAACACCCAAAACCCAACCGAGAATCCGCTTGCGGGGCGGCCAGACCGCTGGAGGCCGGAGAAGGGGCTAGGCCGGGGGCGAGGGCTGGACCAGGGGCAGGCCGGCAGCGCCCCAGCCCCCGACGCCGCCCTCGAGGTCGGCGGCCTGCTCGAAGCCGAGACGCTTCAGGGAGGCGGCCGCGAAGCTCGACGTGTAGCCCTCGTTGCAAACCGTCACCAAGGGCTGGTCCAGCGACTGCACCGCGGGATGAGAGTGGCCCGCGGTGGGATCGCAGCGCCACTCCAGCACCAGCAGCGGGATGCTGACCGAGCCGGGGATCATGCCGGTGCGCTCACGGTCGTCGCGGTCCCGGATGTCGATCACCAGCGGCCGCGCGTCCGAGCCGGGCACCGGGTCCGTTCCGGGGCCGGCGTTCAGGGCGGCGGCCAGTTCTTCGGGGCCGAATCGCCGGAGCCCGCGGCGGGCCTCGGCCAGCAGCTCGGCCACCGTCGTCCGGCGGCGATCGGCCTGGCCGATGGTGCCGCCGACCAGCGCCGTGCCCGCACCGGCCCGCTCGACCGCGTCCTCAGCACGGGCCGCGTCCTCAGCACGGGCCGCGTCCTCAGCACGGGCCGCGTCCTCAGCACGGGCCGCGTCCTCA
>VYBO01000010.1:24733-35378 GCA_009844405.1 Acidimicrobiaceae bacterium
AGCACGGGCCGCGTCCTCAGCACGGGCCGCGTCCTCAGCACGGGCCGCGTCCTCAAGTCGAGCGGCGTCCTCGGCGACGAGGGCGGTGTCGGCGACGAGGCACCAGTCGTCCTCCCCCACTGCGCTGCGGTGGCGCTCGCCGTGCTGGTCCAGCCCCTGGCGCAGCTGCTCCGGAGGCCAGTCCTCGTCCAGGGCGCGGTTCATCAGGTCGGCCTGCGACGGCGGGGCCAGGCCGTCCACCGGCTGGTCGCGCTCGAGGTTGGTGGGGAAGGCGTAGCCCTCGGCGCAGGCGGCCACCACGTTGGCGGCCGAGGCCCGGTCGAGGCCAGAGGCGACCCGCGACCGCAGCGTCGGGTACACGGCGTTCACCATGCGGGTCCGGTCCACGGCCTCGGTGGCCCGGCCGAAGGCGGACGAGATCTGCAGCAGGTTGGCGATGCGGTGCACGTCGCCGGTGCGGTTGTGGCCGGCGGCGTGGGCCATGGCCGGGCTGAAGAACACCGCGTCGCCGGTGCGCAGCGGCAGCTGCACCCGGTGCTGGGCGAAGTACTCGACGAACTCGGGACGGCGCCATGCCAGGTAGCCCAGCTCGTACTTGTGGGAGTGGGGCAGGTACATGGTGGGGCCGGTCTCGGTGCCCATGTCGCAGTGGGCGATGGCGCCCTGGAGGGTGAGCAGCGGCGACAGCCGGTGGGCCTGGAGGGGGAACTGCTCGGCCTCGTCGTCGGTGAGGAAGCCCATGTGGTAGTCGCGGTGGGGGTGCTGGGCCTCGCCGCCGGGGTTGACCACGTTCACCTGCTCGGTCAGCTGGTAGCGGGGTCCCAGCCAGGCCTCGCAAGCCACCGCCACCGCGTCGGAGCGGTGGTAGTCGATGAAGGCGTCGGGGTCGGCCACGGCCAGCTTCTCGAGCGCGTTCCACACTCGGTCGTTGGCGCCGGGCTTGGCGAAGTGGTCGCCGGCGAGCCCGCCCTGGGCGTGCTGGGCCGCGATCAGGTCCCAGAACACGCTCGACACCCGGTCCACTGCCTCGGGGGGCACGGCCCCTTCGAGCAGGACGATGCCGGGGCCGTCCACGAGGGCTGCCGCCAGCTCGGCCCGCAGCGCTGTCCGCTGCTCGGTGTCGCCGGTGGGGCCGTGAGCCAGCGGGGCCGCGTCGTAGGTGGGGACGCCCTGGGTGATACGTGTGGCCAGCGGGTAGTCGCCCGGATCGGTGGGCTGCTCGACCAGCGCCGCGAACGCGTCCAAGTCGCACTCTTTGCGTGAGGGGAACGCGGCCCCCCGACCGGCTGTCACCCTGTCGATCCTACGCGGACAGCCAGCACGGCAGTGCGCCCGGCCACAGAATCTCGGGACGGTTGCACGCGCTCAGTCCACAAAACCAACCCGAGAAACCGCCAAACGCCCGGCCACAGAATCTCGGGACGGTTGCACGCGCTCAGTCCACAAAACCAACCCGAGAAACCGCGGCGAGAGCGTGGGGCCGTTAGCGTGAGCCGGAGACCGCTGGACGACGAGTGGAGGTGTTATGCCCATCAATCCCGACGCTGTGGGCGCGGTGGGAGAAGAGACCGGGATCAGCTGGACGTCCAAGGACAGCCTGCAGTACGCCCTCGGCGTGGGGGCCGGCGCGTCGGATCCCACCGGCTTCGAGCTGGAGTTCACCACCGAGAACACCCGGGGCGTGGCCCAGCGGGCGCTGCCCACCCAGGCGGTGGTGTTGGGCGCGGGCAACATGCCCGACTACGGGGACTTCAACCTGGCCGCGCTGCTGCACGGCGACCAGCACATCGAACTCCACCAGGAGCTGCCGGCGGCCGGAGCGGCGGTGGCCCAGGCCCGGGTGGCCGCCATATTCGACAAGATCAAGGCCGCTCTGGTGGTGCTGGAGACCGACGTCCGCAGCCACGACGGCGAGCCGATGTGGACCAGCCGGGCCGGGCTGTTCATCTCCGGCGAGGGAGGCTGGGGCGGCGACCGCGGGCCGTCCAACACCTGGCGGCAGCCCGACCGCGAGCCCGACCATGTGACCGGCTACGACACCCGAACCGACCAGGCCCTGCTCTACCGCCTGAACGGCGACCGCAACCCGCTGCACTCCGATCCGTCGTTCTCGGCCATCGCCGGCTTCGATACCCCGATCCTGCACGGACTGTGCACCTTCGGGGTGACCGGCCGGGCCCTTCTGCACACGCTGTGCGGCAGCGATCCGGCCCGGTTCGGATCGATGGGCGGGCGCTTCAAGGCGCCGGTCCTGCCGGGGCAGCGGCTCGACGTGCACATGTGGGTTGACGGCGACACCACGCTGTTCCAGACCTGTGTGGGCGACCGGGTGGTGTTCGACGCAGGCGTGTTCACCACCCGCTGAACGCCCCGGCGGCACGACCACCACCCACCAAATTGATGCGGTTGACGACCTCTGAGGCACATTATCCGCATCAATTTCGTAGAGAACCGCGGTGACCGGCTCGGGCGTGTCCTTCCTGTGGGGGGCCGGAGCGTCGTCGGTGTCGGCCGAGGGGGTGGCGCCCGCGGCCGACTGGTCGGTGTGGGAGCGGGACGGGCGGGCGCCGCGCTCGGGTGACGGCGCCGGGTTCGCCCAGGACTTCCGTGACGACCTGGCCCAACTGTCCCGGCTGGGGCTCAACAGCCTGCGGCTGACGGTGGAATGGGCCCGGGTGGAACCCGCCGCGGGGCGGACCGACAGCGACGCGCTCGACCGCTACCTCGACATCGTCGACGCCGCGGCGGCCGAGGGGCTGGGAGTGTGGATCACGCTGCAGCACACGTCGCTGCCCGGCTGGTACACCGACGACGAGGGCGGCCACTCCGACGAGGCGGCCCGACGGCGCTGGTGGGCCCGCCACGTCGACCGCATGGCCGAAGCGTTCGACGGGCGGGCCGCGGGCTGGTGCCCGATCGACGATCCGATCGGGTGGGCGGTTCGGGGTTGCTGGCTGGGTACCCGGCCCCCGGGCCTCCGCAGCCCGGAGGCCACGGCCGAGGCGGCCGAGGGGGCGATGCTGGCGCTTCACGAGGCGTGCCGGCTGCTGGAGTCGGCAGCGCAGCCGGTGATGGCGGTGTTCGGTGCACCGACGTTGCACGCCGCGCCGGTCGAGCGTGAGCACGCCCACGCGGCCGGCATCGAGACCCACCGCTGGGACGAGCTGCTGTGGGGCACATGGACCCGGGCCTTGCGAGAGGGCGCGGTGGAGGTGCCGGGACGGGCGCCGGTGGCCGCGCCGAACTTCGAGAAGGGCCCCGAGCTGGTGGGGTTGAGCCACGACCACCCGGTGGGGGTGACCGAGGCGGGCCGCCTGATTGGCTGGCCGGCGTCGGCCCGCCGCTCGGCCGCAGGCTTCGCCCCGGAGCCGGCCGAGCTGGGTGAGGCGGTGGCGCGGGCGCTGGACGCGGTGCCGGACCGGGATGTGGTGGTTGCCGCCCACGGGGTGGCGACCGATGACGACGACTGGCGGGACACGCTGCTGGACGCGTCTATGGCGGTGGTGGCCGACGCGGCGGCCGCGGGCCTGCGGGGCTACTTCCACGACAGCGCGGTCGACGGCTACGAGTGGACCCTCGGGTTCGGCGCGCCCCGGGGGCTGATCGGCCGCGGCCGGGTGGTCAAGCCGTCCGCCCAGCGTGTGGCCGGCGCCGCGGCCGCCGTCTAGCCGCCCAGCAACGGATTCTCGGGTTGGGCTTGGGTGCTAGGCACCCAAAATCCTCCCGAGATCTTGCGCCCGGCGATTGGCCGCGCCGTTACTGCCGCCAGCATGGCGCCGGTAGGGTGACTGGCGATGTCTGAGCCCAGACATGCCACGCTTGGCGAGCTGCGAGCCTCCGGCTGGACATCGGTGCCGGTGCGCCAGGAGCTGCGCCGCAACGCCACCGAGCGCATCCGCTCCGGCCTGCCCCTGTTCGACGACGTGCTCGGCTACCACGACACCGTCATCCCCCAGGTGGAGAACGCCCTGCTGGCCGGCCACGACATGATCATGTTGGGGGAGCGGGGCCAGGCCAAGACCCGCATGATCCGCGGCCTCGTCGGCCTGCTCGACGAGTGGATGCCGATCATCGCCGGCTCCGAGATCAACGACGACCCCTACGCCCCGGTCTCGGCCCACGCCCGGGCCCTGGTGGCCGAGCACGGCGACGGCACGGGAATCGCCTGGGTTCACCGCGACGACCGCTACGGCGAGAAGCTGGCCACCCCCGACACCTCTATCGCCGACCTGATCGGCGAGGTCGACCCCATCAAGGTGGCCGAGGGCCGGTACCTGTCCGACGAGCTCACCCTGCACTACGGGCTCGTGCCCCGCACCAACCGGGGGATCTTCGCCATCAACGAGCTGCCCGACCTCGCCGAGCGCATCCAGGTGGGCCTGCTCAACGTGCTGGAGGAGAGCGACGTCCAGATCCGCGGCTACAAGGTCCGCCTGCCCCTCGACGTGGTGCTGGTGGCGTCGGCCAACCCCGAGGACTACACCAACCGGGGCCGCATCATCACGCCCCTCAAGGACCGCTTCGGCGCCCAGGTTCGCACCCACTACCCGCTCGACGCCGGCACCGAGATCGCCATCGTCGAGCAGGAGGCCTACGTCGGCTCGGGCGGCGCTGGGTCCGGCGACGGCGGCGAGGGCCGTGACGGCCGCGACCCGACCGGCGTGGACGTGACCGTGCCGTCGTTCATGACCCGCATCGTGGTGGCGCTCACCCGGGCGGCCCGGTCCAGTTCCCATGTCTCGCAGCGCTCGGGAGTGTCGGTGCGCCTCAGCATCTCCAATACCGAGACGATGGTGGCCAACTCGGTGCGCCGCACCCTGAGGGCCGGCTCCCATCACGCCGTTCCCCGGGTGACCGACCTCGAGGCGCTCGCCTCGTCGACCGCGGGCAAGGTCGAGATCGAGACCCTGGAGGAGGGCCGGGAGGCCGAGATACTGGAGCGGCTGGTCCACTCGGCGGTGTTGTCGGTGTTCAAGGACAGCGTGCCGCCCGACCTCCATCGTGCCGTGGTGGACGCCTTCGACGAAGACCTGGTGGTGGACGTGGGCGACGACGTGGCCGACACCGACTACGCCGGCCTGCTGGCCACCGTCCCGGCCCTCACCGCCCCCGTGCAAGCGCTGCTGGCCGACGACGAGGCGGCCGAGTCGCCCGCCATGGTCGCCTCCGCGGTGGAGCTGGTGCTGGAGGGCCTGCACCTCTCGAAGCGTCTCAACAAGGACACCAAAGGCCCCCGAGCCCAATACCGCTCTCGCTAGCCCGTCCGCTAACCGGGGGACCCGCTGCCCCTCTCCGGGGCGAGGCGGGCGCAGAAATCTCGGGACGATTACGGGTACCTACCACCCAAAACCAACCCGAGAATACGGAGGCCCGGCGGGCGCAGAAATCTCGGGACGATTACGGGTACCTACCACCCAAAACCAACCCGAGATTTGCGGGGCAAGACGGGGGAGCCCTGGCGCTGGGGCTTGGTGATGGGGCGGGCGGTAGCTTGGGGCGGTGGACCTGAGCGGGACGTGGCGGGTCGCTGCAGCCACCGAGGGACGGCGGCGCACGTTCCACGAGTTCGACCACGACGACTCGCGCTGGGCGGAGATGCAGGTGCCCGGCCACTGGGCCCAGCCCGCTGCCGGCGGCGAGGGCTCGCACCTGGCCGTCGAGGAGTCGGTGCTGTACCGCCACCGCTTCGAGGGACCGCCGGAGGCGATCGCAGCCGGGGGCGAGGACGAAACCAACGTCGAGGACGAAACCACCGTCGAGGACGCCGTTGACGGGGCCGACGACCCCGCCGGGGGCCTTGGCCGGCGGTGGTGGCTGCGGATCGAGGGGTTGGCCCAGCAGGGGGACGTCTGGCTCGACGGCTCCTACCTGGGCCACACCGACGGCTACTTCGTGCCCCACGAACTGGAGGTGACCGAGCAGCTCGCCGCCCGGTCCGAGCACCTGCTGGCCATCGAGGCCACCTGCCGCCGCTTCGGCGATCCCGACAACCGGACCCTGCTCACCGGGGCGTTGCAGGATCCCGAGCTGTGCGGGGTCGACGACCTGATCGTGGGCGGGGTGTGGCGACCGGTCCGGCTGCGGTCCACGGGGCGGATCGCGATCCGCCACGCCCGGGCCGTCTGCGCCGATGTCAGCACCGGCGAGAACCGGGCCCGGCTGGAGCTGAGGGCGGTGCTGGACGTGCCCGGCGGCGGTCCGGTGGATCTGGGAATACGGGTGGCCGGCACCGAGCACGTCCACAGCCACCATGCCGCCGACGGGGAGAACCGGGTGGAGTGGTCCGTCGACGTCGACGACCCCCCGCTGTGGTGGCCCCATGCACTGGGCGAACAGCACCTGTGCGACCTAGTGATGGAGGCGTTGACGGGCACCAAGGTCCACGACCGGCGGCATTTCCGCATCGGGTTCCGGTCGGTGGCCATGCGCCGCTGGGTGCTGTACGTCAACGGTGAGCGGCTGTTCGTCAAGGGCGCCAACCTGCTGCCCACCCGGCCGCTGCTGGGCACGGCCACGGCATCGGAGGTGGCCGACGACATCCGGGCCGCCCGCAACGCCGGCCTCGACCTGGTGCGACCGGTCGCCCACATCGCCCGGCCCGAGCTGTACGACGCGGCCGACGAGTTGGGCGTGCTGGTGTGGCAGGACCTGCCGGTCCGCGGCCTCATGAGCCGCAGCGTCGCCGACGAGGCTAGCCGCCAGGCCCGTGAGGCCGTCGACCTGCTGGGCCACCGCCCGTCCGTGGCGGTGTGGTGCGCGCACGACCAGCCGTACTCCCGGTCCCGCCGCCCCGGCCGCACACCGGCGGTGGTTCGCCGCCAGGGGCCGTCATGGAACCGCGATCTGCTCGACCGGCGGCTGGGCCGGGTGCTCGACCGCTGCGACGGCTCCCGCCCGGTGGTGTCCCACACCGGCGTGCCGCCCCGTGCCCCGCTGCTGGACGGCACCACCAGCGAGCTGTGGTTCGGCCTGCACGGGGGGCGGGCCGCCGATGCCGGTCCGGTGCTGGCCCGCGTGCCGGCCATGGCCCGGTTCGTGTCGGCGTTCGGCACGCCGGTGGCCGACGACCAGCCCGAGGTGGTCAAGTCGACCATCGAGACGCTGCGGCGGCTGAAGTACCGGCCGACCGGAGGCTTCCTGCTGCACGCCCTGGCCGACGCGGGTGGCTCCGAACGCGCCGCGGCGGTCGCGGGGACCGACGGCGGGTTCGGCGTGCTGGACGGGTTGCGCCGACCGAAGCCCGGGTGGTGGGCGCTTCAGGAGGCGTGCCGCCCGCTGATCGCGGTGGCCGATCAACTGCCCGAGAGCGTGGGGGCCGGGGAAGTGCTCGATCTCGCCGTCCATGTGGTCAACGACACCCGGGCCGACGTGCCCGGTATGCAGGTGCAGGCCCGGATGCTCGGTCCCGACGGCCGGGTGGTCCGCGAGCACCGGTGGGAGGGCACGGCCCGGGCCGACGACTGCGTGATGGTGGGCCGGCTCTCGGCGGTTGTCCCGGTGGTCGCCCGGCCCGGCCAACTCACGCTGGAGCTGACCCTCACCGGGCGTGCAGGCGCGGACGGTGAGCCCGCACCGGTCGCCACCAACCGCTACACGACGGTGATCTCGTAGCCGGCCCACCACTATCAGGAATCTCGGGTTGGTATTGGGTGGTAGGTACCCGGAATCGTCCCGAGATTCCTGTGCCCGGCGGGTGGCCGCCCACCTAGCCGTTACTGCGGCGATTACGGCGCGCTAGGCGCAGAGGGACTTCCAGAGCCTTCGGTAGGCGATCGAGAACGCGTCCGTCGGCAGGGCGACCTCGCCGGTGCCTTCGAGGCGGAACGACACCTCCCTGGGCTGGAGGGCTTCGCAGATCACCCGGTCCTCCTCGTTGACGGCGGCCTGGAAGTCCCGCCACGGCTCGACCGGGTCGTTGCCCAGGTTGGTGCGGGCGCTCTGCTGGAACACCAGGCTGGACGTGGCCGACTCGGGCAGGGCCGACAGCTGGATGCACTCGATCTCGCCGTCGGGGTAGGTGATGGTCAGCTCGCACGAGAACGGGAACGTGAAGTCGTAGCGGTAGGCGGCCTCGACCTCCTCCACCGAGCCGTCGAGGGTGTTGCGGTACTGCTGGAACACGCTGATATTGGAAGCGAAGCCGGTATCGGTGGCGACCACCTCCTGCGGGGCTACCGGCCGGTCGCTGGGCCCGAACGTGACCCGGTGGATGGTCGAGAAGTGGGTGATGTCGTTGAAGTTCTCGGCCACCCGGCTGGCGGAGGCGTCCCAGCGCACCGGGCCGATCTGGAGGGTCTGCACGTCGGGCCGGTCGTAGACCCCCCAGTCGGGTGGATCGTCGGCGGCCGGCTCGCCCTCGCAGGCCCACACCAGGCCGTGGCACTCCCGGGTGTGGAGAGTGTCGAGGTGATGGGCAGGAAGAACAGGTACATGAACGGCCAGTCCACCGTTCAGCCCAGCGCCTTGGCCGCCCGGTCGAGCTTCTCCTCCTCGGCCAGCATGTCGGCCGGGTCGAGGTCGGACACGATCCCGCCGATGGGCAGGGGCAGGAACTCCACCACCGCGCCGCCGTCCACCACCATTTGGCCGCCGCCGTGGGTGGCCAGATGGTTGACGGCTGCCGCCATGTCCTCCGGCGACGTCCCGATCACCACGATGTTGTTGTCGTCGGGGGCGCTGGAGGTGGCCGGCGCCCCGGAGCGGAGCCCGAACCCGGCCACGAACGCGGTGGGGCGGTTCGAGTTCCTGCCGTAGCGCTCCACCACGCTCACCAGGGCCACGTCGTTGCCGATGTCGGGCCCCACCCGGCCCCCGGCCGCCTGAAGCACCACGTCGCGGCGCTTGCGCACGAAGATCTGATCGGTCACCCCAATGGCCAGCACCTCCACCGGGCCGTCGGGCAGGCCGGTGGGCACCGCGAAGTCGTCGGCCGCGGCCGGGGCCATGCGGAACGGCCCGGTCAGCAGCCCGTCACGGCTGGGCGGCTCGAGGTCGATGGCCATCTCGCCGTCGCGGGCCACCACCTGCCCGCCGGCCATCACCATCGACACCCGGAAGTCCTCCAGGTCCTCCGCGAAACAGATGTCGGCGTAGCGGCCCGGCGAGATCGACCCGACCATTCGGTCCACCCGGTAGGCCTCGGCGCCGTTGACGGTGGCCACCTGTATGGCCGTCATGGGATCGACGCCGGCGTCGGCCGCCATGCGCACCATGTTGTCGAGGTGGCCCCGGTCCAGCACGTCGGAGGCCACCACGTCGTCGGTGCAGAAGCTGACCCGGCGGGCCGCGCCGGGAGCGTGCTCCAGCACCAGCCGGATGTTCTCGGTCAGGAAGTGGGCGAAAGACGACTCCCGGATCACGACGTACATGCCGTTGCGGAGCTTCGCCAGGCACTCAGCCGAGTCGTAGCTCTCGTGGTCGAGGCGGATGCCGACGCAGGCCTAGCTGGTGAGGTCCGCCCCGGTGGCCATGGGCGCGCAGCCCAGCACCGGCAGCCGGTTCTGACGGGCGATCTCCATGGCGGCCAACTCGTCGGGGTCGCCGGTGGTAACGAACTCGCGGACGGTCTCCCACACGCCCACGCACTCGGGCCAGCTATGGGCGGCCCGGTGGTCGTCGGGTCCGAAGTAGTGGCCGACGGTGGAGGTGGGCAGGGTGTAGGGCGTCTTGCACGGCGCGCCCCACAACACCCGCAGCGGGGTGGCCTGCGACTCCCGCAGGAAGGCCTCGGCCCCGGCCAGCCCGGCCACCACCAGGATCTGGTCGAGGCCCGAGACCACGTTGGTGGTCCCCAAGGGCACCAGCATCTTGGCCGCACTGGTGATCGACAGCTTGGAGCACTCGATGTGCTGGTGGCCGTCGAACAGGCCCGGCACCAGGTGGCGGCCTTCGGCGTCGACGATCCCGGTGTCGGGCCCGGAGTGGGCCGACACGTCGCCCAGCGTCACCACGGTATTGCCGTACACGGCCACGTCGGCCTCGTAGACCTCGGCCGACACCACGTTGACGAGCCGCCCGCCCCGCACGACGGCCGGGCCGCTGTCGCCTTGAAATCGCCCAGCGGTCCGGGCTTTCGCGTGCCGCGGCCTTGTGGTTTGCGCCGTCGGCAGCGCCGCGGCAGAAGCCGCCAGGACCCCTCGGGCAGCCCGCGTCGGCCGGTGTGGTCATAGCAGGCCGCGTAGATCGTCTCCGCGCTGATCCGGCGCCCCTCGGCGCGCAGGTCCGCGCAGATCGCGTGCGGCGGCCAGCGCACCGCCAGACGCTCGCGGACCATCTCGGCCAGCTCGGGATCCGCGGCCAGATTGGCCGTCTTGGCCCTCGCCGCACGCGTGTCGGCCGCAGCTTGCGCGGACACCGCGTCATAGCCGCCCGCTCGGCCGCCGGCGCGTCTGAGCTCGCGATAGATCGTGCCGGGATCGCGGCCCAAGCACCGGGCCGCTCCGGCGGCGCTCACCCCCGCCTGCTGCATCGCCTCGATCCGAGCCCGCTCGTCGAAGCTGAGCCTCCGTGCCACACTGAGAACCTCCACCGGTTCGGATGCCGGTGCAGCGACCGGCCATCATGGCCGATCACTTGCATCCACCGGTGGAGGTCGCCAACCCATAACCGACCCGAGATCTTGCGGCGGAACGGGGTGGGGTGGGCC
>VYBO01000090.1:0-2202 GCA_009844405.1 Acidimicrobiaceae bacterium
TCGAGGACCTGCACCGGGCCTTGGCCTCGGCCGAGCGGCGGGTGCTCGTACAGGTGATGACCTTCGACGGCGACGCCTCGGGCCTGGCCGTGGCCGACCTGCTGGCCGGGGCCGCCGGCCGGGGCGTGGACGTGAGGCTGCTCGTCGACTGCTTCGCCCTGCGCTACGTGAGCGACCGCAAGGACACCGACCCGTCCGTGCTCCACGAGGCTGCGGAGACGAAGGCCATGTTCGACCGGCTGCGGGTCGCCGGTGTGGCTGTGACCTTCACCCAGCCCTTCGGACCGGTGAAGCTCTTCGGGCTGAGCCGCAACCACAAGAAGCTCTACGTGGTGGACGACCGCGCCTACCTCGGCGGCATCAATATCAGCGACCACAACTTCGCCTGGCGCGACTTCATGATCCGCACGGCCGACCCCGCCATAGTCACCTCCCTCACCGAAGACTTCGCCCGCACCGAGCGAGGCGACCGCCGCTCCGTGAACACCACGGTCCTGACCAACAGGGAGATCGAGCCAGCGTTCACCGAGGTCATCAACGGCGCGAACCGCAGCCTCGTCCTCGCCTCCCCGTACTCCCTCGACGTCGGGATCGTCAAGCTGCTCGGCCAGGCCCGGGTCCCGGCCAAGACGGTCATCACCGCCCGGCAGAACAACTACCGCTGGCTGCGCCTGGCCGAGCCCTACATCTGGAGCCGCCTGGCCCGCGCCGGCGTGGAACTGCGCACCTACCCGGACTTCTTCCACGCCCGGTTCCTGCTGGCCGACGACGACAAGTTGCTGGCCGGGTCCTCGAACTTCAGTCGTCACAGCTTCCGCTGCAACCAGGAGGTCTGCCTACTGATCACCGACGCAGAGTTCATCGCCGGCTTCAGGGCCCGGATGCTGGCCGACGCCGGGCCCCTGGAGCCCACCGAGCGGAGCCACGACGCCGCGGCCACCGTCATCGGCGCAGTGGTGGCCCACTTCTACTTCCACGCCCTCATCGGCGCGGCCCAGTTGGTAGCGCCCATGACCCCCGCGCTCGCTCGCCGCTAGAACCCGCACCGACGCGGCCGGCGGGACGGCTGCACAGGCCCGTCGGCCCACCCCACCCCGCTCCGCCCCACAATCTCGGGTTGGTTGTACGCACTGGGCCCACAGAACTCACCCGAGATTCCACGCACAGCCGGAACGTTGCTGTTTACATATAATGTCATGTAGTTTACAAGATTCATGGATGAGACGATGATACTTGAGCAGATGAACCATCAGCACGGGCTGATATCACGCCGGCAGGCCCTGGCTGCAGGTATGACCGACGCCCAGATCGGCTGGCGCCTAAGGACGGGGCAGTGGGAGAGCGTCCACCGTGGCGTCTATCGGCACGCCGTCTCTCCTGAGACCCCCCAATCACGACTGCTCGCCATGTGCCTCGCCTGCGACGGCGTAGCTAGCCACCGCTCGGCTGCCGCGTTACATGGCATCGACGGCTACGAACTCGACCGGATCGAAGTCCTCGTGCCATGGAAGAGGAGACCGATGATCAAGGGCGTACGGCTTCACCGAACGACTCAGATGCATCTTGCCAAGCCCATCGACCGAGACGGCATCCCATGCACCGGGATCGGCCGAACGGTTCTGGATGTGGCGGCCGTGGTCACTCGCAAGCAACTGGATCACGCCATCGATGCGGTCCTCCGCCAAGGGCTCCAAAGGCTCTCGGACCTCTACACCGTGCTGGTGGCGCACTCGAGACAGGGACGCACCGGTTGCGGTCCGTTCCGCGATGCTCTCGATGAGCGCAGGGGTGACGACATGATTCCCCTCAGCGCATGGAGTCGGATGGTCTCGGATCTCCTTACTGACTTCGGACTCGAGCGTCCCGTCTTCGAGCACCGAGTCTGCGACCCGTCAGGGGAGTTGCTGGCGCAGGTCGACCTGGCGTATCCGGATCATCGTGTTGCCATCGAACTCGACAGCAAGCGATGGCACCTCAACAGCGTGTCCTTCGAGCGAGACCCTCGTCGGCGCAACGCCTTGACGGTGATCGGCTGGACGGTGCTCACCTTCACTTGGAGCGACTACGTGGACCGCCCAAACCAGCTGTGCAACTCCGTTGCCGAACTGTTGGCGCCAGCCGGTCGTCGGGCCAGTTAGCGCCTGGTGGAGAATCTCGGGAGAGTTCTGTGGACACACCACACACAACCAACCCGAGATTCTG
>VYBO01000090.1:2212-2882 GCA_009844405.1 Acidimicrobiaceae bacterium
GAGAATCTCGGGAGAGTTCTGTGGACACACCACACACAACCAACCCGAGATTCTGGGGAGCGGTGGCGGGGGCGATAGGTTTGGGGGGATGGTGCAGACGGTCGCTCCCCCTGAGACCGCCGAGCGGGTGCCGCCGCTGAGACGGCGGCGGCGGGAGCTTCCCTGGCCGCTGAACATCTACCAGACTGCGGTCGGCAAGAAGTACGTGATGGCGGTCACCGGGATCGGGCTGCTGGCCTTCGTGATCGTGCACATGATCGGCAACCTGCACCTGTACGAGGGCCCGACCCAGCTCAACGAGTACGCCGAGGCGCTGCGGGACCTGGGCGGCCACCTGGTGCCCCGCACCCTGATCCTGTGGGTGATGCGGCTCGGCCTGATGGCCATGTTCGTGCTGCACATCCACAGCGCCTGGTCGCTCAAGGAGATCAGCCGGCGCAGCAGCCCCAGGGCCAACTGGGTCAGCGGCAACAAGCGCTACGCCGGCGGGCAGGACTACGTGGCCGTCGACTTTGCCAGCCGCACCATGCGCTGGACCGGCCCCATCGTCGGCCTGTACGTGCTGTTCCACCTGGCCGACCTGACGTGGGGCTGGTGGCTCGGCGACGACTACATCCGGGGCGACGTGTACCACAACGTGGTGGAGTCGCTGTCGTCGATCCCGGTGGCG
>VYBO01000090.1:2982-5912 GCA_009844405.1 Acidimicrobiaceae bacterium
TGGGACAACCACAAGTTCTCGGTGAAGCTGGTCAACCCGGCCAACAAGCGGCGCTTCAAGATCCTGGTGGTGGGCACCGGGCTGGCCGGGGCATCGGCGGCGGCGTCGCTGGCCGAGCTGGGATATGCGGTCGAGGCGTTCACGTTCCACGACTCGCCCCGCCGGGCCCACTCCATCGCCGCCCAGGGCGGCATCAACGCGGCCAAGAACTACCGCAACGACGGCGACTCGGTGTACCGGCTGTTCTACGACACCGTCAAGGGCGGCGACTACCGCTCGAGGGAGGCCAACGTCTACCGGCTGGCCCAGGTGTCGCTCAACATCATCGACCAGTGCGCGGCCCAGGGGGTGCCCTTCGCCCGGGAGTACGGCGGCCTGCTGGCCAACCGGTCCTTCGGCGGCGCCCAGGTGAGCCGCACCTTCTACGCCCGGGGCCAGACCGGCCAGCAGCTGCTGCTGGGCGCCTACCAGGCCATGGCCGCCCAGATCGCAGCCGGCGGGGTGACGCTGCACAACCGGGCCGACGTGCTCGACATCGTGGTCAAGGACGGCGAGGCCTGCGGGATCATCGTCCGGGACCTGCTCACCGGCGAGGTGCAGGCCCACAGCGGCCACGCCGTGGTGCTGGCCACCGGCGGCTACGGCAACGTCTACTACCTGTCGACCAACGCCATGAACTGCAACGTGACGGCGGCGTGGCGGGCCCACCGGCGGGGGGCGACGTTCGCCAACCCGTGCTACACGCAGATCCACCCGACCTGCATTCCGGCCAGCGACGAGTTCCAGTCGAAGCTGACCCTCATGTCGGAGTCGCTGCGCAACGACGGGCGCATCTGGGTGCCCCGCAGCATGGACGAGGCGCGGGCCGCGGCCGACGTGCCCGAGGCCGACCGCTACTACTTCCTGGAGGAGAAGTACCCGGCGTTCGGGAACCTGGTGCCCCGGGATGTGGCATCCCGCAACGCCAAGACGATGGTCGACCAAGGCCTGGGGGTGGGGCCGCTGCGCAACGGCGTGTACCTCGACTTCGCCGACGTGATCGCCCGTGACGGCGAGGCGGTGGTGCGGGAGAAGTACGGGAACCTGTTCGACATGTACGAGCGGATCACCGGCGAGGACCCGTACCGCTCCCCCATGCGCATCTACCCCGCCACCCACTACACCATGGGCGGGCTGTGGGTCGACTACAACCTGATGACCAATGTGCCCGGCCTCTACGCCCTGGGCGAGTGCAACTTCTCGGACCACGGGGCCAACCGGCTGGGCGCCTCGGCGCTGATGCAGGGCCTGGCCGACGGCTACTTCGTGCTGCCCTACACCATCGGCGACTACCTGGCGCCGAAGCTGGGGTCGGCACCGGTGCCGGTCGACGATCCGGCGTTCGCGGCGGCGGTGGCCGAGGTGGACGACCGAACCCGGGGCTGGCTGGCGGTGAGGGGCACCCGGTCGGTGGAACACTACCACCGGGAGCTGGGCAAGATCGTGTGGGAGTGCTGCGGCATGGCCCGCAACCGCACCGGCCTGGAGAAGGCGCTAACCGAGATCCCGGCGCTGCGGGAGGAGTTCCGGGCCAACGTGAAGGTGCTGGGCTCGGCCGACACCACCAACCAGTCGCTGGAGCAGGTAAACCGGGTGGACGACTTCATGGAGATGGCCGAGCTGAAGGTGCGCGACGCCCTGCACCGGGAGGAGTCGTGCGGCGGGCATTTCCGGGAGGAGCACCAGACGCCGGAGGGCGAGGCCCTGCGGGACGACGAGAACTTCGCCTATGTGGCCGCCTGGGACTGGCAGGGTCCGGACCGGCCCCAGGAACTGGTCAAGGAGCCGCTGGAGTTCAAGTATGTGAAGCTCACCCAGAGGAGCTACAAGTGAGCGTCGGCAACGGGGCTGGGAACGGGCACCCGGCGACGCTGCGGCTGAAGCTGCGGATCTGGCGTCAGGCCGGGCCGGACGAGCCGGGGGCATTCCTCGACGTCGACGCCCACGACATCCCCGAGGACTGCTCGTTCCTGGAGATGCTCGACATCGTCAACGAGCGTCTCATCGAGGACGACGTCGAGCCCGTCACGTTCGCCCACGACTGCCGGGAGGGCATCTGCGGCACGTGCGGGGTGATGATCAACGGCCGGCCCCACGGTCCCGAGAAGGCCACCGCCACCTGCCAGCTGCACATGCGCAAGTTCCGTGACGGCGACGAGATCGTGATCGAGCCGTTCCGGGCGGCGGCGTTCCCGGTGGTGAAGGACCTGATGGTGGACCGCCGGGCGTTCGACCGGGTCATCGAGTCGGGAGGCTTCATCTCGGCGCCGACCGGAACCGCCCCCGACGCCAACGAGATCCCGGTGCCCAAGGACGTGGCCGACTTCGCCATGGACGCGGCGGCCTGCATCGGCTGCGGGGCGTGCGTGGCCGCCTGCCCGAACTCGGCGGCCCAACTGTTCACCGCGGCCAAGCTCGGCCACCTGAACGTGCTGCCGCAGGGCCAGCCCGAGCGGTGGCGGCGGGCCGAGGCCATGGTCGAGACGATGGAGTCGTTCTTCGGGTCGTGCACCAACCACGGCGAGTGCACCGAGGCCTGTCCCAAGGAGATCAGCCTCGACTTCATCGCGGTGCTGAACCGGGACTACCTAAAGGCCAAGGTCAAGAACCGCCGCCTCGCCTCCCAGACCTGACCGGGTGCGGTCGAGGCAGGGGCGGGCACAGAAATCTCGGGCGATTTCTGTGGACCCACCACACACAACCAACCCGGGATCTTGGGGGCTAGGCGATGAACGGGCGTGAGGCGGGCTGGGGCACCGGGAGGCGGCTGGCGCTCGGGTTGGCCCGTGGGCTGGCCATGGGCGCGGCCGACGTGGTGCCCGGGGTGTCGGGCGGGACCATCGCAGTGGTGCTCGGCATCTACGAGCGGCTGCTGGGGGCGATCCGGGAGG
>VYBO01000027.1 GCA_009844405.1 Acidimicrobiaceae bacterium
CCACGGCCCCGCCCCGTATGGGCCGGGTCGCCCGCCTATCCGCGGGGCCTCATAGGAGAACTTGTCGCCGAAGTTGAGTCCGGCGGGATGCCGGCCCCTGCCGAAGCGGCGCCGGCAGACGATTGCCTCGTGAGCGAGTCCGGCGTCGGCGAGCACTTCGAGCGCTCTGTGCCCGCTTGGCCCCCGACTGGGGGAACACCGAGACGCTGAGGCTTGGCTGCCGTGAACCGTCGGCCGGCGTGCTGTTGCTGATCGGGGATCTCGGTAGGTTTGGCTGGTGGAGACGCGACTGGGACGCGCCCGCGGCAAGCGCGCCGCGGTGATCGCCAGGCTCGGCGTCGCCCTCGCGTGCGCGGCGCTGCTGGCGTCGGTGGGATGCTCAGGAACCGGGGACGGGTTCGGGCGGCGGACCGTGGCGGTGGCGTTCTACGCGTTCTTTGAGCCGGTAAGCCTCTCGGCTGATCCCGAGCCCGGGACGGCGGGTTTCGATGTCCATGTCGGCTATGAGGCCGACTTGTTGAGCGCGATCGAGGCCATGGAGGGCGTCGGACTGCGCTTCGAGCGGCGCGGGATCAGCACCTGGGAGGGGATCTGGTTCGAACCGGCGACTGGGGGCACAGACCTGGCCGCAGGCGGTATCACGATCCTTGAGTCCCGCACGGTTGATGCGGCGGGCGACACCGTGGTCGCGTTCACCGACGGCCACATCGAATTCCGCCAGTCGCTTCTGGTGCGGGCCGGCGACGCCCCCCGGTTGGATGATCACGACTCGCTGACCGGCGGCGACATCGTGGGGGCGCTGCCCAACACCACCGGCGAGGCGCGGCTGTTGCAGCTCATAGGCGTGGCCGACGAAGCGGGCGGCCTCAACGCCGGCACCCGAGTACACACACCCGCAGGCGAGGTTGTTGTCGCCGCAGACGGTGCGCTCACCATCACCGCCGCAGGCGCCTCCCCCGAGTTGGCCCGGCGGGTGCGGCTCATCCCTGCTGACCCGAACCGGCCCCAGGTGCTCTACCTCGGCGACGACGCCGGCGCGCCCCTCGGTGAGGCGGCGCTGCTTTCGGCGCTGAGCGAGGGCCGCGTCGACGCGGTGGCGCGCGGCGCGGTCGGCAACTCACAGATCGCCGCGGCCTCACAGGGACAGTTCGCGGTGACCGCCTTCGACGACCAAGTCGAGCAGGGCGGGTTCGTCGTCGACGCTGCTGACACCGACCTGCTTGAGCGGATGAACACCGCACTGGGGTGGCTCACCGACAACGGCAGAATCGGATTCGCACACTGGCTGGCCGACCCCGACATCTTCATGGCCAGAGCCGCCCACTGGCCCGCGCTCCAGCAGCCGTAGGCGACCCGTCTCTCCAAACACGCTCCCCGCAGCACGGCGCGCGCCAAGTCTGCGCTACCGGCGGGCTACGCGTCGGTCGACGGGCCGCCGCTCGAGGAGGAGTGTCGCCCAAAAGGCTGGGGACGACTAGAAGGCTCAAGATCGTGCCGCGAGCCTTCTCGGGGTGCCCTGACCAAATCCGCGACGGACCAAACTAGTGGTATGTCGGAGAAACGGTGACCCGCATGGCGAACGCTTTGACCTGCTCGGACCCGTAGATGGCCCGGATCATCAAATCCGCGACACACCACTAGAGGCGGGGGTCGACGGGTTCGCTCTCGAGTGCGAGCACGCCGAAGACGCATTCGTGTACTCGGGCTGGGTGCTCGTTGGCCACGAACCGGTCGAGGGCCTCGATTCCCAGAGCGAACTCGCGGCGGGCCAGCGACGATTTGCGGCCGAGCGACCGTTGCCGCAGTCGTTCGAGGTTCGCCGGTTCGAGGTATTCGGGGCCGTAGATGAGGCGGAGATACTCCGGGCCCCGGCACTTGACGCCGGGCTGGACGAACCTGTTCCCGGTGGCGGCGATCGGTTCGACCGGCTTGACCACTACGCCCTCGGCGCCGCCGGCGGTCAGCGAATGCCACCAGTCGGTTGCCTGCTGGACGTCCGCTTCGTCGCTGAGGTCGACGAAGCGGCGTTCGGTCCGGCGCAGCATCCCCGGCGCGTGGTCGACCAGCGCGTCCAGTTGCTCCAGGTGCCAGCGGTGACCTCGGCGGGCCAGCACCTCCCCTTCTGCGGCGAGGATCTGGAACGGGGCGATCTCGATGCCGTCGGCGCCGTCGACGCCCCAGCAGTACTGCCGGTACGCGTCCACGAAGGCGGCGAGATGGGCGGCCCGGTCGCCGGTGCGGGCCGCGAGGGCAGAGACGTCGACGCCGCGGCGGTCCGCGCCGGCCATCAGGCGGCCCGCCGCTTCGAGAGCGGCCGTTCCGGCCGCGCCGGTCGCGGCGTACAGCTGCCGGATCAGGGCGGCGGCTCTGGCCGACCACGGCAGCGCCTCCGCGTCGACGACCAGCCAGTCGGTGCCGAGGCGGCCCCACAGTGCGGTCGCGTCGGCCGCGGCGCGGATCCGGTCGAGCACAGCGCCGGCCACGGCGGGATCGGCGAAGAAGGGCCGGCCGGTGCGGGTGACGATCACGCCGGCCTGGTCATTGGAGATCCCGAATCGGGCCCCGGCGGCGCCGGCGTCGCGGGCAACCACGAGCACCGCCCGCGAGCCCATGTGCTTCTCCTGGACCACGACCTCGTGGACGCCGGCGTTGCGGAAGTACGCGAAGGCCTCGTCGGGATGCTCGAGACAGCCGGCGCGGCCCGAGGCCGCGGCGGGGGCCATGGTGGGGGGCAGGTAGACCAGCCACCGCGGGTCGACCGCGAAGCGGCTCATGACCTCGAGGGCGGCGCTGGACCGTTCGGCTTCGATGAGCACACGCCCCGCCAGCGCCGTGGTGACATGGTGCTTGCCCACCACGTCGCCGACGTCCAACAAGCGCGCCGGCCCCGACGGAGCGCCAACGGGGCCGCCGGCGGGCCGGATGGGCTCGTAGTGCTCGGCGGCGGCGGGCACCGAGACGAGGTCGCGCTCGGGCCAGCGCAGTGCGGTCAGCTCGCCTCCGAAGACCGCTCCGGTGTCGATGCAGATGGTGTTGTTGGCCCACACCGGCTCCGGCACCGGGATGTGGCCGTAGACGACTGCGGCCTCGCCCCGGTAGTCGTCGGCCCACGGGTACCGCACCGGCAGCCCGAACTCGTCGGTCTCCCCGTCGGTGTCGCCGTAGAGGGCGAGCTCGCGCACCCGGCCCGACGACCGGCCGTGGTAGCGCTCGGCAAGGCCGGCGTGGGCGACCACCAGCCGGCCGCCGTCAAGCACGTAGTGGCTGATGAGGCCGTCGATGAACCCCGCGACCCGCTCGGCGAAGGCGGGGCCCCGGGTCTCGAGCTGTTCGAGCGACTCGGCCAGCCCGTGGCTGACCTTGACGTTGCGTCCCGCCAGGGCACGGCGCAGCTTGACCTCGTGGTTGCCCGCGACGCACATCGCGCTGCCCGCGGCCACCATCGACATGGCGACTTCGAGCACTTGCGCCACCGCCGGGCCCCGGTCGACGAGATCCCCGACGAAGACCGCCCGGCGACCCGCGGGATGGGTGATCGGGTCGGCTGCGGTGTCGTAGCCCAACCGGTCGAGCAGGCTCACCAGCTCGGTGTGGCAGCCGTGGACGTCGCCGATGATGTCGAAGGGGCCGGCGTCGTCGCGGCGGTCGCTCCACAGCCGGGTGCGAACCACCTCCACCGCGTCCAGTTCCTCCGTCGAGCCGAGCGTGTAGACCCGGGTGAAGCGCTCCTTTCGCAGCCGCTTGGCGCCGCGGCGCAGCGTGTCGTGCTGGCGCTTGACGGCATGCACCGGGGTCCGCCGGTCGCTTCGCCGCTCGTTGTGGGCCAGGCAGGCGGCCGCCGCCAGATCGAACACGACGGCGGTGGCCAGCACGTCCCATCGGCGGGCCAACTCCAGCAGGCCCTTGCGGTCCTCGGCCTTCACGTTGGTGGCGTCGACCACGGTGAGGCGACCGAGTTCGAGGCGCTTGTCGACGATGTGGTGCAGCAGCTCGAACGCGGCGGCTGTGCTGGACTGGTCGGTCTCGTCGTCGCCGACCAGGGCCCGGCAATGGTCGCTCGACACGACCTCGGTGGAGGCGAAGTGCCGCCGCGCGAACGTCGACTTGCCCGAACCGGACGCGCCGCAAAGCACCACCAGTCCGACCTCGGGGATCTCAATGCGGCCGAGAGGGCGTCTCACAGAACCCTCTTCACCGCCGGAACACCGCCATCTGCGTCGGCGGCCCGCACACCGGGTCCACCGCCCCGACGGCGCTGATGTCCAAGCCGTAGCCGAAACGCGCCGCGACGTCGCCAGCCCACGCCTCGAACTCGCGGCGAGTCCACTCGAAGCGATGGTCCTCGTGACGCAAACCCCGGGCGTCGAGGTGCTCGAAGTTCGCGTTGTGCTCCCGGTTCGGAGTCGTCAGCACCACCGACGCCGCACAGACGTGACCGAACACGACTTCGGCGAACACGTCGAGACGCTCGGGGTCGAGGTGCTCGACGACCTCAATGACTGTGGCCACGTCGAATCCTCGCAGTCGTGTGTCCGTGTAGGTCAAAGCGCCCTGGATCAGCCGGACCCGCTCCCGGCGACGCTCAGACATCTGATCGAGCTTCAGGCGCCGCTCGGCCCGCTCCAGCGCTCCGACCGACGCATCCACCCCCATCGCATAGGAGACCGCGGGCTCGGCCAGCAGCCTCTCCAGCAGCCGGCCCTCGCCGCATCCCAGGTCGACAACCCGTCCCGCCCCCACACGCCGCACCGCCTCAAGCACCGCCTCGAGCCGCTGCTCGCCGAGGCGGATCGGCGACTCGCTCGCCCGCTCGGCGGCGTCGTGCTGCGTGTCGAGGAAGTCTGCGTCCTCCCCGGCGTCGGCCAGACGGGCCAGAGCCTCCCGGGCGAAATCGGGAAGGCGCAGGTACCGGCGAGCGATCAGCTCGGACTCGGGATGGGACCGGAGCCAGTCACCGCCCCGCAGCAGCAACTTGTCGACCTCGTCGGGGCCGATCCAGTAGTGCTTGGCGTCATCGAGCACCGGCAACAGCACATACAGATGCTCCAGCGCCGAACGCACCGTCTGCCGTCCGGCCAGCCGAGCCGTCACATAACGGCTGTCTCCCCACGCCGGGAACCGGGAGTCGAGCGCGATCGGCGCACAGTCCAGGTCGTAGCCCAACGGCTCGAACAGCCCCCTCAAGACCGCCGGCCCGCCCCGCACCGGCACAACCGGCAACTCGATCTCAAGATCCAGCTGCCGTGCGACCAGCTCGGGCCGGTCGTCGCAGCGGCCCCTCAACGCAGTGCCGAACAACCGGCCCAACGCAACACTCAGCATCGACGACGCCGCATAGGGCCGATCATTCAAGTACGGCTCAAGCCCCCGAGCCGAGCGCCGGCCGCGGTGCCGTGTCCGGCCCAAGGGGTCGACCTCGACGTATGTCGTCGCCGTGCACCGGCGCGCGGTCGCCTCCGGGTAGAACACGTGAGCGCGCCCGAACCCGACATCGACCGAACGCACACGATCAGGATGCTTGTGCAACAAGAACCCCAGATCGGTGGCGACCGGCGACGTCGAAGTCAGCGAGACCAGCATGGCTTCAGCCATTCAACCTGCGGCCCACGCCAACCGCAAGGGCGCCGGATGGACGGCCATGTCCCATCCCGCAGTTCTTCTGGTTCGTTGTGCCGGACTCTTCGCGGTCGAGGACCGACTCGGCCCGTCGTACTAGGACTGCTCGGCAAGCACACGCGGATTAATCCCGCGATGCCGGCCTTTCTCTTGCATGGTCGTCTGTCGTCAGCCGTCATCATAAATGCTAGGAGCGAGCGCGGATTGATCGGCGGCCAATCGCGTCGCAGGGTGGTCATTTC
>VYBO01000059.1 GCA_009844405.1 Acidimicrobiaceae bacterium
CCCCAGGCCCCCGCACCTCCCCCGTTCCATCGGGCTGATGCCGGCTCCGTGAAGGCGGTGCCCAAGGCCCGCAAGCTGGCTAGGGAGCGGGGCATCGACCTGGCCACCGTGACCGGTACCGGACCGGGGGGATCGATAACCGTCGCCGACGTCGAGGCCGCTGCCGACCCCGCCCCGGCAACCGGTCGGCGCGAGCGACTGTCGACCATCCGCCGCTCCATCGCCCGGCATATGACCGAGTCCATGCAGGTCCCCCAGTTCACTTCGATGGTGGACGCCGAGGCCAGCGGGCTGATGGAGGCGCGGGCCGCCGTGGCGACCGAAACCGGTTCGCGGGTTCCCCTCGACGCGCTGCTGGTGGCGCGGCTGGTGCCGGTGCTGCGGGACCATCCCGTCATGAACGCCAGGCTCGACGGCGACGAGGTCGAGTACTTCGAGCACTACGACATCGGCGTGGCCGTCGACACCCCCGAAGGGTTGATGGTTCCCGTGGTGCGGGGCGCCGACGCCCTCTCGTTGCCGGAACTGTCCTCCGAGGTCCTGCGGCTGGCCACCGCGGCCCGCGACCGCACCGCGGCACCCCACGAGCTGACCGGGGCCACCGCCACCGTCAACAACGTGGGCTCTCTCGGGATGCTGGCCGGCACGCCGATGCTGCCGGTGGGCACCAGCATGATCGCCGCCTTCGGCATGGCCCGCCCGGTTGTGCGCCTGATCGACGGCGTCCCGACGGAGGTCCCGACCATGACGGTGTCGGCCACCTTCGACCACCGCGTCATCGACGGCGGCGCCAGCGGCCGCTTCCTGGCCCAACTCAAGCAGTCCATCGAGAACCCGCACAGTCACAGTGCGAGTTCAGCCGCAGGCCACCGCGGCTGACAGCGCGGTGCACACCTGCCTCATGCGATGGTCGCTCAAGCGCCCCATTCGTTCGGTTAGGAGGGCCTGCGCGACACTCTCGACCGAATCGAGGTTGACTGCCGACAGAACGCTCACCGGATCGTCGCCGGGTTCGAGGACCACTTCGGAGACGAGCCCGCGGACATTGGTCGTGCACGGCGCGACGATCGCGGTGTTGAGCCGCGCAAGGGCGGCGTCCCGCGACAGCACCACGACTGGCCGGCGACCCGCATAGGGGGACTCCCACCACCAGAGTTCCCCCCGATGCACCCGCTGGACGTTCATCCGGCGGATCCGCCTCCGGAAGGAACCCCGCCCCCCTCTCGATGGCGGCGGTTGGCCTCGTGGAAGTCGGCGAGGCTGCCCCAGGCGTCGGGTTCGTCGATCGGGCGTTCGTTGTAGGCCTCATAGGCCGAGTCGATTCGCGCCTCTCGATGAGCCGCAACGAGCGCTTCCAGGGCCGCGTCGACCATCGCCGCCACGCTGTTCCATGCACCTGAGCGCTTCGCCCGCTCGAGCAGGCCCTCGTCCACGGTGGTACTGATTCGTATGCGACTCATGCCACAAACGTAGCACTGCCCCCGTCGAAGAGCACAATCACCAGGTTGCGAGCCACTAACGTCCCAACCGGCTCCCCGGAGGGTCACCTCGCTTCAGGCGGCGACCTTGTAGGGCTGCATGGACAGTCACCGAATCGTCGGCGGACGCTGAGATGTCTCGACTGGCAGGCTGCCGCCGTCCGTCGGCCCGGTCATCTGATCGCAGTGGTCAAGTGATCCCAGGGAGGGCTCAGCGAAGGAATCGGCGGCGCAGCCAGTCGTCGAGGAGAGGGTCGACCACCTCGAGCCTCTCGCTGCGGGTGAGGAAGCCCTTGCCGACGAGCGACTGGGCCGCGTCGCGCGCCGTGGCGGCGGGCAGGTCCAGCAGTTCTGCCTCACGGCCGTAGATGCTGCCGCTGCCGGCCACAGCCCTCAGCACCTTGCGCTGACCGGCGGTGAGCAGATCGAACATGCGCTCAGAGAAGGCCTCGACGCTGGCCCGCACCTCGGCGAGGGCTTCCTCCCACTCGGTCGGGCCGGCCGTAGCGCCAGGTTCGACGCGCCTCCACACGGCGTCGGCCAGCTGCATCGCACGCTGAGGGTGGCCGCGCACCATCGACACGATGCGGCGCGCTGCGATCCCGGCGTCTCGACCCGTGCCGGCGAAACCCCGCTCAATGATGCCGAGGACCGCCTCGTCGCCCAACGGCCCGATCTCGACCAGGTCGGCTTGGGCGAAGAAGGGCTGCGACTGGTCGCCGAACAGGGTCCGCATGGTCGAGGGTTCCGAACCCGCGAAGACGATGCCCAGCGACTGGAAGTGGTGCTGCAGGCCGGTCCGCAGCAGACCGGCGCCGCCGTCCACACCGGCGATTCCCGAGAACTCGTCGAACGCGACGAACAGGTCCTGGCGTTCAGCGGTCCTGACAACGACCTCAAGCCTGTTTCGCACGGCCAGCGCCGGATCGACCCTATTGCGCGGGCTGCGGGCGAACTCGAGGGCGCCGACCGACAGCGACACTGAGGCCGCTATGGCGTCCAGCACCCGCCGCGCCGGGCCGACGAGGCCGGCCAGTCCGCTGTCCACCGCCGCGGCGAGGTCCGACATCGAGGTCAACTGGTAGAGGTCGATCCAAACGCAAGCCGGCCCCACGGCCTCCAGGTCCGCGGCCACGCGCTTGAGCAGGCTGGTCTTGCCGTAGCGTCGCGGGCCGATCAGCGCGGTGAGGCGGCGGTCGGAGATGCGTTGCGCGAGGTCGAGTGCCAGGCTCTCGCGGCCCGACACCTGCTCGGCCCGAAGCGGCCCATGGTACGGGAAGGGACTCTGGTGCACAGACTCATTGTACTCGGAAACACCGAGTATAACATACTCGGAGAAACCGACCCTAGAATACTCGAAATTTCCGTGGGGGTGGTGGCCACACAAGTGACGGCAGAACATGTCAACCCGAGCACCGCGCTGTCGCATATGCGCCTGCCGTGTCGACTGGCCGCGCCGTGGCCCGACGGCTACGAGCCCCTCTCAGGCCCCGAGTACCAGCCCATCGCCCAATCGGCCGCCTAGCAGATCGCCCGTGGCCTCGGCGCGCAACCGGCAAACACGTTCGGCTAGGCGGTCGATGGCCGCGTGAAGATCGTCGATGGCACCGGCCAGATCGACGGCGACCACCTCGAGCCGCTTGTTCGCATGACGGACTACATGATCGACCGGCTCCGTCTCGCCCTTCGCGTAGACGAGCAGCCCGCCGGGCAGGTTGAACGCGGTGACGTAGGCCAACAGTTGGTACAGGTCGGCGTTGGGGACTGCCTTCGTGTCGATGCGCTTGTACTTGGCATCGCCGACGAACGTGCATACGAAATTCTGCAAGCATCCGCTTCTCCAAGTCCTCGCGACTCGAGGCGTGCCTCACGTCTAGTCGCGAGCCGAATGAAGCCAAGGCCTGGCTGTGCTTGAAGTTACGGTCCTCGAACTCTCCGGCGGCGGCGCCTCGGATGACCCAGGCCTTCCCGGGCACGGCCTCCACATCAGAAGACTTCCCGTTGGTCGGCTCCTTCGCAGACGAGTCGTTGTCTGAGGGTTCGTCATCCTCGGCGGCCTCGTTCATGAGCCACAGGATCGACTCGGCTTCGTTCCGATCGTTCGGAATCTTGTTGCTGCTGTCGATGAGCCGGTCCAAGAACTCCAAGGCGTGCTCATAGCGCTTCGCCGGGTCGGCGCTGGCAGTCTCATCGGCATCCGCGACACTAGTGGTCCCACCAGGACTGAGCACGTCCTGCGGCTGGCGGCTGCGGCCCGCTCAGCAGCGGCAATACCGGCAAATTTCCAATGCCATCTTGGATGCAATGGATTGAAACTTGAGTGTTCGCGGCTAGATGCCGGAGATGCGCTCCCCGGAACTCGGATATCGGAGCCTGCGTGGCCGCGACGGCCGCACTCCGAGAATGTCAGGGCTCAGGGAAAGGTAAGGGATGTCCCTGGTTGGGGAGGTTCGGGGCGCTCGTAGAGTCCCGCGTGAGACCTCCCCTCTGCGCCTAGGAGAAATCGTGACTTCCTCCCCTACCCAAGCACTGGCCGTCGCGGCCCGGGCCGTGGCCGCCTCGAAGATCTACGGCTCCGGCGACACCGAGGTTCGGGCCCTCGACGCCATCGACGTCGCCTTCGATCAGGGCCGCTTCACCGCCATCATGGGCCCGTCGGGCTCGGGCAAGTCCACCCTGATGCACTGCATGGCCGGACTCGACACGGTCACCTCCGGCCAGGTGATCATCGGTGACACCGACCTCACCACGCTGTCGGAGAGGGACCTGACCCTGCTGCGCCGCGACAGCGTGGGCTTCGTGTTCCAGGCCTACAACCTGGTGCCCACCCTCACCGCCATTGAGAACATCACCCTGCCCATGGACCTCGCCGGCGCCAAGGGCGACACCGAATGGGTGGACGAGGTGGTGGGCGCCACCGGTCTCGCCGACCGGGTCAAGCACCGCCCCAACGAGCTGTCGGGAGGCCAGCAGCAGCGGGTGGCGGTGGCCCGGGCTCTGGCCGGCAAGCCCCAGATCATCTTCGCCGACGAGCCCACCGGCAACGTCGACTCCAACACCGCGGCCGAGATCCTCGGCTTCATGCGGAGCGCGGTCGACCAGATGGGCCAGACCATCGTGATGGTCACCCACGACCCGGTGGCCGCCTCCTACGCCGACCGGGTGGTGTTCCTGGTGGACGGCAAGATCGTGGACGAACTCGAAGACCCCACACCCCAGGGCATCCGCGACCACATGACCCAGCTCGGCGCCTGAGCCGGACCCCTTCGGCCCGCCACCCGGCCCCACCCTCCGAATTCCGAAGAGGACCCCGACATGCTCCGTCTGGCCCTGAAGTCGCTGCTCGCCCACAAGCTCCGCTTCGCGTTCACTGCTCTGGCGATCGTGCTGGGCGTGACCTTCGTGGTTTCGGCCTTCGTGACCGCCGACTCGCTGCGCTCCACCTTCGACGACCTCGCCGCCGACATCAACACCGGCACCGACTTCACCGTGCGGGGGGCACTGCCCTTCGGCGACATCACCCAGGCGACCCCCCCGCCGGTGGACGACAGCCTGCTCGACGACATCCGCGCCCTCGACGGGGTTCGGGCGGCCGAGGGCGCCTTCTTCGTGGACGGCGTGATACCGACCGACGGGTCGGGCGAGTCCCCGACCACCTTCGGCGGGCCCCGCGCCGGCAGCAACTGGACCGCCGATCCGACGCTGTCGCAGTACTTCCTGATCGACGGCGAATGGCCGACGGGCCTCTCGGAGTTCGCCGTCGACGTCGTGACCTTCGCCGACTACGACTTCGAACTGGGCCGCGACTACCAGGTGGTCACCCCGACCGGACCCCGCACCTTCACCCTCACCGGCACCATGCAGTTCGGCTTTCCCGAGAACGCCGGGATCGGCGCGGTGTTCTCGGTGTTCGACACCCCCACCGCGCAGCAGGTCCTCGGCTTCGAGGGCAAGTTCAACGAGATAGCGGTGCGGGCCGATCCGGCCGCCGACATCTCGACGGTGCGGGACCGGATCACGGGGGTGCTTCCGGCCGGGACCGAGGTCATCACCGCCGAGGAGGCTGAGGCGGAGTTCGGAGACGCCTTCGAGAGCTTCATCGGACCGTTCCAGACGATCCTTCTGGTGTTCGCCTTCATCGTGCTGTTCGTCAGCGCGTTCATCATCTCCAACACCTTCAACATCGTGCTCGGCCAGCGGGTGCGCGAGCTGTCGCTCCTGCGGGCGCTGGGAGCCACTCCCAGCCAGGTGCGCCGCTCGGTGCTGATCGAGTCGCTGGTGATCGGCGCAACGGCCGCGGCCGTCGGCATCGGGCTCGGGATGCTCGGCGCGCTCGCGCTCGAGTGGCTGCTGTCCGCCTTCGGCGCGTCGCTGCCCGACGGGCCCCTGCCGCTGCGGCCGCGGACGGTGGCATGGGCCTTCGGGGTGGGCGTCGGCTTCACGGTGGCAGCGTCGCTGGTGCCGGCTGCGAAGGCTGCACGGATCTCGCCGGTGGCCGGGCTCGGCGAGCAGAGCGGCGACGACGGCGGGCACGGCAGCCTGTGGCGGGTGATCGTGGGCGCCGCTCTTGCCGCCCTGGGACTGATCCTGATCGGCCGGGGGCTGTTCGCCGACTTCGACTCCACCACCGCGCAGCTGCTGTCGCTGGGAATCGGGGCCGCGGTGATGTTCGTGGCGGTGGCGGTCCTCAGCCCGCTCGTCGCCGGGCCGACCGTGGCCGCGCTGGCCCGTCCCCTGCCGTGGATACTGCGCACCCCCGGCCGGCTGGCCCGCGACAACGCGGCCCGCAGCCCCCGCCGGACTGCGGCCACCGCGGTGGCCCTGACCATCGGCCTCGCCCTCGTGGCCATGGTGCTCGTGGTGGGCCAGTCCCTCAAGGACACCTTCGGCGAGAGCCTGAGCGACGCGGTGCAAGCCGACTATGTGATCAGCACCGACACGTTCTCCGGGGTGCCCGAGACCCTGGCCGCCGACCTGCGAAGCGCTGGAGCGGCTGCCGCGGTCCCACTCGACGAGTACCCAGCGCAGATCCTCAGCCCGGTCGCTCCAGGACGGCTCGACGACGTCGAGTTGACGGTCACAGACCTGAGTGCCATCGACGAGGTCGCCAACCTGGGCGTCATCGACGGCGCCCTCGAAGGCCTCGATCCGATGTCGGCGTTACTGGTCGCGGGCGACGCCGCCGACGATTGGGGCCTCAAGGTCGGCGGCGAGGTCAGCGTCAGTCTGACCAGCGGCGAGACGCTGGCCGTGACCGTCGGCGCAGTTTTTGCCAAGACCCGGCCGCCGTTCTGGGACGAGTGGATCATCGACGAGTCGCTCCACCGGCAGACGGCCGGCGGCGACCGGTTCGACCAGTGGGTGGCCGTCAACGTCGACGGCGACGATCCGGCGGCGTCGCGGGCCGTGCTCGACGAGGTGGTCGGAGCCTACCCGCAGGCAACGCTTGAGGACCGCCAGGAGTTCCAGGCGTCCCTCGAGGCGAACCTCGACACGGCGCTGGCGCTGGTGAACGTGTTCCTGCTGTTCGCGCTGGTGGTGGCCCTGGTCGGCATCGTCAACACGTTGACGCTGTCGGTGTTCGAGCGCACCCACGAGATCGGGCTGCTGAGGGCGGTGGGCATGACCCGGCGCCAGCTGCGCCGGGCGATCCGCTGGGAGGCCGCCGCCATCTCGCTGTACGGCGCCCTCGTCGGGGTGGTGCTGGGACTGGGCTTCGGGGTGGCGCTGGCATTGGCCATCCCGGACGAGGTCATCGACCGGGTGTCGGTGCCCAGCGGCCAGATCATCCTGCTCCTGGCGGCGGCCGTCGGGTTCGGCCTGCTGGCGGCGGTTTTCCCGTCGTACCGGGCGGGCCGCATGAACGTCCTCGACGCGATAGCCGCGGACTGACGGCAAGCGAGCGGACCTGGAGATGTGCGAGCTCGCCTGGCTCGTCGACAAGGTCAGCTGATGTTCAGGATCGCGCTGCGCAGCCTGATCGACAAGAAGCTGCGCTTCGCGCTGACCACGCTCGTGGTGGTCATCGGGGTGATGTTCGTGGTGGGCTCGTTCACGCTCACCGACAGCCTGCGGTCCACGTTCGCCGGACTCGCGCAGGACATCGCCAAGGGCGCCGACCTCACGGTGAGGGTGGACCAGTCCTTCGGCGGCGACTTCGAGCGGGCAACCGTGCCGGAGGCGGTCGCCGGGCAGGTGGCCGGCGTCGAGGGCGTGGACCGGGTGCGGCCCGAGGTGGCCGCCCTGAACGTCTTCATCGTCGACGGGGACGGCGAGCCGATCAGGCCCCCGGGCCCGCCGGCGCTGGGCTTCAGCTTCAACCCGGGCTCGTTCTTCGTCACTCAGGGCCGGCAGCCGGCCGGGCCCGGCGAGTTCGCGGCCGACAACGTGACCGCGGCCAGCAACGACCTGCGGATCGGCGAGTCCTACCAGATCAACGGCCCGCTCGACGCCGAGCCGTTCGAGCTGGTCGGCCTGTTCAACTTCGGGTCTCCCGACTCGCACACCGGCCTGGGCCAGACGATGGCCGCCTTTGAGTTGGAGGAGGCCCAGCGCTTCTTCGGCATGGAGGACGGCTACCAGGCGGTCGGCGTGCTGGCGTCGGCCGGCGCCGAGGTGTCCGAGGTGCAGGCCCGGCTGGAGGCGGTGCTGGGCGACGAGTACCGGGTGATCACCCAGGAGGTCGAGGCGGCCGAGCAGGAGGAGGACTTCAACCAGGTCGTCGACATCTTCAACACCGTTCTGCTGGTGTTCGCGTTCATCGCGGTGTTCGTGTCGGCGTTCATCATCAACAACACCTTCCAGATCATCGTCGGCCAGCGGGTGCGGGAGATCGGGCTGTGGCGGGCCGTCGGCGCCACTCCGAGGCAGGTGAGCCGATCGGTGATCACCGAGTCGGCCATCGTGGGCGCCCTCAGCACCGTCATCGGGATCGGGCTCGGCCTGGCGCTGGCTCTGGTGCTGCGCGCCGTCCTGGAAGTGATCGGCTTCCCGCTCCCGCCGGGTCCCCTGACGCTGCAGTTCCGCACCGTCGTTCTGGCTGCGGTCGTGGGCCTGGGCGTGACGATGGTCTCGTCGATCGCACCCGCCATTAGGGCGCGCCGGATCTCCCCGGTGGCCGCGTTGAGCCAGGACTTCCAGCTGGGCGCCACCGGCCTGCGCCGCAGACTGATCACGGGCGGAGCGGTGTTCGCGGCCGGGGTCGTCTCGCTGGCTGCGGGCATGACTGCCGGGATGGACACCGCGCCGACATTCGTGCTGCTCGGAGTGGGCGCGGTGCTCGCCTTCGTGGGCATGAACATCGTGAGCCCGGTCTTCGCCCGGCCGGCGGCGTCCGCGCTGGGCCGGCCGCTGAAGGCCGCGTTCGGCGTGCCCGGGCGGCTGGGCCGCGACAACGCGGCCCGGAACCCTCGACGGACGGCCTCGACGGCCGGCGCGCTGCTGATCGGCCTCGCCCTCATGGGACTGGCCGCAGTGGTGGGCGAGTCGATCAAGAAGACCTTCGACAACATCCTCGACAACGCGGTGGAGGCCGACTACTTCATCCAGTCCTCCGCCACCGGCTTCGGTCCCCCGCCCGGCTTCCCGGCCCGGGTGGCCGACGAGATAGAGGCGCTGGACGAGATCGAGAGCGTGATGCGCATCCAGTGGGCGTTCAGCGGGCTGAGCGTAGAGGGCGAGCCGCGCGACATCGTGGCCGCCGACATGTCCCTGGCCGACGACCACTTCGACGGCCAGGTGAGCTCGGGCGACATGGCCGCCGGAGATCCCCGCACCGCTCTGGCCCTGCACAGCGACTCGGCCGAGAGCCTGGGCGTCGGCGTGGGCGACACCGTCGAGGCCACCTTCCCCGACAACCAGACCGAGACCTTGACGGTGGTGGCGATATTCGAGGACGCGGCCATCTACGGCAACTGGCTGATCGACGGCGCCCTGTGGGACCGCCACTTCAACCGCAACGACCTCGCCTTCGCCAGCGCCCGGATCGCCGGCCTGTCCGACGCCGCGAGCGGGGTGGAGCAGGCCGCGCTGCTGGAGCAGAGCCGGGCCGCGGTCAACGACGTGATCGACCGCTACCCCACCGTGAAGGTCGAGAACCAAGCCGAGTTCCGCCAGACCCAGGAGTCCCAGCTCACCGCGTTCATCAGGGTGATCCAGGTGCTGATCGGGCTGTCGTTCGTCATCGCGCTGATCGGCATCATCAACACGTTGAGCCTGTCGGTGTTCGAGCGCATCCACGAGATCGGCCTGCTGCGATCGGTGGGCATGACCCGCAAGCAGCTGCGGCGCTCGATCTACTGGGAGGCACTGATCGTGGCCGTCTTCGGGGGGCTGCTCGGGGTGGCCGTCGGCACGGTGTTCGGGGTGGCGACCACGCTGGCGCTGCCGGAATCCTTCGTGCAGGTGGTGGCCGTGCCGTGGCTGGACCTCGTGGTCTTCGTGGCCATCTCGGCGGTGGCCGGGCTTCTGGCCGCCATCCTGCCCGCGGTGCGGGCCGGGCGCATGAACATCCTCGACGCCATAGCCCACGAGTAGCGACCGCGCCCGGCGGCCTACGAGTGCCGGCTCCGCCCGGAATCGATATCATGAGCTATCAAGGCGGGGCAACCGGCCCCGCCCTCAGGAGAGCGCACCATGACCGATATCCTGATCCGGAAGGTGCCCGACGACTTGGTCGCCGCCATCGAGGCCAACGCCACGCGCGCCGGCCTGTCCCGGGCGGAGTACCTGCGACGTGCTCTGGAGCGCGAGCGCCGTGTCTCCGCCGACGACGCAACCGTCGAGTCGCTGGAACGTTTCTGCAAAGGGGTCGCCGATCTCCGGGACCCTGACGTGATGCGCGCCGCTTGGTCTTGACGGACTGGCTGATCGACAAGTCCGCTCTCGGTCGGCTCCACACCGCTTGCGAGCCGACCGAGTGGACCTCCAGAATCGGCAGGGGGCTTGTCCGGATCTCGACATTGACACGACTGGAGGTTGGCTTCTCAGCCCGCTCGGGCGATGACCTGAGAAAGATCCGCGCCGAGTTCCGCTGAACGCGATGCCTGTCGAGCACCTGACGCCTCCTATCGAGGACCGAGCGGTCGCCGTTCAGCAGGCACTGGCGGACGTTGGCCATCACCGGGCACCGTCGATATCCGACCTGCTGATTGCGGCGACCGCCGAGGTGTCGAGGCTGACCGTGCTGCACGTCGACAAGGACTTCGACCTCATCGCGGGAGTCACGGGACAGCCCGTCGAGCGACTGGCGCACACGGGAGGTTGAGCCGGCCGCGATCCCCGGCACCGCGGACGGGAGTGGATACGGTGCACGAAATGGGCGATGTAGAAGTGGGCCACAGTTGGGCACCGATTGCGGATTTGACGGACAAGGACCGAGCCGCGGCCAGCGAGGAGTTGCCCGCGCTGGTCCAGACCTGGGACCAGGTCCGCGGCGCACTCGACCCCCGGCAGGTGGACGACTTCAACGAGCGCCTGAAGCGGGAGTGGGCGATCGAGACCGGCATCATCGAGCGTCTGTACACCTTGGACCGAGGCACCACTGAGGTCCTCATCGAGCACGGCATCGATGCCGCCCTCATCGCAAGCGATTCCACCGACCAGGCACCCGAACAGGTGGCTGGGATCATCGGTGACCATGCCGAGGTCGTCGACTGGCTGTTCGATGCCGTCACCGAGCGGCGGCCGGTCTCTGTGTCGTTCATCAAGCAGCTCCACCAGTTCATGACCCGCAAGCAGATCTATGCGCCCGGCATCGACATGTTCGGCCGCAGGCGCGAGGTGGAGCTGAGACACGGGCAGTTCAAGATCCGGCCGAACAACCCGATGCGCCCCGACGGCAAGGTCCACGAGTACTGCCCGCCCGAGCAGGTCGACTCGGAAATGGACCGCTTGATCGAACTGCACTCCGGCCACGCTGCGGCCGCGGAGGCCCCCGACGTGAGTGCGGCCTGGCTGCACCATCGGTTCGTGCAGATCCATCCCTTCCAGGACGGCAACGGCAGAATCGCACGAGCTGTCGCCTCCCTCGTTCTGATCGGTGCCGGATGGTTCCCGCTCGTCGTGACCCGATACGACCGCTCCCGCTACATCGACACACTGGATGCTGCGAACGACGGAGACTTGCGTCCGCTCATCCGCTTGATCGCCGAACTCCAGCGGAGCCGGTTCGTTCAGGCGATCGGAATCACCGAGGAAATCAAGCGCGAGCACCTCCAAGTAGATCAGCTGCTCGAACTGATCGGAGACATGTTCAGCGCCGAGACCGCACCGACGCAAGCCGATCTGAAACAGGCAGTGGACACCGCTGAAGACGCTTGGCAACTTTGCAAGAGCCGATTCGAGGAGCTGGCCGCCCAACTCGCCGAACGTCTGGGCAGCTCCGACTATCGGCGCGTCTGGTGTGACGATGGGACCGATGACGACCCGCGGCGGCGCACCTGGAATCATCAGCAGGTATTCCGGACCGCAGGGCATTTCGATTACTTCGCAAACGTCAGAGTCCATCACGAATGGGTGCGCCTCGCCTTCGACACGGAGAACGGTCGCTCAGAGATTCTGGCCTCCTTTCACGGGATCGGAAGGGAGTTCCGCGGGCTCATCGGAGTGTCGATGTGCTTCTATCGCAGACAGCCTGAGACCCCCGACGAATACGAGGACGACTACGACCGCGCACATAAGAGAATGCAGGTCGTCGAGTTGGAGCCCGTGTGCGACGAGGTATTCCAGATCAGCTATCCAGAGGATCTGGAATCGGTCCAGCGCCGCTTCAAGCCGTGGATGGAGCGAGCGTTGGTTCTGGCTCTGGACCAGTGGCGACGGGGCGAACAGCCCGTCAACAGCAATGTATCCTGACCGTTCCCGCCCCGGGCGTAGTTGAGGCTGTCGAGCCTTCACAGCGGTCGTCACGCGCGTGCGTGGTCGGGCGTGATCCCAGCGCTCGCCAGGTGCCGGCAAGCCGCCCCGAGGCAGCCATAAACCCCAGGTTCGGTGTCTAGGACGCCAACACCGGCGGCACCCGGCAGCGGACTGGAGGATGCCGGGGACCTTGACGGGTCCCTTCAACGATCCGACTACTACGTGCGGTATAGCATTCCCTTGTAGGCGGAGGTGAAGCCGGCCGCCTCCAGACGGGCCGCCCACGGCGTCTCCCTGACAGCGGTGCCGTCGACCTTGCCGATCTCCAGTTTGCGGAGGCGGCCGTCCTTGACTAGTCCGATGATCGCCTCGATCCAGGCGTCGTTCGACTCCGCGCCCTCGAAGGTGGTCAGGGACCGGCCGCCCCGTTCGAGCACGACCAGCGGCAGCCCGTCGGCCAGCACCACATGGGCCCCGGCGGTGCGGGCGGGCCTGCCCGGCGAGTCGGGCCAGGCCAGCGCCGCGCCGTAGGGCTGAGCCGGGTCGGTGGCGGCCAGCACCACCGGCGGTGCATCGGGCTCCGGCGTGCGGGTTCCCCGCAGGCGGTCGACGGCGCCGGGCAGGGCGAACTGGGCCGCGCCCAGCCCGGCCACGAAGTAGCCCCGGCGGGCCTCGCCCCGCTCCTCCAGAGCCTTGAGCACCGGATAGACGCCCGCGAAGCCGCCCTCGGCGCCCTCGCCCAGAGCGGTCTCCCGGGTGACCACGCCATAGCGGTCGAGAAGCTGATGGGCTCGGGCCAGAGCCGATTCCGTGGGCGCGGGCTGGGGGCTGAGCAGCGGCTCCACCAGCGACCAGCGCCCCGCGGCCGACGGCGGCCCCGTCGCGCTGAGACCACCGAGCCGGAGACGGCCCCGCCTGGACCGTCCGGCCCGAGGCGTGGTGCGCCCTGCCCGAGACGGCTGGCGGCGGGATCCACCCGACCGGTGGCCGGCGATGCGGGCCCGCAGCGGTGCGAGAGAGTCGTTGGTCACCTCGCCCGCCCACACCAGGTCCCATAGCGCGGCCAGCACCGTCTCGGTGTCGTAGGGCAACGACGCCGCCTGCGCGGCGGCCACCAGGTCCGGCCAGAACGACGCTCCCCCCTCCCTCAACCGGTCTCGAAGCGCATCGTGGACCGCCCCCTCACAGGATTCGGCGGCGGGAACCAGCAGGGCGGCCTGATCACGGAATGCCAAGCGCACCCTGCCGTCGGCGGCGCCCAGCGCGCCCGCGCCCACCCACACAATCTCGCCGGAGGTGCAGAGCTGGTCGAGCTCCGCCGGCTTGTAGCCGGCCATCCGGCAGGCCAGCACGTCGGCCTCCAGGACCGACGCGGCCACGGGCGCTCCCTGCACCTGCGCCACCACGTCGGCGAGGGCGTCCACCCCCCGCCGCCGGCCGCCGACCCCCTGCCACTGGGGCAGGAACCGGGCCAACGCCTCGGGCGGCACCGGCTCGACCTCCCGGCGCAGGGCGGCCAGGCAGCGGCGACGGATGCGCCGCAGCACCTCGGCGTCGCAGAACTCCCGGTCGGCCCCGCCGGGCCGGAACTCCCCCCGCAGCAGGCGGCCCTCGGCCACCAGCGACGCCAGCCGGGCCGCTACCGGCTGTACGCCCATTCCCAGCCAGCGGGCCACGTCGCGGGCCAGGAACGGGCCATGGGTGCGGGCGTAGCGGACGCACAGATCGCCGAGGGGGTCGTCCACCGGCTCGGTGTGGGAGGCCGCCAGCCCCACCGGCAGGGCGGCACCGGCCGCGTCGCGCAGCCGGGCCGCGTCGGCCGCGTCGGCCGCCATGTCGCGCCCGGCCAGGCGCACTTCGATGGCCCGGCGCTGCTCCACCAGGGTGCGCAGCCATCCTGAGACCCGCTCGGTGTCGGACCCCGCCGAGGGAGCGGTCCGGGCCACCAACTCGTCGAGCGTCAGCGGCCCCAACACCCGCAGCAGGTCGTGGGCTTCGTCCGCGTCCCGGGCCTGGTTGCCGGCGACCAGCCGTTGCAGATCCAACTCGAGATCGGCGATCACCCCGGCGTCGAGCAACTCCCGCAGCTCCTCGGCACCCAGAAGGTCACGCAGCAGGTCACGGTCGAGGGCCAGCGCGGCGGCCCGCCGCTCGGCCAGGGGAGCGTCGCCCTCGTACATGTAGACCGCGATCCACGAGAACAGCAGCGACTGGGCGAAGGGCGACGCCTGGGCGGTATCCACCGCCACAACCCGGACCCGGCGGTTGCGCAGGTCGGCCATGAGTTCCACCAGCGCAGGCAGGTCGAACACGTCGTTGAGGCACTCGCGGGTGGTCTCGAGTAGGACCGGGAACGACGGGTACTTGGCCGCCACCGACAGCAGGTCGGCGGCCCGCCGGCGCTGCTGCCACAGCGGTGTGCGCTGATCGGGCCGGCGACGGGGCAGCAGCAGCGCCCGGGCCGCGCACTCCCGGAAGCGGGAAGCGAACATCGAGGTCTCGGGCAGGCGGGCCACCACCAGGTCACGGACCTCGTCGGGATCGAACAGCAGGTCGTCCACCACCAGTTCGTCGACGGCCTCCGGCAGGCGCATGACGATCCCGTCGTCGCCCCACATCAAGTCCACCTCGGTGCCCCAGGCCTCCCGCAGGCGGGCCTGCAGCGCGACCCCCCAGGGGGCGTGGACCTGGGCGCCGAACGGGGTGAGCACGCACACCCGCCAGTCCCCGATCTCGTCGCGGAAGCGCTCCACCACCACCGTGCGGTCGTCGGGCACCGCCCCGGTGGCCTCGGCCTGGTCCTCGAGGTAGGCGAGCAGGTTGCCGGCGGCGCTCTCGTCGAGGCCGCAGCGATGCCGCAGGCGGGCCTCGGCCGCGTCGTTGCCGCACGAGCGCAGCTCCCGCACCAGGCTCCCCACGGCCCGGCCCAGCTCGATGGGGCGGCCGGGCCCGTCGCCGTGCCAGAACGGCATCTTGCCCAGCTCGCCGGGCGCGGGCGTCACCACCACCCGCTCGAAGGTGATCTCCATGATGCGCCAGGTGCTGGCGCCCAGCAGGAACGTCTCGCCCACCCGGCTCTCGTAGACCATCTCCTCGTCGAGCTCGCCCACCCGGGTGCCGTCGGGCAGGAACACGCCGAACAGGCCCCGGTCGGGAATGGTTCCCGAGTTGGTGACGACCAGGCGCTGGGCTCCGGCCCGGCCCCGCAGCACGCCGGCGGCCCGGTCCCACACCACCCGGGGCCTCAACTCGGAGAACTCCTCGGCCGGATAGGTGCCCGACAGCAACTCCAGCACGCTGTGCAGCACGTCGTCAGACAGCTCCGCGAAGGCGGCGCAGCGTCGCAGCACGGTCGCCAGCCGCTCGACGGTCCAGTCGTCCATGGCGCACATGGCCACGATCTGCTGGGCGGCCACGTCCAGGGGGTTGCGCAGGTAGCGGGTGTGCTCCACCTCGCCGGCGTGCATGCGCTCCACCACCGCGGCCGCCTCCAGCAGGTCGGCCCGGTGCTTGGGGAAGATCCGGCCCCGGCTCGGCTCGCCCACCCGGTGCCCGGCCCGCCCGATGCGCTGGAGCCCGGAGGACACCGACCCGGGCGACGCCACCTGCACCACCAGGTCGACCGCGCCCATGTCGATGCCGAGCTCGAGGGTGGAGGTGGCCACCAGCCCCCGCAGTTCGCCCCGCTTGAGTTCGTCCTCGATCAGCAGGCGGCGCTGCCGCGAGATCGAGCCGTGGTGGGCCTTGACCAGCTCGAAGCCCTCGGCCGCGCCGGTGCCGGCCTGCTCGTCGCCGAGCGGAACCGGCGGCGGCGCCTTCAGCAGGCTCTCGATCGACTCGCCCACATGCACCGGCTCGTCTGCGCCGGAAGATCTCGGGTTGGTCTTGGGTGGCAGGTACCCAGAAGCGGCCGAAGAATCCTGAGGCTCCTCGTCCTGAGCGTCCCGGTCCTCGGCCTCCAGGTGCAGTTCGTTGAGCCGGGCCGCGAGCCGCTCGGCCAGCCGCCGGGCGTTGGCGAAGATCAGCGTGGACCGGTGGGACTGCACCAGCTCCAGCAGGCGGGGATGGATGGCGGGCCAGATGCTGCGCCGCAGCGGCTCGGCCGCCGCGCCCGCCGGCGCCGGCTGCTCCACCGTCTCGCCCAGCGAGGCCATGTCGGCCACCGGGACGACGACCTCGACATCGAGCTCCTTGCGGGCACGGGAGTCCACCACGGTGACCGGCCGGGGCACCGGCGACCCTCCGGGGTCGGCGTCGAGGCCTCCGAGGAAGCGGGCGATCTCTTCGAGGGGCCTCTGGGTGGCGGAGAGCGCGATGCGCTGCGGCGAGCGCTCGCACAGCTCCTCCAGGCGCTCCAGGGACACCATCAGGTGGGCGCCCCGCTTGCTGGCCGCCACCGCGTGGATCTCGTCGACGATCACGTGCTCCACCCCGGCGAGGGTCTGGCGGGCCTGGCTGGTGAGCATCAGGAACAGCGACTCGGGGGTGGTGATCAGGATGTTCGGGGGATGCCGCACCAGCCGCCGGCGCTGGTCGGCGGAGGTGTCTCCGGTGCGCACCCCCACCGTCGGCACGTGCACCGTCGTGCCGAGGCGCTCCGCAGCCAGCTGGATGCCGTGCAGCGGCGCCCGCAGGTTCTTCTCCACGTCCACCGCCAGCGCCCGCAGGGGTGACACGTACAGCACCCGGGTGCCGGAGTCGGACGCGGCCTGACCCGGCGCCATGAGCCGGTCGATGGCCCACAGGAACGCGGCCAGGGTCTTGCCGGTGCCGGTGGGGGCGCACACCAGCGTGTGGTCGCCGACCGTGATGGCCGGCCAGCCCTCCACCTGGGGCGGGGTCGGCTCCAAGAAGGCCGACGCGAACCAGGCCCGGGTCGGCTCCGAGAACGCAGCCAGCGGGTCAACAAGCGGTTCGGCGGCCACGCCGCCACCGTACCGACCCCCTACGACACCCGTCGGCCCTACAGTGAGGCCCATGACTCATCCTTTCCGTTTCGGCGTTGAGATGAAGGCGCCGCTGCCCGGGCTGACCTGGGCGCAGTCGGCGCAGCGGCTGGAGGAGCTGGGCTTCTCCACTCTGGTCGTTCCCGACCACTTCGACGACCAGTACGCAGTCGGGCCGGCACTGGCCGCCGCGGCCGCGGCCACCACCACGCTGCGCCTCGGCGCCCTCGTGTACGGCAACGACTACCGCCACCCAGTGATGGTGGCCAAGGAGGTGGCCACCCTCGACATCCTGTCCGGCGGCCGGATGGACCTGGGCCTCGGCGCGGGCTGGAAGCGGGTCGACTACGACGAGGCCGGACTCGAATACGACCTGCCGGGGGTCCGCATCGACCGCATGGTCGAGTCGCTCCAGATCATCAAGGGCCTGCTGGCGGACGGGCCGGTCACTTTCGAGGGCGAGCACTACACAATCCGGGGCCTCGAGGGACTGCCCAAGCCGGTGCAGTCGCCGGTGCCGGTGGCCATCGGCGGGGGCGGGCGGCGGATGCTCACCCTGGCCGGCCGCCACGCCGACATCGTGGGCGTGAATGCCAACCTGCGCTCGGGCGAGATCGGCCTCGACGCCATGAACGACGTGCTCGGCGCCGACCGCTTCGACACCAAACTCGAGTGGGTGCGGGAAGGGGCCGGCGACCGCTTCGACCAGCTCGTCCTCAACGTGCTGATCGCGGCCTGGCAGATCACCGGGGGCGGTCAAGCCACCACCGAGGCCCTGGAAGCCACTGCGAGCATGTTCGGCCAACCACCCGAGGTCTTGGCCGACGTTCCGCTGCTGCTGATCGGGTCGCCGGCCGAGATCGCCGACACCCTGCGGCAGCGGCGGGAGCGCTGGGGCTTCAGCTACATGGTGCTAGGTGCGGCCAACAACGACATCGAGGCGTTCGCCCCGGTGATCGCCGAGCTCGACGGCGAATAGCCCCGCTCTCGCCTATGGTGGAGCCATGACGTCGACCACGGCCGAGGCGACGCCGTATGAGTCGCCCGAGTGGCATCCAGCCTTCGAGGAGTACTGCGAGACGATCTTCGAGCTGGCTGAGGACGACCTGGACGTCATCCAGGCCCGCATCGCCGACCGCCTGGAGATCTCCCGCCCCGCGGTGTCGGAGATGATTCGCCGGATGCAGGCCGAGGGCCTCGTCGAGGAGGGCAGGGGCACCATCAAGCTCACGCCAAGGGGACACTCGCTGGCCGAGACGGTGGTCCGCCGCCACCGTCTGGCCGAGTGCTTCCTCACCGACATCCTGGGGCTCTCGTGGGCTGAGGCCCACCAGGAGGCGGGCAAGTGGGAGCACATCATCTCGCCGGCGGTGGAGAAGGCCATGATCCGGGTGCTCGAGCAGCCCACCACCTGCCCCCACGGCAACCCGATCCCCGGCTCCGGCTACGAGGCGCCCGACATGGTGCCCCTCGACAGCCTGGATGTGGGACGGAGGTTCACGGTGCAGCGCATTCCCGAGGAGCTGGAGTTCCAACCCGGGATGCTCGAGTTCCTGGAGGGAGCCCAGGTGACACCGGGGTCTACGGGCACGGTCACGGCTCGCTCCCCCGACGGCACTTTCACGCTCGATGTCGAGGGCGGTGCCGTAGGCCTAAGCGACTACGCCACAGCGCGCATCCTGGTCGCCGCTGCACCCGCCGACTAACGGCGCGGCCACCCGCCCCGGCTCCGACCGAAACGGGCGACCGCATCGCTGAAGGCGCGAGGCTGAAGGCACGAGGCGCCGCTACCCGCAGCGGCGCCTCGTCTCTGCCTCCGCCATGATCACGTCCACACGGGCCCCCGCAGTCAAAGCGGCCGACTGATCGTGGGCGAGCTGAGACGCCGGTGACTCGGGTTCTTCGGCCAGCGCTGCGTCCAAATCGGCATGTTGCTCCAACAAGGCTATCCAGCGCTGCTCAGCGTCAGCCTGGCTGATCGCAGCCTGCTCACAAAGGGCTGACTGGGGATCCGGTGACGAACAGGAGACGGCCAGAATCCCTGCCACGGCGACACCGCACACGCGGCTCCTCACCCCTCCGCCAGTTCATCCGCGGACTTCTTCAGCGGGAAGGCCGCACGACCCCACCGCTGCCAGATGAACACGGCCACTAGGAGCGGGCTCCAGATAATCGCGAGGTGTACGGCAGCCAGTCCCTTCGACGGCTCATCAATAATCCCGCTCGCGATTGCTTGGTCGTGTCCAACCGTGGTCAATCCGACCCAGACGGCTCCTGCTGCGATGTTGACGAGCCCCTCACGCCAACTCCTGAAACCTCTCTTGGGCGGGCACTTGGGAGGAATCTTGAACATCGGCATTTCCTCACCCCGTTCCGCCTGACGGATGGCCCGTTGACGTAACCTGTCGTGACGAACCAGAGTTGGACGAGCGGGACCCAGTCGTCGAGCACCCCGGAAGACACGGCGGACCGGTCTGCCGGGATCTCGATGGAGTCGGGTTCCTATATTCCATCGCATACGCCAGCCCCAAGCCGCAGGCATGGTTACGGCACAGCAGCGCGCCCAACGCATATGAAGCTGCTACTTCCACGGCCCGTTCCACCTTGGGCTTCGGATGATCGTGTGTGACGTAGCGACACGTCCTGCGGGTGACCGTGTGCGGCCGCGAGGATCCAGTCGAAGAATCGTACCGCTGCACGGTGCGTGTGGTGGTCGTGCACTGCGTTAGGTTGTGGGCCTCCGCGACACTCGCGATAGCGCCCACTAGCGGCACCTCCTTCGGCATGGGAACCGCTGTCAGAGTGACGGCTAGCACAGCAACGACCAGAACCGCTATGAGGTAGCGGGCTCCACCAAGTATAGCTACCGGCGGGATAGGATCAGCGCCAAGCCCCCCCCCCCGGGGTACATAGCCTTCTTGGGCGATGTCACCACTGACGTACTCAACAAGGCTCTGCTCGATGAGGCCGGGTTCGCCGGACAGATCGAGAACGCCGAAGGCGCCAGGCGGCTGGCGCAACAGCGCCTCGCCACGACGCGCGCCGAGCGTTCCGACGCCCACATCGAAGGCGATCTCACGAAGGCACAAGGCTCCGAGGACGCCGCGGCCGAGAGGCTCGAACAGGCGCAGAGCGAACTGCTCGCCCAGGATCCCCGCTCGATCGAGGCTCGGCTGGAGAATGCCCGCAACACCGAGACGCGTGCCCGTCGCGACCTCGCGTCGAACCGGACCCAGTACGACGACGTTCGCATCCGGCTCGCCGCGGACGGCGAACAGGGACTACACACCAGCCTCGAGGAAGCGCTCAGCCGCCATCGGGTCCGAAAGCACGAGCATGAGGGACTGGAGGCGCGCGCCGCCTCGGCGCGGCTACTGCACGACACCTTCGCTCATCGGCGACAGCAGACCCGCATGCGCTACGTCGAGCCCTTCAAGCAGACCATCGAGGAACTCGGGCGGCTGGTGTTCGGACCGTCGCTGTCGGTGGAGATCAACACCGACCTGCAGATCGTCGGCCGTACCCTCGACGACACCGCCCTGAGCGTGGATCAGCTCAGCACCGGGGCCGTCGAGCAGTTGGGCCTGCTGGCACGCCTGGCCTGCGCGATGATCGTCAGCCCCGACGGCGCCGGCGTGCCGATCATCGTCGACGACGCCTTGGGGTGGAGCGACCCGCAGCGCCTCGAGGGCATGGGCGCAGCCATTGCGGCAGCGGGCGCCCGTTGCCAGGTGATCGTGCTCACCTGCACGCCGCAGCGCTATGCGAATGTCGGCAACGCGACGACGGTCCGCTTGCCGGCGGCCTGAGCGCTCTCGCCCATCCGGACTGGACCGAGGCCGTCTACCGCTGCACCCTCGCATTTCTGGAGCATCGAGACTCCGTACCCTCTGCAAGCAATCATGCCAACGATGGTATTTGCACATTGTGTGGGTTGAATTGATTGTTTTCTGTAGGGTGAGATCAATATATTCTGCTGGCGGAAAGGTCTACAATCTGTGGGCCGAGCAGCGCATGCGAGGATCGGACGCCTTGGATCCCACACTCACGCCCCCCGGATACCGCTCGCGGATCGCCGACTCGGCTATCGCCGACGCCCTGGCTCGCATGCCTGCGGTGGTGATCGAGGGACCGAGGGGCTGCGGCAAGACTTGGGCGGCCCGCAACGCGGCACGCAGCGAGGTCCTCTTCGACGGCGACACGGACGCCCGCGCGCTGGTGGCCGTCGCTCCCCGGCTTGTGCTCGAGGGTGCCGAACCGCGCCTGCTCGACGAGTGGCAGCTCGTCCCCGAAATCTGGAACCACGTGCGGCACGCCTGCGACGCAGCGCAGCGCCGGGGACGATTCCTCCTCACGGGTTCAGCGGTCCCGCCGGACGACCGCACCCGGCATTCGGGCGCGGGCAGGATGGCCCGGGTGCGTCTGCGGCCCATGTCGCTGGCCGAGACCGGCGAGTCGAGCGGCGACGTGTCTCTGGGGTCGCTGCTCGCGGGCGAGGCGGTCGCGGCCCGCCGGCCCGACACCACGCTGGAGCAACTCGTCGAAGCCGTCTGCCGCGGCGGCTGGCCTCGCCACCTGGACACGCCAGCGCGCAGCGCGCAACGCTCCCTTGAGGACTACCTCGGCGAGATCTGCCGAACCGACATCTCTGTCGTCGACGGGGTCCAGCGCGACCCGGCAGGCGTGCGACGGCTACTGGCCTCCCTGGGACGCAACGTCGCTACCACGGCCACGTTCACGACCCTGGCCGCCGACACCGCCGGCCCCCGACCCCTGAACCGCACCACCGCCAGCGAATACCTGCGATCCCTCGAGCGCCTCTTCGTCGTCGAGGACGTACCGCAGTGGCCGACGCACCTGCGGTCTCGTGCCGCCTTGCGCGGGGCGCCCAAGCGGCACTTCGTCGACCCGTCCCTGGCCGCAGCCGCGGTGGGCGCCGACCCGGCGCGGCTGCTGCGAGAACTCTCGGCTCTGGGGTTCCTTTTCGAGTCGCTCGTGGTACGCGACCTGCGGGTCTACGGCGAGGCCAACGACGCGGAGGTGTACCACTACCGCGACGCCGCCAACCTGGAGGTCGACGTCATCGTCGCCGGCCGCGACGGAACCTGGATGGCAGCCGAAGTCAAGCTCGGCGGCGTCCGCGCCGTGGACGACGCAACCCGCACGCTCCGACGTCTGCGCGACAAGGTCGACACCGACCGCATGGGCGCCCCGGCCAAACTCGCCGTGATCACCGCCACCGGCTACGCGTATGACCGCCCCGACGGCATAACCGTCCTGCCGATCACCACCATCGGCCCGTAGCGGCCCCAGGTCAGAGTCCCAGCGACCGACCGCGCCAGGAGGCCGACGCCGCGGTGCTGATCGAGGACCAGTGGTTCTGCTCCGAGCCCGGCGCGATCTCCCGCAGTCCCTGGCACCAGGACCACCCCTACTACAACCTCGACCGGCCCTTCGTGACGGTCTGGGTGACCCTCGACGACGTGACCGCCGACGCCGCGCTGCGGGTGGTGGAGGGATCCCACGCCACCGGCATCACCTACGCGCCGATCGAGTTCTCGTCATCGATCGACACCATCGGCGGTGACTCCGAACTGGAGCCCGTGCCCGACATCGACGCCGACCCCGACCGGTTCCCGGTCACCACGTGGGATCTCCAGGCCGGCGACGCGGTGGCCATCGACTCGCGGATGCTGCACTCCACCGGCATCCGCGAGGTGGCGGACCGGCCCTTCCGGCGCCTGTCGACCCGCTACGCCCACCCCGACACCCGATACCTGGACCTCGGCGAGCAGGCCGCGGTGTTCTGGAAGATGCTCCCCCACGGCCTGAGCACCGGCGACCTGGTGGCCGGCGAGGTCTTCCCCCTCATCAAGCCCTGAGCTGCGTGCTGGGCGGCTCAGTCGAGCAGGCCTTCTTTGGCGGCCTTGCGGATGGCGTGGGCCCGGTCCGACACGCCGAGAGCCTTCCACAGCTTGGACAACTCCCGGTACATCGAGCTGCGCGAGTAGCCGAACTCGGCGGCCAGATCGACGATCGGCCTTCCTGACGCCACCCCTTGCAGCAGCCGTCGCTGGCCATCGTCGAGCGCCGGCGCTGGCGGGGCACCCACATGATGCTGGACCGCGACCGCGGCCTGCTCAAGACGGCATGCCCCCGCGCGGGTGGCCAGCGCGGCGAGCCGGTCGAAGTGGATCACCACCGGTGTGTGGTCGTCGATCTCGGGCGGTTCGGCGGGCTCCGGTGCCTCTAACCCGCCCGGCTCAGCGTCGAGCCAGGTGACGATGGCGGCGCAGGCGTTTCGCATGTAGCCACCGACGATGAGACAGTCCTCGGCCAGCAGCGTCGGTATGGTCATCTCGGCCAGGGCGTCAATGCCGTGGCTGAACAGCGACGCGATGTCGCGCTGGTACGACCGGGGCAGAGACTCCCCGTAGACGTGCACGGCCTCGCGGTGGTACTCCTCAGTCCACAGCTCGTCGTGGGGACCCTCGGGCACGCCGAAGCGATGGGCCTCCGCGATGGCCCGCGCCCCACTGGCGATGCGCCCACAGGCCAGATGCAACTGCGTCAACGCCAGACCGAGTGACTCGGCGCCGGTCATCACCAAGACCCTAGCGGCCGGCGCTCGTCCGGCGGCACTGCCGGTCGGTCCGCACGCATAAGGCTATGGCACACACGTCCCAGCAATCTGGAACATCTGTCCCATAACTTGGCACATATGTCCCCGCCTGGGGGCTGACTATGGCGCTGCACCTTCCGGCGAGCCGCACAAGCGGCCCCAACAATGAAGGAATCGACATGTCCAACCACCACAGCACATCACTCCGGCCGCGAGCGCGGCAACTAGCTTGGCTAGCCGTGGCAGCCATCACCGGAATGCTCGCAATGGCATCAAGCACAACCGCGGCCGGCGCCCCCGACGACAAACGCAACCCTCCCGCCCAGACAACGGGCGAAGTCACCTGGCATCACACCGTTGGTGTCCAAGAATTCAGATACCCGAACGGACAGACCCTCACCAGAAGGGTCGAGGCATGGATAACCCCCGACGGTCGATACCGAGTCAAGACCACATCTCTGGATGGGACTCAGACATCAGAAGAAGTCGCGTATGACGGACACGGCACCCAACTAGTCCTCTATACCGACCCGGCTGGCACTCAGCAAGCGCTAGTAATCGAGAACGACACCCACTTTGCTGTGACGGCATCAGTAGGTGCCGCGAACCGGCAGCTAAAGGACTCGATGAGAACCGCATCGAACAGCGGATACATGACATATGAAGCTGGTGCAGTCCTTCAGGGCAGTGGGAGTGCATCATCGCTCAACGTCGACGTGCCTGCTGGAGTAGAGATCAAGGATCTATCCGACGTAACGTCGCCGCTGGAAGAATCCAGTTCAGCGAGCGTCACTCACGCTGCAGGATCGAACTCGGAGATTATGAAGAACTTTCTGGGGTACCCTTGCCTGCGCGCATACAACTACAGAGACAACTCAACAAGATTCTTCACGGCCAACTCACACATCAGGGGTACCTGCACCTTGGTGGCCGTCAGCATTTGGGCTAACTACTTGGGCGATAACGGGGGACTCTCGCCGCCTCGGTGCGGGTTGGCTTTCGTCGCCCACGCACCTGACCCCAGCATCGGCTATCTGCCAACCTACGTTTCGTGGAGCGGCTACTTCGACGTCAACCCAAGCGACCGGGCGTGCTCGGCGCATGCAGGCTGGGATAGCGATCACACCCTGCAAGTCGCCTATCGGGGTCTCCCTGCCAGCGTGATGGGATAGGCACTAGCGAGGCTCCTGTCAGTTCGCATGCATCGGACATGAGACCGAACCGCATCGGGTCGTCAAGTATGCGCAGAACGGCGCTGTGCCTGTTTGCGGCCATGATCTGGAGTGTTCCGGCGTGTTCTGGCGAGACCGGCCGCGAGTCACACGAGCCGACGACGGTGCCAAGGATCGTTTCAGCTCCCTTGCCGCCTGGCTTGCACGAAATCTGGTGGAATACGACCGGGCTCTTCCTTACCGAGGACGAAGACACCTGGATCGAGCGGCTGGATCGTGCTTGCCGGGCGGCTATGGAGCTACAGGAGCATCCCATCGTGCGTGATCATGATGCCGCGGTGGCGCTGGCCGACGAGTTCATCGTCGCCGACGGCCTCAGACCGGACTTGGACGCCGAGTACCGCGAGCACATCCAGACGGCAGCAGTCACCGTGTTGTGGCTGATGGTGACCCATCCGGGCGTGTGCTGGGACAAGGCCCCACCAGAGTTCCTTGAAGCCGGGTGGCGTCATGGCCCGAAGCCTCTCCAAATTGGGCTTGACGGCGTGCAACTCATGACAGACGAGGCGCAGGCACAGGTCATGGCCCGATACAAGCAGCAGCAAGACCGACCAGAGTGAACTCGTGTGTGAAGCTATGGCGATGAGCGTCGCCGCAGGCCTCCTCTAGCGGTTCAGCCAGTCGTCTCGTGTGTAGCCGGCCTGCTTGAGCAGTCTCAGCAGAAAGGGCCCCGCGATCTCGCTGTCACTGGGGATGACCTGTCTATGGGTCCCCTTGACCATGTACTCGTGATTGCCGCCGCTCATGGGACCGGCCCAGCCGCGTGCGCTCAAGAACTTGATGAGGTCGCGACGGGTGGCCGGAGGGATCCGGCGGCTCATGCAGATACGGAGACGATGCCGTCATGGAATGAAGGGATGGGCTGACCGAGCCTCTGTCCAAGTTCGACCCACCCAGCGAGCACCTGCCGGAGCTTGCTGCGAGCCTCGTCGGGGGTGGCGCCGAAAGCGGACGCGCCCTCGCATTCAGGGCTCTCGGCCCACCATCCGACGAGAAGCCCGTCGTCGTCCCGGACCTCTTCCGTCGATGCCCCTGCTAGCGCAGCGTCCAGCCAGCACTCAAGCGGAAGCTGAGCCGGAGTCTGTGCCATGTCCGCACCCTAACACTGGCAACAGTGGATCATGTCCTCCGAGGCCAAGACCCACCGAACTGCTCGACTTGTGGGCGAGATGAAGCTCGACGGCGCAGCGAGGGCTAGCCGGGGGCGGAGACGTGGACGAAGCGGGTGGTCCCCGATCCGAGGTGGTGCCAGCGATGGCGGGTGGCGGTGGAGTAGATCATCGTGTCGCCCGCAGCCAGGCGGTGGGTGACGATGCCTCCGTCGCCGTCGTCGAGGTCGACCGCCAGCATCCCCTGGGTGACATGGATCATCTCCCGGCCCTCCGAGGCGAAGAACCCGCCGAGCTGCGAGCCGGGATCCACCACGTACTCGGCTGCGCTGAAAGGCTCCTCCAAGCCGCTGAGCTGGCGGCGGAACGCGGTCTGGGGCGCGTCGGTGATGTCGTAGCGCTGGCGCTCGTCGCCGTGGGTGACCACCACGTCGGCCGACACCGGGCCGGCCAGCAGCCGCTCTGGGGTGGTCTCCAGAACCCTGGCTATGGCGAACAGCGACCTCAGGCTGGGAACCGCGAAGCTGGTCTCGACCTGGCTCAGGAAGGGCACCGACAGACCGGCCTGGTCGGCGACCTGGCTGAGCGTGAGCCCAAGCTGGTTGCGGCGGCTGCGCACGGCCTTGCCCAACTCCTCGAGCGCCCGGGTGTCGTGGTCCCGGTGAGTCTGGGGCTGGGGCTGTGCGCTGGCGGCCATCGGCGGGAGGGTACTTGCGGGGTGACCGGTCAGGCGCCGGCGGCAGTGCGGCCCGACTCGTGCTCGGGGAAGAGCTCGGCGTAGGTGTCGCACTCGCGGTAGGGGTGGGCGGCCAGCTTCTCCTCGTCGACGTCCACACTGAGGCCGGGCCCGGTGGGAGCGGTGATGTGCCCCCCGCCGAGATCGGTCAGCGCGGGGCCGGGATTGTCGACGATGTCGGTGATCATGGGCTGGTGGGGGTCGATGTCGTACTCGCACAGCCGCACCCTGGCCGCGGTGGCCCAGTGCAGGATGGCGGCCAGCCCCACCACCGTCGGCCCGCCCACATGGGGGATGACCTCGATCGAGGACCGGGCCGCGAGGTCGGCGATCTCCATGCAGCTCGGGATCCCGCCGGTCAGGCTGGCGTCGGGCTCGAAGACCCGGGCCGCGTCGCGCCGGGCCAGCTCGGCGCATATGCGGGGCGAGTACACCCTCTCCCCCACCGCCACCCGTACGGGCGTGTTGTGCTGGAGCCGCTCCAGGCCCTCGACCTGGTACTGGGGCACCGGTTCCTCGAAGAAGTGGATGCCGTAGGGGGCAATGCGGCGGCACAACTCGATGGCCGAGTCGGGATCGTGGAACCAGTACGAGTCGATGCCCATGAGCTTGCCTGCGCCGATGTGCTCGCGGACGGTGGCCACCGCTTCAGTGTCGCCGTCGATGGTCCGGCCCAGCCGGACCTTGACGCCGGCGAATCCCAGGTCCATGCACTGGTCGAAGTAGCGGGCGTGCCACACCGCACTCTGCTCGAACATCGTGGTACCGGTGCCGTACGGCGGGATCTCATGGGCGCTGCCGCCCAGCAGCCGGTGCACGGACGCGTCCAGAGCCTTGCCGAGGATGTCCCACAGGGCGATCTCGACGGCACCGATGGTCCGGCTGGTGAGGCCCTCCCAGCCGAGGTAGCCGTCGAGGGCCACCCGCAGGTCGGCCACCCGGTCGCGGATGGCCAGCGGGTCGCGTCCCTCCAGGTGCCGGGCGCACACGTCGTCGACCGCGGCCCGGAACACGGTGGGATACGAGTGCCCCCAGTTGGTGGACGCCTCACCCCAGCCGACGGTGCCGTCGTCGGTCTCGACCCGCACCAGCGCGAAGCTGCGCTCCATGTCGGGGTCGATCTTGCGGTAGCCGGCCAGCACGGCCCGCACGCTCTCGATTCTCATGCTTGTGACTCCATTCCTTGCAGCTCCAACCACAAATCGTCGGGCATCGGCGCGCGCAGGGTGGCCAGATTCTCGTCCACCTCGGCCGGCGCGGCCATCCCCACGATGACGGAGGTGACGGACGGGTTGGTGAGCGGGAAGCTCACGGCCGCCGCCCGCAGCGTCACGCCGTGGCGCCGGCAGACCGAGTCGATGGCGGCCGCCCGAGCGAGCGTCTCGTCCGAGGCCGGGCCGTAGTCGTACCACGAGCCGGCTCGGGGGCGAGCGAGAACACCGCTGTTGAACACCCCCGCGGCCAGGTAGGCGACCCCCCTCTCGGCGCATGCGTCGATCAGGTCGGCGGCGGACCGGTCGAGAAGCGTGTAGCGGCCCGCGACCAGCATGCAGTCGAGGTCGGCCCGCTCCAGGAAGGCGGCCGCGGTTCCCACCGAGTTGGTCCCCAGCGAGACCGCACTGATCACCCCCTCGTCCCTCAGCGCCACCAGGGCTCGATAGGTGCCCTCCAACGCTTCGTGGATGTGGTCGTCGGGGTCGTGGATGTGCACGATGTCGACCCGGTCCACCCCCAGGCGCTCGAGGCTCGACTCAAGCGACTGCCGGGCGGCGTCGTAGCCGAAGTCGAAATGGACATCGACCGACCCGTCGGGCCGATCAGTCAGTATCCGGCCGGCCTTGGTGGCGATCGCCGGCCGCTCGCCGCCCGCTCCGGCCAGCGCCCGGCCCAACCGGCGCTCTGCCTCTCCCAGCCCGTAGAAGGGCGCGGTGTCGAAGAACCGGATGCCGAGTTCGAGGGCCCGCGACGCGGTGCGCACCGCGGTGTCGGAGTCGTTGCCCCAGAAGACAGAGGCCAGCGGCGCTGTCCCCAGCGCCAAGCGCCGGATGCGGAGCCCAGTCCGTGGAAGCGCTGCTTCGTCCAGGGGATCTCGTATCAAGCGTGTTTGATCCTATCAAAGTCTTGTGATGTCTTCATGGCGTGTCACGGGTCAAGCCCACTGTCGCAGACCTGATCGCGGGCAAGGGGCAGCGCCAGCTCACCGACATATTCGTGCTGTCTCTCGAGGAGGTCCGGGCGGTGGAGGAGGCCGGCCTGGACATGATGTGCCTGCCGGACGAGACCATGAGCCGCGAGGTTAGGCAGGCCGCTCCGACGACATTCATCATCGCCGCGCTGGCCTACGGGGTTCACGCCACCACCGACGAGTACCTGCGCATGGGCATGGCCGTGTACCGCCTCGGCGCCGACGCGGTGTACTGCGCGGCCGGTCTCGACACCGTGGCCAGGCTGGCGGCCGAGGGTCTGGCCGTGGTGGGCCACATCGGGTTCATCCCCACCCACCGGACCTGGTACGGCGGGTACCGTGCCACCGGCAAGACGGCCGAGACCGCCCTCAGGGTGTGGCGCCGGGCCCGAGCCTTGGAGGACGCCGGAGCCTTCGCAGCCGAGATCGAGCTCGTGCCCGAGCCGGTGGCGGCCGCCATCTCCCAGCGCTCCTCGCTCTTCTTGATCTCCATGGGGTCGGGAGCGGGGTGCGACGCCCAGTACCTGTTCAGCATGGACATCCTGGGCACGAACACCGGGCACTACCCTCGCCACTCCAAGAAGTACCGGGACTTCAGGGCCGAGTACGAGCGCCTCCACGCCGAGCGGGTGGCGGCCTACGGCGAGTACCGGGCCGACGTGGAGGGCGGGGCCTACCCTGCCGCCGAGCACAAGCTGCAGATCGACGAGGCCGAGCTGGCCGAGTTCATCGAGGCACTCGACAGCGACGAGAATGACCGCAACGACGGCGGCACGCAACCGATCGGAGGAGTGCCATGGACGGAGATAGCCAGACCGCCACACTAGGCACCGGCGCGACGGCCGAGCCCGTCTCGATGCTGGTCGAGGGCACGGTGGTGACCATGGACGCCGAGCGGCGGGTCATCGCCGACGGCGCCGTGGCCGTCGCCGGGGACCGCATCACCGAGGTAGGCGACGCTGCCGATCTGCGGGCCCGCCACCCCGACGCCCGCCGCATCGGCGGGGCCAGGCGCTACGTGATCCCCGGTCTGATCGACTGCCACAACCACATCGCCCAGGCCCTGTGCCGTGAGAGCACGGTGGAGGACTTCCCCAACATCTACCGCATCTACATCCCGGCCGAGGCCATCCAGAGCACCGACGACGTGCGGGTCAGCGCCCGGGTGGCCTTCGCCCAGCTGCTGCGGGCCGGCGTCACCACCATGACCGAGACCACCTGCACCGTGTCCCACGAGGAGCCCATAGCCGAGACGGTGATGGAGACCGGCATCCGCTGCGCCCTGGCCCGGGGCATGTGGGACCGCGAGTCCCGGCTGGCCGGCAACTACGAGCAGATCACCGGGAAGTCCTGGTACCGCGACGACCCGGCCGCCCTGGCCGACGACCTCGACTACACCAAGGAGTTCTTCGCCAAGTGGTTCACCAAGGGCGAGGGGCGGCTGCGGCCCTGGGTCCACAACCTGGGCGTGCCGTCATGCTCGGACGAGCGCTACCTGGCCACCGACGAGATGGTCCAGGAGTGGGGCACCGGCATCATGACCCACATCAACCGCGACCGCGAGGAGGTCGAGCTGAGCGTGTCGCTGTTCGGGCACCGCCCCCTGGAGCATCTGGCCTCCATCGGCGCGCTGACCGAGCGGCTGGTGGCCATCCACGCCATGCTCACCACCGACCGCGAGATCGACCTGATGGCCGAGGCCGGGGCCAAGCTGGCCCACGCCCCGGTGGTGTGCACCGACATCATGTCGGCGGTCACCCGGGTGCCCCTGATGCGGGCCCGGGGGATCACCGTCGGGCTGGGCTGCGACACCATCATCAACGACGTGCTGAAGCTGATGCGGATCGCCCACATCATGCACAACCAGGCGGCCATGCCGCTGTTCGACCCCTACGGGTTCTCCTGCAACGACGCCTTCGAGATGGGCACCATCGACGCGGCCAGGCTGCTGCTGTGGGACGACGAGATCGGGTCGCTGGAGGCGGGCAAGGCGGCCGACATCTGCGTTATCGACGCCAACAACGTGCGGCTCACCCCGTCGACGGACCCGGTGGCCACCCTGGTGCGGTACGGGGTCGGGACCGACGCCGAGTCCACCATCGTGGCCGGGCAGCTGGTGATGCACGAGGGCCGGCTGCTCACCATCGACGAGGACGAGCTCCTGGACGAGGCCGAGGCGCTGGGCGCCCGCATGATCGCCGAGATGGCGCCCCGCCGCTACGTGCAGCTCGGCACCAACGTCGACTACCTGTGATGGACCCGCAGCCATGAGCAGCACCTCCGAGCTGCTGGTTCGCGGCGCGACCATCCTCGACCCCGGCGGCCCCCTGCGGGTGGCCGACATCCGGGCCACCGGCGGCACCATCACCGAGGTCGGCCCGGGGCTGCGCCCGGGGTCGGCGCAAGTGGTGGAGGCGGAGGGCATGGTGGCCACGCCGGGCCTGATCAACGCCCACACCCACTCGGGCCAGAACCTCGACCGGGGAACGACCCCCAACCTTCCGCTTGACCTGTGGCTCATGTGGGCAGTGTTCGGGAAGATCCCGATCACCGCCGACGACCGCTACACGCTGGCCATGGCCGGCGCGCTGGAGATGCTCGAATCGGGTTGCACTGCGGTGCTCGACCACGGCTGGGTTCCGCCGTGGGACTTCGAGGACTACTCGGAGGCCATCATGAGCGCCTACGCCGACGCCGGGATGCGGGCCGGCCTGGCGCCCATGATCGGCGATCTCGACATCTTCGACACGATGTCGTTCGCAGGCGCGTCCCAGCCGAAGCCGGATCCGCTCGGCGACCCGTTCGACCCGCAGGGGCTGGTCGAGTCCATGACCGGGTTCTTCGACCGCTGGCAGGGCGCCCACTCCCGGCTGACCCCGATGGTGGGACCCTCGGCGCCCCAGCGCTGCAGCCACGAGCTGATGGACGGCCTGGCCGGCCTGGCCCGCGAGCGCGGCGGGGGGTTTCACACCCATGTGCTCGAGACCAAGACCCAGATCGCCGCGAACCTCGAGCGCTACGGGGAATCCAGCGTGTCGTACCTGGAGGATCTGGGGATGCTGTACCCCGGTTCGAGCCTGGCCCATTGCGTGTGGATGGATCCCGACGAGTTCGCCACGGTGCGGCGATGCGGGGCCACGATCGTGCACAACCCGGTGTCGAACCTGCGATGCGGCTCCGGGATCCTGCCGGTGGCCGACCTGCTGGAGGGCGGCGTGAGCGTGGCGCTGGGCGCCGACGGCGCGGCGTCCAACGACAACCAGAACATGTTCGAGGCCATGAAGTTCGCCACGCTGATGCAGACCCTGCACGGATCCCACCTGCGCTGGCCGCAGGCCCCCGCGATCTGGAGGATGTGCCTTGAAGGCGGGGCCGCCGCGCTGGGCCAACAGCTGGGCTCACTGCAACCGGGAAGCGCGGCCGACATAGTGCTGCTGGACACGGAGCGGCATGTGCCGGTGCACGCCGAGGGCTTGGTGACGAGCCTGGTCTTGGCCGAGCACGGAGAGTCGGTGCACACCGTGATCGTCGACGGCGAACCGGTGGTGTCCGAGGGCAGATCAACCCGCTTGGACGAAGACGCCATGGCCGCAAGGTCCCGCGACCTGCAGCGGCGTCTCCACGAGAGCCTGCCCGAACGCCAGGCCTTCTACGACCGCTACGTCGGCGTGCTGACGGAGATCCACGACTACGAGATGGCCCAACCCGCCCCGGTGGAGCGCCTGGCCCAGATCACACCGGCCTTCGGTGAATCGGAATTGGCAGCCCAGGAGTCCCATTTGGGCACTCAGCGCTGCCAATTCGGCGACGAGAAGGGGGAATAGCACGATGCACGCGGACTGGAGCACAACCTGGATCGACAACGAGCATCCGGCGCTGCGACGCTGCCGGCATCCGGCCGCCTGCCCCCGTCCGACTGGAACGCGGGGGCGGCCCAGATGGCCGACAACTTCCTCGACCTCGGCCACCTGCCGTTCGTGAACCTCGGTACGTTCGGCGACCCGGAGGTCTCCGGCTAGGGGGAGCGGGGGAAGGCCACGGTGCGCTCGCCGCTGTGGCAGAGGTCGACGTCGGCGCCGATGCCGAAGCGGGGCGCGCCGGTGGTGCGGCAGCGCAGTACCTTGCCGTCGGCTGAGCGGATGTAGTACAGGGTGTCGTGGCCGAAGAACTCGATGTGGTCGACGGTGCCTGAGCTGCCCTCGGTAAGCGCGAACTCCTCGGGCCGCAACAGCACGTCCACTTCTCCGTGGAGGGGCGACTGGAGTTTCATGGGCCCCAGAGCGGTGTAGGCGATGTCACCCTCGGCCCTGCCGGGCACGGTGTCGGCCTCGCCCACGAAGCCGGCCAGCCACCGGTCGGCGGGGCGCTCGTAGAGCACTGCCGGTTGGGCCTGCTGGATGACCTCGCCGTCGCGCATGACGGCCACCTCGTCACCGAGGACGAAGGCCTCGTCCTGGTCGTGGGTCACGAACACGCAGGTGACCTCCAGCTCTCGCAGCAGCCCGGCCACCTCTGCCCTGACCTCCACTCTCAAGGTGGTGTCGAGGCTGGAGAAGGGCTCGTCCAGCAGCAGCACCGTCGGCCGCGGCGCCAGGGCCCGGGCCAGCGCCACCCGCTGCTGCTGCCCGCCCGACAGCGAGCCGGGCAGCCGGTCGGCCAGCTCGGCGATCCCCACCATTTCGAGAAGGTCCCGCACGCGGCTCGAGGCCGGCCGGGGCAGCACCCTGGCGCGGGGACGCTCGGCGCGGGGCAGGCCGAAGGCGACATTGGCGGCCACGGTGAGATGCGGGAACAGCGACCAGTCCTGGAACACCATGCCCACGCCCCGCCGGTGGGCGGCGACATGAACCCTGGCGCCCGAGACACCGCGGCGCGGCGCGGCGGCCGACGACGCGCCATTCCTGCGCGCGGCGGGCCCGTCCACGAGCTTGCCCCCGAGGAAGATCTGGCCGGAGTCGAGCCGCTGAAGGCCGGCCAGCACCCTCAGCAGCGTCGTCTTGCCGCACCCGCTCGGACCGAGGATCGCCAGCGTGCGGCCTGCCTCGGCGGTGATGGTAGCGCTGCGGAGTACCGGCGATCCCCCGAGGGCGACGCTGGCTCCGTCTGCGACGATCCAGCGGCCTCGTCGCAGCCCCACCTCCGGGGCCACCGCCTCCGAGGATCGGGCCGCTGGGGCGACCGGCGCCGCAGCGCTATCAAGCATGCCTTATACCTTAACGCCAGCGTTCCTCACTATGTCAACCCTAGGAGTCCTGACTGCGGAAGCTCAGGCTGCCGCGTAGGGCTCGGCCAGCACCTCGGGCAGCGGCTCGGCGTGCA
>VYBO01000066.1 GCA_009844405.1 Acidimicrobiaceae bacterium
GGGCCACGGCCCCGCCCCGTATGGGCCGGGTCGCCCGCCTATCCGCGGGGCCTCGCAGAACAGGATCCAGTCCCGCAGGGTTCGCAGGAAGTCGTTGGGCTCGAAGAAGGACTGCACCGCGGACCGGTAGCTCTCGTCGGGGCGCTCCTTCCATCGGGCCATGTAGCGGCGCGAGGCGTTCCAGGTGGCGCCGTACCAGTAGTCGAACAGGTGGGTGACGTTGAAGACCTGCGCCGCGCCGAGCAGTTCGGGCGTCTCCAGCTCGTAGCGCCGGAGCTGGGCGACGCCGCGCTCGATGGCGTCGGCGTCGGCCGGGTTCTTGTGCTCGACGACGGCGACCGGCACGCCGTTGACGACGAACATCAAGTCGGCCCGGTTGGCCTTGCGGGCCGGAGGCTTGAGCCTCCATTCCCAGGTGACGTGCAGCGCGTTGGCGCCGGGCTGCTCGAAGTCGATCAGCCGGACGCGCCGCTGGCGGTCCTCGGCCTCGTCGTACCACTGGCGCTCGCCCCGCAGCCAGGCCAGCACCTCCCGGTCGCCCTCGATCGTCGCCGGCAGCGCCTCCAGCCTCTCAACGGCCGAGCGCACGTCCACATCGCTCATCCACGGGTTGAAGCGCTGGAGCACCCCTTCAAGCTCGTCACGGAACAGCAGTCCACCCTCGCCGCCACGCTTGAGCGTTGCAGCCGAGGGCGACAGCGGCCCCCAGCCGACCTCCTCGGCGTGGCGCACCATAGGGAACTGGACGGTCCCAGCCTCGGAGATCTTGAGTTCCGTCATCGCTGGTCCTTGACGATGTTGGGCGCGGGTTCTCGCCGATGACGCCGAATGACGCCCATACCTCGCCACGTCTCGCCCCGATCTCGCTGTTTCTCGCCCGCGAAAGGCCTCCACCCAGAAACGCTCCCAAGACGCCCCGCAAACGCCCCATAACGCCCGATAAGGCCCCCTATCGGCCCTCTTCGGCCCCCCTATCGGCCCCCCTATTGGCCCTTCTTCGGGGGGCCTATGTTGGCCCCGATTGGCCTCTCTTTGGCCCCCAAGGGTCCCGAGAGCCTCATGCACGGCTCCTGCTTGACTTCCACCGAGCGGAGGCACCGCGACCCGAGAGAGCGATCAGTCCACGCCTGCTCAGCATCTCAAAGAGGCACCGCGGATAGGCGGGCGACCCGGCCCATACGGGTCGGGGCCGTGGCCCGAGCGGCCCGTGAGCGAAGCGAGCAGGAGCGGGTATGACCACCCTGCGACGCGATTGGCTGCCTATCAATCCGCGCTCGCTCAAAAGTCTCTCTTCAGCTGGCGCTCGCTGACATGAGGAGCCAAACGGGCATGAATCTCACGACGTGTCAGCCCGTCCTTCTCGGTGTCCAGCGCCGCGGCCGTCGTGACGCAGCACCTGGGTTCGGGATACGGTCGTTCGGTCCTGGGTGCGACCCTAGGGAGGACTCTTGGATCCGGTGCTCGATGTGGTGGGTGTCGGCAACGCCATCGTGGACGTGATCGCCTCCGTGGACGACTCCTTCATCGGTGACCACGACCTGGTGAAGGGGGCCATGACCCTGGTCAGCGCCGAGCGATCGGCCGAGATGTACGATGCCATGCCGCCGGGAGTCGCCGCCTCAGGAGGGTCGGCGGCCAACACCATGGCCGGGGTCGCTTCCTTCGGCGGCCGGGCGGCCTTCATCGGCAAGGTGCGCGACGACCAACTCGGCGAGGTGTTCATCCACGACATCCGGGCGACCGGAGTCTCCTTCGACGTGCCGCCGGCACCCGACGGACCCGCGACCGCCCGCTGCCTGGTCCAGGTGACCCCGGATGCGGAGCGCACGATGAACACCTACCTGGGCACCGCCGCGCTGCTCGAACCCCCTGACGTGGACACCGACCTCGTCGCGTCGGCCGGCATCACCTATTGCGAGGGCTATCTCTGGGACGTGCAGGTGGCCAAGGACGCCATCCGCGTGGCCATGGCCGCCGCCGCCTCGGCGGGCAGGACGGTGGCCTTGGCGCTGAGTGACTCATTCTGTGTGCAGCGGCACCGCGACGAGTGGCTCGACCTGATCGAGGACCGCGTGGACGTGATCTTCGCCAACGAGGCAGAGGTGTGCGCCCTGCACCCGGCCGACGACTTCGACACCGCCCTCCGGCGCACGGCCGCGATGGCCCGCACGGTCGCGGTCACCCGCGGGGCCGGCGGCTCCGTGGCGGTCCGGGGCTCGGAGTCGGCGACGGTGCCCGCGGCCGAGATCCCGGCAGTCGTCGACGCCACCGGCGCCGGCGACCTGTACGCCGCCGGCTTCCTGTGGGGCCTGGCCCGGGGAGCCTCCCTGATCCGGTGCGCAGCACTGGGCAACCTGGCCGCGGCCGAGGTCATCAGCCATGTCGGCGCCCGCCCCAAGACGCCGCTGTCGCAACTCGCGGCCTCAGCCGGTCTCGCCTGGAGATAGGTGTTGCCGATGTGATCATGGCCGCATGGGCTGTCGCAACTCGCGGCCTCCGCCGGTCTCGCCTGACTCCGGGCTTGATCCGCGACGCGACGCCTTCCATTCCTATCCGGATGCCGCGACTCTCGGCCGGTCTCGCCTGACTCCGGGCTCTCCCAGCGTCCTGTCCGGGGCATTCGCGGCCGCGGACACCCGCCGGGCTTCTCGGGCCCGTTCACGCGGGCGCCGCGGCGGCGCTAGCCTTCAGCGAGTGCCCGGCCGAGGGTCGCGCCGTCGCTCACCCTCGGGTGCATCGACAGGGCCGCCGAACAGTGAAGCGACAGACGCGCTGCACCGCCCGCCGACCGCCGCGGCCCGTCCCGACACTGCCACGCCAGGGCCACTCGACAACGCGAGGGGGCTTCGACGGCGCCCTCGGAGATCGAAGGCGCTCAAGCTGCCGTTCGCGGCTCTGGCGGCCGCGACGGCCGCGGCACTGGCGGCCGCGCTCGCGACCGACCTCAACGGCAGCCTCGACGACGCGGCCGCAGCCGTGCCGCCCCCGCTGGAAGACCACGGCGCCGCGGCAAGCGATCCCGGCGCGCCGTCAGCGCAGCCAGCTCCGAAGCCTGCCGCTCGGCCCGCAGACCACGGCGCCGCGGCGAGCGACCCGCCGCCGCCGAAACGAAGCGAGCGCCTCGGCCTCAGCCGTCAGCGTCGAGCTCCGTCGCCGGCGAGCCCCGCGGCTCTCGCAACCCGCGTGCCGCAGACCGACCGCGGCGACGGCGGTGACGGCGCGACAGCCGCGACGGCGGGGGCCCTCGCAACCAATGCGCCGCTGCTGCACCGCGGCGACGTCGGCGTCAGTTGCCGCGCCTTCGAGGCGTGGCTGTCCGACGAGCTGTCGGGCTGCCTGTGGCATCTCGACAGGGCACGCTCGTTCGACGGGCGGCTGGGGGCCACCCCCGCTGGCGGTGAAATCAACATCGGCGGCGCCTGGACTGCCACCAGAGGCGCCAACGTCAACGTGGCCGTGCTCGACGAGAGATGGAACCCCGACCATCACGACATCGTCGACAACGTCGATCTCGCCCGCTCCGTCGACTACACGGGCGTCCAGACCGGCGAGGGCCGCACCGGCCACGGCACCGCCGTCGCCGGCGTGATCGCTGCCCGAGACAACGACGTCGGCGGCCGCGGCGTGGCGCCCCGCGCCACCCTGTTCAACTACAACGTGGTTGAGTCGCCGGCCAGTCTCAGCGACGCGCTGAAGCGCAACGCCTCGCTGGTGGCGGTCTACAACGGCAGCTTCGGAGGCAGCGAGAGGCCTCCATACCAGCGGGTCTCCGCCGAGGTCTGGAAGGCGCTCGAGCATGGCAGGGTGAGCGGATTCGGAGGCTTGGGCTCGCTCTACGTGTTCTCGGCCGGCAACGGCCGCACTGCCGACTCCGGCTCGGGCCAGGTGAACACCGAGGAGCGCCACGCGCATCCCGCAGCCCTGGCGGTGTGCGCGGTCGACGACGACGGCACTCACGCCGCCTACTCCAACATCGGTTCGAGCCTGTGGGTGTGCGCCCCGTCCGAGGGCGACGCCGAGGACGACGACAACCACCTGCTCGCGCCCGCCGGCGACAACGACTACAGGGTCCTCGGCCGCACCAGCGCCGCGGCGCCCCAGGTGTCGGGGGTGATCGCCCTGGTACGCAGCGTCAACCCGTACCTCGGCTGGCGCGACGTCAAGCTGATCCTCGCAGGCACCGCCCAGAAGAACGATCCGAGCCATTCGGGCTGGCATGCCGGCAGCCCGGCATACGGCTCCAGCGGTCGGCGCTACCACTTCAACCATCTCTACGGCTTCGGCGTGGTCGACGCGTCCTCGGCGGTGGATGCGGCCCTGGGCTGGAAGCGCCTGCCGGCGGAGCGGGTGGAGACCGTCGCCTCCGGCGAGATCAGGGTGCCGACCCAGTTCGTGCCTGAGGGACTGCCGCTCAAGGTCCCCAACGACGGCACGGTGGTGGAGCACAGCCTCGAAGTGCCCGCCGGCACCGCCATCGACTTCGTCGAGCACCTCTCCGTGACCCTTGACGTCACCTCCAATTTCGGAAGGGACCTGCTGATCGAGATCGTGTCGCCCGGCGGCACCACTTCGACGCTGATCGAGCCGATCGGCCGCCGCGACCAGTGCTACGGATCGGTCATCAACGGCCACTACTTCCCCGAGTGCGGCTTCCCCCGGCGGCTCCACGGCCGACCCGACGGGGTGAGCTTCGCGTCGAACGCGTTCCTGGGCGAAGATCCGGCCGGCACCTGGACGCTGCGACTCTCCGACTCGCTTTACGAGGCGGCGCCGCGCCGTCCCAGAGACTCCGTCCCGTTCGAGGACGTCTACCGCACCACCGTCAACTCCTGGGACCTGAAGCTGCGCGGCCATTCCGGCGCGTCCGCCGACAGCGCGCCCCGTGCCCGCCTGTCGGTGTCGGGCGCCTCCGGCCTAGAGGCCACCGCCGACGAGGGCGCCGTCGTCGTGGTGGTCGCCTCGCTCGCCGACGGAGTGGCGGGCCGCGACTACACCCTGCCGGTGAGCGTCGTCGACGGCGACGCCACCCACGGCGCCGGCGACTTCGCTCGCAGCGAGCTGTCGATCACTGTTCCGCGGGGCCGCCGCAGCGGCACGGCGACGCTCTCGATCACCGCCGACGGCATCGACGAGACCGACGAGACGTTCTCGCTCGCGTGGCGCGACCAGTCCCAGGGCACAGGCCCCGACTCGCTGATGTATCTCGGCGACCCGGTCGAGGTCACGATCCCGGGCAATGTCGCCCCTGAGCCCCTATTGAGGGCGCGGCTGAGCGTCGATTCTGCCTGCGTGGCCGAGGGCGCCTCGGTCACGGTCACCGTCGATCTGCTCGGGGGGACGCACTCGCGAGAGGTCAGGCTGCCGGTCGAGTTCGTTGGCGGGACCGCCAGGGTTGCGGGAGACCGCCGCGGACGCATCGACGTCTACCCGCTCGCCGTCGACGGCGCCCTCGAGACGCAGCTGCGGGTCGCGGCCGGGCAGACGAGAGCCTCGGGCATTGTCCAGACAGCCGGCGACCGCGAAGTCGAGGACGACGAGACCTTCGACATCGTGGTGCAGCGCCCCGCCGGCCTCACGGGCGTGTTGACGGTGACCGGCTCGCCGGTGACCGTCACGATCGTCGACGACGACAGCGGGACGCCCCGGCCCTGCCCCGACGCCGGCACCACTGCCATCACGC
>VYBO01000033.1:0-4360 GCA_009844405.1 Acidimicrobiaceae bacterium
CCCCCGACACCCCGACCGGCCCCATCGAGGTGGCCGCGGTCGATGCCCTCGAGCTCATCTGGGCCGGCCTCGAACTGGGCGGGTTCGACGGCGGACTGGTCGCCGCGCTCGGCAACACCGACGACCCCCGCCTGGCGTGGATCCTGTCCGACCTGCTCCGGTTCTTCTACTTCGGCGACATACACGACGGCGCCGTCTCGGCGTTCCAGCGCCTGACCGGGGTGAGGCTCAACGACGACCCCGTCGCCGAGCGCAGCACCTGGCAGTCGGTCACCGACCACCTGATCGCCTGGGACCTGCCCGCCTTCGACCGCTACGACGAGTACAAGGGCCGCATGTTCACGCTGGTCGAGCCCGGCTGGCAGCCGTTCTTCGCCGACCCCGACTCCGACATCGACTGGCGGCTGTTGAGCTGGGGCGGCGTGCGGATCGACGACCGTCCACTCGGCGACCCCGACCCCTGCCGCCGGGGCTGCATCCCCGCCCTGGACGACCCCGCCGTCACCGGCGCGGCCGGCGGCTCGTGGTACTCCGACGACGGCATCGTGTTCGCGGTGACCATCAACGCCGAGGCCCGGGCCTACCCCCGCCACATCATGGAGATCCACGAGATGGTGAACGACACCCTCGGCGGGCGCCGCATCGGCATGCCGTACTGCACGCTGTGCGGCTCGGCCCAGGCCTACTTCACCGACGACGTCCCCGCCGGCGTCGAGACTCCCGTCCTGCGCACGTCGGGCCTGCTGGCGAGGTCCAACAAGGTGATGTACGACCTGGTCACCAAGTCGGTGTTCGACACCTTCACCGGCGAGGCGATCTCCGGGCTGCTACGCGAGCGGGGGGTGGTCCTCAACCAGGCCACCGTGGTCACCACCACCTGGGGCGAGTGGAAGGCGGCCCACCCCGACACCACCATCATCGCCGAGGACGGCGGGATCGGCCGCAGCTACCCGCTCGACCCGCTGCGGGGCCGCGACGACGACGGCCCCATCTTCCCCATCGGCGACATGGACGGCGCCCTCGGCGTCCACGACCAGGTCCTCGGCGTGAGCCTCGACGACGGCACCCCCGTGGCGTTCCCGGTCACCGCCGCGGCGGCAACCCTCCAAGCGGGCGACCCCGTCGAGCTCGCCGGCGTGACGCTCCGCCTCGACGGCGGCGGCGTACGGGCCGTCGACTCAGCCGGCAACGAGATCGAGGGCCACCAAGCCTTCTGGTTCGCCTGGAGCCAGTTCATGCCCGGCACCCTCCTCTGGCAGCCATAGCCCTGAGCCTCGCCAGCCCGGGGAGTCCCGGCCGCTCTAGGTATCGTCCAATCAGGACACAACAAGTACACGGCAGAACACTGCCTCAGGAGGAGGTTCCAGTGAGGAAGGTGACCGAGACCGATCTGCCCGGAGTGGGGATCCGTTTCGACCTGCAGACCGACATCGGCCGCTGCGTCGGCGTGGTGGCCCACCAGACCGGCCGCCGCGACCTGGTGATCTACGACGAGCACGACATAGACCGCGCCTGCGAGAGCGTGGAACTGACCGAGGACGAGGGGCACACCCTCGGCGAGCTGCTGGGCGGCAGCCCGGTGCTCGAGCACATCGACGACGCCGTGCACCGGCTCGAGGACCTGGTCATCTCGTGGGTCACGATCGGGGAGCAGTCGTCGCTCGCCGGGCAGACCCTGGCCGAGGCCGCCCTGCGGACCCGGACCGGCGCCGGAGTCGTCGCGCTCGTCAGCGAATCGGGCTCCATCCCGATCCCGGGCGGCACCGAACGACTCGAGCCCGGCGACACCGCGGTGGTGGTCGGCGTGCCGTCGGCGGTCAAGGCCGCCACCCGGCTGCTCACCCGCCCCGGCTGAGCATGCACACCGGCGGCGAGCCCCTGGTCATGGAGCTGGGGGCGGGCGTTCTCGGCTTTGCCGGCATCGGCTCGGTAGACAGCCTCCTGGTGATAGAGCTGGGGGCGGTGGTCCTGATCCTGGCCGTCGTCGCCCGGCTGGCCCGCAGGATCGGGCTGCCCGCACTCCCGCTGTACCTGCTGGCGGGACTGGCCCTCGGCGAGGGCGGCCTCTTCGAGGTGTCGGCGTCGGAGGACTTCATCGAGGTCGGCGCCGAGATCGGCGTCATCCTGATGCTGCTGATGCTGGGACTCGAGTTCTCGACCCACGAGCTGATCGCCAACGTCCGCCGGACCACGCTGGGCGGATTCGTCGACCTCGTCCTGAACTTCACGCCCGGATTCGTGGCCGGCCTGATCCTCGGGTTCGACCCGGTGGTGGCGGTGCTGCTGGGCGGCGTGACCTACATCTCGTCGTCGGGAATCGTGGCCAAGCTGGTGTCCGACCTCGACCGCATCGGCAACCACGAGACGTCGGTGATCCTCAGCATCCTCGTCATCGAGGACCTGGCCATGGTGCTCTACCTGCCGATCGTGTCGGGCGTGCTGTTCGGCGGCTCGGCTCTGGACACCACCATCACCGTCGCCATCTCGCTGCTGGCGGTGCTCGCGGTCCTGACGTTCGCGTACTTCTTCGGCGAGCGGCTCAGCGCCTTCGCTCTGAGCCAGTCCAGCGAGGCTCTGCTGCTGACGCTGCTGGGGGGCACTCTGCTCGTCGCCGGCATCGCGGGGCGCCTCAACCTGTCGACCGCGGTCGGAGCCTTCGTCGTCGGTGTGGCGCTGTCGGGCGACATCGTCTCGCATGCCCGCGGCCTGCTGCTGCCGCTGAGGAACCTGTTCGCCGCCGTCTTCTTCGTGTTCTTCGGCCTCCAGGTCGACCTCGGCTCGATCCCGGGCGTGGCGGTGGCGGCGGCCGTCATTGCGGCCATCACCGCCGTCACCAAGATCGCCACCGGCTGGATCGCGGCCGCACGGGCCGGCATCGGCAAGCCGGGCCGGGCGCGGGCCGGTGCCGCCCTCATAGCCCACGGCGAGTTCTCGATAGTCATCGCCGAGCTGGGCATCGCCCGCGAGAGCGACCTCGGCGCGCTGGCCGCCGCCTACGTCATCATCCTCACCTTCGTCGGCGCGGTCCTCTACCAGTTCTCGGACTCCATAACCGTCCCCACCCGCAGACGCCGCCTAACCCGCTCGTAGACCGCAAACGCGGCAGCCGACAGCTTGTAGTCACAAATGCCGTTAATGTGACTACATGACTGTGGGGATACGGGAACTCAAGGCCAAGCTGTCCGAGTACGTGAGCCGGGCCGCAAGCGGCGAGCAGATCGTGGTCACTGACCGGGGGAGGCCGGTCGCTCGCCTTGTCGGCCTCGGGGAGGCGTCGACGATCGAGCGAGGGATCGCTGAGGGTTGGATCACCCCCGCGGGCCGGACCCGCTTGGGGCCGGCTCAGCGATTCTCCGCGCCGCGGAGCACCGCCGACGTCCTCGACGAGGACCGCGGATGGCCTCGGCGTGACCCTTGAATGACCCTGTATGTGGACACCAGTGCGCTGTTGAAGCGCTACATCGCTGAGCGGGACTCCGATGTGGCCGACGAGCTCATGGCCACCGATCCCGTGCTGGTCACCTCGCGGCTCACCGAGGTCGAGTTGCGCCGCAACCTGGCCCGGTTGCTGGACGGCGACGACCTTCTCAGCGCCCGCCGGCAGGTGCAGACCGACCTTGACGCCTTCGCACTGGTGAGGCTCGACGGCGTCACCTGCAACGACGCGGCCCGCATAGCCGAGCAGACGCTCTGTCGCTCCCTCGACGCGCTGCACGTGGCTGCAGCCCGGCGCGCCGGCGAATCGACCATATTCTTCACCTTCGATGTACGCCAGGCCCAGGCCGCCCGCTCGGCCGGCCTGACTGTGATCGGGACCTGACTGACCGATCGGCGCTCATTGCGGTCCTTCGGCTGCTTGCGGCCGTTTGGAGCATTCAGGTTGGCGACGGATCGACGGGGAATCAGAGCTGGGGCTCGCCGTTGAGGCACCGGGCCAGTGACAGGGGGTTGGCGTCGCGGACCGCGTCCGGGAGCAGGTCGGGAGGGAGGTTCTGGTGGCGGACCGGGCGCTGGAACCGCCGGATCGCCAGCGTGTCCTCCGACGTCGAGCGGGGATCGGAGGTAGCCGGGAACGGGCCGCCGTGCACCATGGCGTGATTGACCTCCACCCCGGTCGGCCAGCAGTTGGCGGTCAGCCGGCCCGCCTGCGCTCCAGTACCGGCACCAGCCCGGCCGTGGCCGCATGGAACTCCGGGTCTAGCTCTGCGCCGGAACCGACTCGCCCGAAGCCGGATCAACCGCCGGAACCGACTCGCCGGAACCGACTCGCCCGAAGCCGGATCAACCGCCGGAACCGACTCGCCCGAACCGACTCGCCCGAAGCCGGATCAACCGCCGGAACCGACTCGCCGGAACCGAC
>VYBO01000033.1:4460-5661 GCA_009844405.1 Acidimicrobiaceae bacterium
GAACCGACTCGCCCGAAGCCGGATCAACCGCCGGAACCGACTCGCCCGAACCAGCGCCGTTCCACCGGCAATGATCGACTTGCCGGTGAGGCTCACAGGATCACGCAACCATGCTTGCCCGGTGCTCGCCTGCCGCGGCCTCCCGCTCGGGCCACGTCGGCCTGGCGTCGGTGGGCAGCACCGCGAAGGGCACGTCACCAGCCGCCAAGCAGCCGTTCGCCACGAACTCCGCCTGCGTCCGCGCCCGGTCGTCCAGCGCGGCGCTGGCCGGGGTCGGCATGTAGCGGAAGTTGACGCTCCAGCGGCAGCCCCGAGTCCGGTTCTGCTTCGAGGCGTTGTTGTCCCCCTGTGCCTGAAAATCGGACTTCGGTCGCGCATGTATACCTGATATATCACGTCGGAGGCAAAGGGGGGAGTCAACCCGTGGAACCCGTCCCCGGTGGCTAACTCAGTCCTGGGCCAGACGGGTGATCAGCAGGACCACCGCGAAGCCGACCACCGCCGCTGCCGTGGGGCCGGCCCACTCGCCGGTGCCGGGCCAGGCCAGGCCGGTGCCCGAGACCACCTCGTGCTCGTGGCGGCTGATCACGCCCACCCCGTTGGGCCAGGGCCACAGCACCCGCAGCGACCCGAACATCAGCCCAACCAGTACCGCCATCACCGGGTTGCGGGCCTGGTCCAGCAGTCTCCCCAGCACGGTCGAGAACAGGCCCAGACCGACCGCGGCCCCGGCCAGGAACACGATCGCCTCCAGGTAGCGCAGGTCGGTGACGACGTTGATCACCGCCCCGTACATGCCCAGCATCAGCAGCAGGAACGCGCCGGAAATGCCGGGCAGGATCATGGCGCATATTGCTATGGCCCCGGCGGCGGCCAGCACCAGCAGCGACGGGTCGGCCACCGGGCCTGACTGCAGGCCCAGCAACCCGAACGTGGCCAGCGCGGCCGCCGCCATCAACCCGATCTGGACGGCGCCCCGCCACTCGAACAGCCGGCACGCCGACACCGCCGATGCGAGCACCAGACCGCAGAACAGGCCGGCCATCGTCTCGGGGCGCTCCTCCAGCTGGGTCTCGATCACCGAGGCCAGCAGCAGGATCGTCCCCAGGATCCCGACCAGCAGCGGCACGATCAGCCACCAGTCGACGGTGGCCAGCCGCCGCCCGGCCTCCCGCCAGTCGCCCCGCAGCAGCCGTCCCGC
>VYBO01000109.1 GCA_009844405.1 Acidimicrobiaceae bacterium
CCACGGCCCCGCCCCGTATGGGCCGGGTCGCCCGCCTATCCGCGGGGCCTCTAGGTCCGCTCCGCGAAGCGGGGAAGCGTTCGAATTCTGCTGGGAGCACAGTCGGTTTCATCCGTGTTGCCGCGGCCCTCACCAGGATGCGGTGCCGTGCCGCGCGACGAACTGGGTTGAGACTGGCTCTGGCGCTCCCAGCCTCCATCTGATCTCCCGCGCCGACTCGCTCGTCTGCCCCGACAGCATGGCGAGCGCCTCACTGCGCGCCCTCGAACGCCTCGCCTCCGGCAACGCTGCTACAAGCCTGGGCTGGGGGGCGGTTCGGTGAAGCCCTCGGCGGCGGCTTGGATTTCGACGAATTGGCGGACCGTGGGGTCGGCGAATGCGACTCGGCCGCGGCCGACGGAGCTCACCAGGCCGACACCGAGCAGCCGCCTGCGGTAGGTGCTGACGCTGCGGGGGCCGTGGCCCCAGCGCTGACCGACGTCGGTGACAGCGCTGCTGGCGGCATCGATCAGCATGGCAGCCAGGAACCGCTTGTCGAGGTCTGACAGTCGATGCCACACCGGGCCGTGGACATGCCTCCCGAACTGCTCGCTCGCGTCGGCCGCCGCCCGTCTGACCTCGTCGGCGGTCACGCCCCGCGCCAGGTCCTCGGCGTCGTCCCAGACGTACGAGCCGATCAGCTGAACCAGATACGGCTGGCCCATGGAAGCCCCCACCGCGATGCCCAGGGCCTCCTCTCCGATTCGGCCGCCCGCCTCCTCGATGGGCTGACGCAGCGCGGCCGCGGCCTCCGATGGGCGCAGGTTGCCGATCTCGTGCCGGACGCACCGCTGCAAGAAGGTGCTCGCGTCTCCCGACAGCAGCCGGCCCTCCAACTCGGGCAGAGCCGCACCCACGAACGCCACGGGCCGCCCGGCCCGGCGCGACACGAGTTGGAAGACGTTGCCGAACTCCCTGATCTCGTCGATCTCGCTGACGTGCATCTCGTCGACCGTCACCAGCAGCCCCGCGCCCCGCTCGGCGAGCAGATCCCCCAGATCGGCCATCGCCTCCTCCAAGCCGGGGGCCGACTGCCCGGCCGCGCCCGGCGCGAGGCGCTCGGTCTGGATGCCGGTGCCCATGATCGACACACCGGTCACGACGCGCCCCGGGGCAGGCTCGTGCTCGTCGCGCAGCACGGCGAGAGCGCTCGACGCCTTGGATGCGATCTGGTCCACCAGCCCCCTTCTGCCTGCCGCGGCCGACGACACGACCACCCACCCCTGCGCCTTGGCACGATCCTCGACAGCGTTCAGCAGCACCGTCTTGCCGACGCCCCTCAAACCCCACAGCAGTGTCGCGTAGCTCGGGCTACGAATGCTGCCGAACACCAGGTCGAAGCTGCTCAAGACGTCGCGCCGGCCGGCCAGCACGGGAGGACTGATGCCGAACGACGGAGAGAACGGATTCGCAAACCTCACACCAGTGAGCCTCCTCCAGTGTCCGCGGACGGCATCGGGACTTGCCGTACAGGATTCTAGCGATCAGCTTGCAGAAGAATTGTTTCTTGCGGAATATTCTGTTTCTGCGGGATCTTTTTTGACCGTCTCGCTGCACCGATGTGCCTGCTACCAGCCCTGGGCGTCGAGCAGCGCCTTGAGTCTGCGCGTGGCCTTGTGCTCGGTGCGGACACGCTCCAGCAGCGACGCGAGCCGTCTCGGCTCGCCTGCCGAGTCGGCCAAGCGGCGGACGCGGACCATCAGATCGACTGCGGATTGGTACTGGTTGGCCTTCTTGCGGTCGATGATCGCCAGAGCGACCGGCTCGTACACGGCGATGTTGCAGAAGAATCAACCGACGTCTTGCAGGACATTTGGGTCGACCTATTGCAGCCCCATGCGGCCGTCGCTCTCACCAGGGGCGGAGTATTTCCACCCGGTCGCTGGCGACCTCATCGGAGGCGGTGAACAGCGGCGTGTCGAGATACTCGGCCAGAATGAGCGCCGACCACGACTCAAGGGCGTCGACTGCGTCCGAGCCCGCTCGGGCCAGTGTCTCAGCAACAAGCATCCTGACTGGGAACCACTCGTCGACGGCCGAGAGCGCCCACCCGACCTCCTCTTCGATCACATCCGGGCGACCCTCGTGGCGGGCGGCCATGAAGCGCCCGATCGTCAAAGCCGACCAGTCAAGCGCCAGAATCTCCGCGCTGAGCGGAGCTGTCCCCTCGAGCGGCAGACCGGCGGTTCGCTGGTGGTGTGGCCCACCGCCAGAATCTCCGCGCTGAGCGGAGCTGTCCCCTCGAGGGCTCCCGACACCACGAGCATCCCCCCGGCGTCATGGACGACACTACGTGCCATCTTTCCGGCGCAGGCGCCGCCGGACGGCCTCGAACTCCGCGCGGCTCATGGGCTCGGTGTCGCGGACCAACTCCGCCGGAGAGGGGCGCGCGGCGATTCGCGTCAAGTGGTCACGCACGTACTGCTGCACCGATAGGCCCGCAGCCTCGGCCTGCTGCCTCAACCGCCGGCCCACGTTGTCGTCAAGCCCCTTGATGTTGAGGTCCATACCCATGATTCTACCAATCTGGTACCGGTCCCAGCTTCGGCTTCCCCCGGGCCCCCGACTGCCACACCGCAGCCACCCTGACGCAGATCTTTTGAAGAATATTGCATTATTTGTCTGATTTGTCGTGCATTGTACTGATATGTCAAGCAGGACAGCGCCTACCGCCGGCGACGACGGCTAGGAGTGCGATCCGGTCGGCAGCGTTCAGTCGATGAGGCCTTCGGCGGTCGCCTTGTGCACCCCGGCGGCCCGGCCCGAAACCCCGAGCTTGTCCCAGAGTCTGGCCAGTTCGCGGTACATCGAGCGCTCCGAGTAGCCCATCTCGGACGCCACGTCGGCGATCGCCTTGCCGGACACGAGCCTCTCCAGCATCAGCCGCTCAGCGGACTTGAGGGCCGGAGAGGCCTCAGAGTCGAGATACTGCTTCACCGCGACGCAGGCATCCTTCAGCCTGCGAGTGCCGTCCCGGGTGGTCAGCCCGGCCAAGGCGTCCCAGTGGACGACCCTGGGAGTGCCGGCCGTCAACTCCGGGGACACTGCCGGCCCTGACCGGTCCGGCCGCGGACCGTCGGACGCCAGCCAATCCTCGACGGTGATCGCAGCCTCGCGCATATAGGCGGCGACGATCGCCCAGTCCTCGGCCAACTCCGACGGAATCGAGAATCCTGCCATGGCGCTCAGGCTGTCACGGAACAGCTTTGCGATATCGCGCTGATACGACCACGGCAGAGACTCGCTGTATACGTGCACGGCCTCGCGGTGGTACTCGGCCGTCCAAGGCTCGCTGTGGGGGCCCTCCGGCACCCCGAAGCGATAGCACTCCAACATGGCGTCGGCGCCTCCGACCATGCGGCCGCAAGCGAGACGGACCCGCGCGAGAGCAAGGCCTTCGCTCAGTTCAGCGCCCACGACTCCCACAGTACCAAACTCGATCTGCCGGTGTAGCCCCAAGCGGGTCAGGCGCCACGAGAGGCTGGTGAGGGGTCTGTTTGGGAGCGGTGGGGTCGATTCCGGGGGGCTTTGGCAGAACTCTGCCAGCAGTTTGGCAGGTTTCTGCCACGATTCGGCCGAATCTGGCAGAGATTGGCAGACATGGAGCATCCCGACGGTGCCAAGCTCAGTCCGTCAAGTCAACCGCCGGGGAAACCGTCCGAGGAATCAGGCGCCGGCCAACAGAGGAGAAGATGCCATGTCAGACACCACCGGTCACATCACGGGCCATCGGCGCTTCGGCGCCAAGGGCTGGATCGCCGTCGCCGCGGCCACCACCGCGGCGGCCGTGCTGGCGATCCCGCGGTACCGCCGCAGCCACCGCGGCGTCTGACGGCCGCCCGACCGTGACCTCCTTGGCGCCCAGCGACATGCTGCTGCAGGAACACGACGAGGTCCGGCTCCGGGGCGAGCCCCCCGGCCCACGCGGCAAGAACGGGCCCGGACCCTGCGGCATGCCTCGCCCCCAAGGCATGACGCAGGGCGTGGACGCGGCCCACCCTGGTGAAGGCGACGCTGCCTTCGCGCCCCACACACCGAGGATCCGGCGGGCTGCATCGGCTGACCCGGACTTGAGCCTCGGCTCCCTGGGATGGCTCGCGGTGCTGCTGGCCGCAGTGCTGTTGACGGTCCTTGCCCACGCCGCCAGCGTGCGCTCCGGCCAGATCGAGCACCGCGGGCCATCCCTCTTCACCGACCCGGCCTACGTTCTCGCCGATCCGGACCACCTGACCGCACCCGACGATCCATTGGCCGTCCCCGACCGGCCCTGACTGCCGCCGAGTCGGGGATCCGAGTCGGGGATCCGAGTCGGGGATCGCTGCCCCGTGCCCGGCCAGCGGCCGGGCGACCGGGCGACCGCTAGCCGACCGGCTCGGTGAACAGGTCGTGGGCGCACTCGCCCGCCGGTGTGCGGGTCAGGATCTCGGCGCCGTCGGCGGTGCAGGCCAGGGTGTGCTCGAACTGGGCGGTGCGGCGGCCGTCGACGGTGACCGCGGTCCACCCGTCGTCCCACATCGCAGCCTCCGGAGAGCCCAACGTGAGCATCGGCTCGATGGTGAAGGTCATCCCCTCGCCCAGGACCGTCGAGTGCCGGCGGTCGTAGTAGTGGGGCACCTGGAGCCCGGAGTGGAACTCCGTGCCCACCCCGTGGCCGATGAACTCCCGCACCACGCCGAGGCTGTGCCTCCAGGCGTGGTTCTGGATGGCCCGGCCGATGTCGGACACGGCCGCGCCTGCCTGCACGGCCCCGATCCCCTCGTGGAGCGCGACGCGGGTCTCGGCCACCAGGCGCCGGGAGTGCTCGTCCACCTCGCCGATCATCAGCGTCACCGAGGTGTCGCCGTGGACCCCCTCCCGGTACACCGTCACGTCGATGTTGACGATGTCGCCGGGGGCCAGGCGGCGCGAGTCGGGGATCCCGTGGCAGATCACCTCGTTGACTGAGGTGCATACCGACTTCGGGTAGCCCCGGTAGCCGAGCGGGCTCGGGTAGGCGCCCGCGGCCACGGCCGCGTCGTGCACGAACCGGTCGATGGCGTCGGTCGTCATCCCAGCCCGAACCTGCCCGCACGCCGCGATCAGCACTTCGGCCGCGAGTGCGCCGGTTCGGCGCATGGCCTCCAGCTCATAGGGAGTGCGGGCCGGCGACGACGCCGGAGGATGCGGCTCCCCGCCGGGCAGCGAGGCGTAGGGCGGTCGTTCGATGCCGGCCGGAACGCCACGTCGGGAGCTGACCAGCCCCCGACGCACCGGCGGATGCGACGCCGGGATGCTGCTCGCACCCACACCGGCGGCAACCCGCCGCTTGCGCTTCGCCATCACTTCACAGGCTAGAGGCCCGTGACCACCGCACCCCGTGACCACCGCACCCGTGACCACCGCACCCCGTGACCACCGCACCCGTGACCACCGCACCCGTGACCACCGCACCCCGTGACCACCGCACCCGTGACCACCGCACCCGCCGCGGGAGGCGGCCTCGTGCCGGCGTTCGTGGCCTCTGCGGAATCTCGGGTTGGTTCTACGGACTCTGTCCACACAACCACACCAAGAAAATCAGGCGGGCGACAATTTCGAGCGGTTGCGGGCCCGCTCGAGGAAGAGGGCCATCTGGATCCGCGTGGTGGCCCGTTCCGGGCAGAACTCCAGCACCTCGGCCGAGCAGCCCTTGGTGATCCCCGCCGCGTGCAGAGCGTCGATGGCGGCCGCGTGGTGGTTGCCGTGCGTGTCGGAGAACCCCGCCGGCGGCGCGGGGGCGAACCGGAACGCTCGCTTGAGGAAGCTCGCCGCCTGAGCGCGGGTGACCGGATCGTCGGGACAGTACCGGGCGGGTTCCGCGCCGCATCCGACCGTGATCCCCAGCTCGGCCAGCCGCTCCGCATGGGCCGCCCACCACCGGCCGGCATCGACGTCGGCGAAACGGGAGGTGCTGACCGGCGCCGGATCCTGGCCGTCGAGGACCCGTACCAGCCACACCGCCAGCAGCCATCTCGGGATCGGATCGCCGGGGCAGAGGAGGCCGGGCCCGCACTCGGCGCCGGCGAGCACGCCGTCCTCCGCCAGGGCGGCCACCGCGTCGAACGACTCGCCGTCCATCTGGACGTCGGCCGGAAGGGCGCCGGGCAGCCCGGCCGCGGCTGCCGCGAGGCGGGTGAAGCCGATCGGGTGCCAGCAGTCCGAGAGGTCGAGCTCCACGTCGGGCTCGACGCCGCCTTCGGCGCTGGCGCCGTCCGGTCCGAACCACCTGAACACCGTCACCCGGGCGCCGCCCAGCAGGGCGCCGTCGCGCGATTCCACGGGCTGGGTGACCTGGCCGGTGTTCTTGCCGTAGGTGGTCGCGCCCACCACGGTGGCACGGCCGTGGTCGCGCAGGGCCAGCGCCAGGACCTCGGACGCCGACGCCGACGACCCGTCCACGGCCACAGCGGTGGGCAGCCGTGCCGGGTTCGGAAGGCTGCCGTGCCCGCTGACCAGGTGACGAAGGGTGTCGAGCCTGGATTCTTCGCGGATCACGACCTGGCGGTCGTCCAGGAACATTCCGGCGATGTTGATGACGGTCTGCAGGTAGCCCCCGGGATTGCCCCGCAGGTCGACGACTATGGACTCCGCACCCGAGTCGAGCAGGGTCTCGAGTTCCTCGCCGACACGCTCATCAGCTCCTGTGCCGAAGGATTCGAGACGCAGGTATCCGATGGTGCCCGCCACCGTCCTGCTGGCGACCGCAGGGGCGGACACCGGTGCGGCCTCCATCCGGAATGTCCTCCTGCGGCCGTTCCGCTCGACGACGACCGGCACGAGGCTGCCCAACTCGAATGCGGGCAAGGCCGGAAGTCCGCAGCCCGAGCCCGACGGCGCCAGACCGGCAATGAGCAACAGGACGTCGTCGGGCCTCAGGCCGGCCTCCTCGGCCGGACTGCCCGGGAACACCTCGGACACGACCAGCCGGCACGTCTCGGACAGCACGCTGCAGGCAACCGTGCCGTTCAACAGGCCCAGCCGCAGGCCGATCCCGGAGTACTTCAGGCCCGTGTTCAGTCGCGCCTGCATCTGCGCATACTCCGCGGGCGACATCAGGAAGGTGTTGGGATCTCCCAGCGAGGCGAACATCGCATTGGAGGCGGCCCAGACCGCGGCCGCGGCGTCGTCGACGGCGTCGATCTCCGCGCAGGTCTGCTCGAAGGCCGGCGAGGGCAGCGCACACGGCGGGGCGGCCCCGGCGCCCCTCGTGGCCAGCCCGGCCTCCCGGACCCCTTCGGCCGCGGCTGCGGCCAGGTCCTCGTCGGCCGGTTCGTCGACGAAGTCGTCCTTGAGCATCCGGTAGCTGTGGCACAGCAGCTCGAACACCGTCGGAGCGTCGTCGCACGCAACCCGGGCGGCCGGGGCCTCGGCCTCGGCTTCGGCTCCGGTGGCAGGCTCAGGCTCGGCTCCGGTGTCGGCGTCCTGCGCGACCGCGACGGCAGGCCAGGCGACCAGAGCGCTCAGCAGCGCGGCCGCGGCCCGGCGTGCTAGCCGCATGACCGGCTCCGGGCGTCGGCAGATCGCATCACGGGAGGCTCAGGTCTCTCATGTCGATACGGGCCTGGTCGACCGTCACCCACTCGCTGTGACCGAGATCCTGCCGACGGCGGCCAACTGCTCGTCGGCCGGGGAACCGGCCCGCTGGACGGTGACCGCCGAACCGAGATCCCGGCCGACGGCGGCCAACAGCTCGTCGGGAGTCGGGAAGACGGCCGCCATCCGCCGGGACGCTAGCGCCGCACGATCCGGCGGCCGACCCCGTTGCGCCCACTTCTTGCACCGCGGCCACCGGCAGCGACCTCCGGCATGGCAGCTAGCCTTGCCGCCCATGGCGGCCGGCGGCGGAACCAAGGCGATCCTCGCCGCCCTCTTCGCCAACCTCGGGCTCGCCATCGCCAAGTTCGTGGCCTTCGTCTTCACCGGGGCATCCTCGATGCTGGCCGAAGCCGTCCACAGCGTGGCCGACACCAGCAACCAGGCCCTGCTGCTGCTCGGAGGCCGCCTGGCCCGGCGCGGCGCCACCACCCAGCATCCCTTCGGCTACGGGCGCGAGCGCTACTTCTGGTCGTTCGTGGTGGCTCTGGTGCTGTTCACGGTCGGGTCCCTGTACGCCCTGTACGAGGGGATCGACAAGATCCGCCACCCCCACGAGATCGACTCGCCGGTGTGGGCCTTCGCGGTGCTCAGCGTGGGCATCGTGCTCGAGAGCTTCTCGATGCGCACCGCGGTGGTCGAGTCCAACCGGGTCCGGGGTTCGGCGCCCTGGATGCACTTCATCAGGCGGTCACGAACGCCGGAGCTGCCGGTGGTGCTGCTCGAGGACCTGGGCGCCCTCCTGGGGCTGGTTCTGGCTCTCGGGGCTCTGGCGATCGCCACCGTGTTCGACGCGCCGGTGTGGGACGGCATCGGCACCATGTCGATCGGCGTGCTGCTGGGACTGATCGCGGTGGTGCTGGCGGTGGAGATGCGCAGCCTGCTGCTGGGCGAGTCGGCCACCAGAGCGGACGACGCCGCCGTGCGCAAGGCCATCACGTCGACCGAGGGCGTGATGGGCCTGATCCACCTGCGCACCCAGCACATCGGCCCCGAGGAGCTGCTGGTGGCGGCCAAGGTGTCGTTCGATCCCGGCTACACCACCACCGATCTCGTCGAGGCCATCAACCGGGTCGAAGAGAACACCCGGGCCGCGTTGCCCATTGCCCGCATCATGTACGTGGAGCCCGACATAGAGGCCGAGCGGCTGAGCGGCCCGTGATCACCGAACTCCACACCGCCACGACGGGCACGGGGCCGGCGGTCGTGCTCGTGCACGGCATGGGCGACAGCGGCTCGGTGTGGGCCGGGACGGTGGAGGCTCTAGGAACGGACTTTGCCTGCACCACCATCGACTTGCCCGGCCACGGGCGCTCCCCCGCTCCATCCGAGCCGGCCCCCTACGAGCGCGGGGCCGTGCTGGCGTCCATCGACGCCGTGCTGGCCCGGACCGGTCCAGCGGTGTACGTAGGACACTCGCTGGGCGGCTACCTCGGGCTGGCCCACTGCCTGACGAGGCCCGGAGTCATCCGGGGACTGGTGCTGGTGGCGGCCGGGCCCGGTTTCCGCGACGCGGCGGCCATGAAGGACTGGAACGATCGGGTCCACCTCAGCGCCCCCCGTCTCACCATCCCCCGGATCGCCGCCACGACCAGCCTCCACACCGACTCCATGGTGATCGACCGCCTTACCGAGGTTGCGGTGCCCGTGGGCCTGCTGGTGGGCAGCAACGACAAGGCCTTTGTGGGCGCCAACGACTACATGGAGCGCAAGCTGCCCGACGTGCGCCGCCGCACCGTCGACGAGGGTCGCCACCGGTTGATGAGAACCCGTCCCGACGCGGTGGCCGCCATGGTTCGCGATGTGGCCGCGGCGGCCGGCCTGACTCCTGGGATGCACTGAACGTGATGCTTGCCCGCCGATGACCGGGGCGCGGGCGCTGGCCGCCATCGATGTGGGCACCAACTCCGTGCACATGGTGATCGCCCGGCCCGTGCCCGGCGGATCACCCGAGATCCTGGCCCGTGAGCGCGTGCCGGTGCGCCTCGGCGGCGGCGGCGACGACATGAAGCTGCTGACGTCCGACGCAGTCGAGCGGGCCGTCGCCGCGCTGGTGGCGTTCCGCCACATCGCCGACGCCCACGACGCCGACGTGGTGGCGGTAGCGACCAGCGCGGTGCGGGAGGCCGAAAACCAGGGCCGGTTCCTGCGCAGGGTCCACGACGAGGCCCGCATGACGGTGGAGATCGTCTCGGGCGTGGAGGAGGCCCGGCTGATCCACCTGGGCGCCATGAGCGCGGTGCCGATCGCGGGCCGGCCCCACATCGTCATCGACATCGGCGGCGGCTCCACCGAGCTGATCGTGGGCGACCACGCCCCCGCGGCGCTGGCCCGGAGCCTGAAGCTGGGCCACATCCGGCTCACCGACCGCTTCTTCGATGGCGGCGTGATCACCGACGGAGCGGTCAAGGCCTGCCGGCGCCATATCAGGTCTTTCTCGGCCCACGTGGCCGGGGAGGCTCGCGAAATCGGCTTCGACGTCGCAGTGGGCTGCTCGGGCACCATCGCGGCGGTGGCCGCTCTGTGCGCGGCCCGTCGCGGTGAGACGCTGCGCACCGTGGCCAACGCCACCATCGAGCGCTCCGACCTCGACGAGGTTGTGGCCGACCTCATATCGAGGCCCACACCCGGCGACCGTGCCGGTGTGCCCGGCCTGGACCCCGCCCGCCGCGACGTGATCGTGGCCGGAGCCGTCCTTCTGCGGCAGCTCTTCAAGGCCCTCGGCATCGAATCGCTGGTGGTGTCGACCGGAGCGCTGCGCGAGGGGCTGCTGCTCGACCGCTTCAACCGCAGGGACCGCTCCCGCGACGACGGGCTGCACCACCTCAACGACCTGAGACGCTCCAGCGTGCTGGCCCTGGCTCGCAGCTACCACGAGGACCTGATCCACGCCGAGCACGCCACCGACCTGGCGCTGGAGCTGTTCGACGAGACGCAGGCGGCGCACGGGCTGACGATCGCCGACAGCGAGCTGCTGGAGGCCGCGGGCCTGCTCCACAACATCGGGCGCTTCGTGGCCGACTCCTCGCACCACAAGCACTCCTACTACCTGATCCGCAACAGCGAGCGCCTCGCAGGTTTCAGCGAGAACGAACTGGAGTTGATCGCGCTGGTGGCCCGCTACCACCGCAAGAGCCGGCCGGTGTCGTCGCACCGCGAGTACACGGCGCTCAGCAAGCCCGGCCGCCGCCGGGTGCGGGTGCTGGCCGGGCTGTTGCGGGTGGGGATAGCGCTGGACCGCACCTACCGGAGGGCCGTCGCGCGGGTCCATGCCTCCGTGAGCGAGGAGGCGGTGTCCATCGACGTCGAGGCTGCCGCGGGCACCGACGTCGCCATCGAGCTGTTCACGGCTCGTCGCAGCGCGAATCTGCTGGCAGACGCCCTCCGGCGCACCGTCGACTTCCGGGTGGTGGAGACCAGCCCGGAGCGTCAGCGCAGGAACCACCCGGCCAACGGGCGGGGCAGCACCGATCCCAGAGGGCTCCGGGCCTGAGCAGCCGCCTCGGCGCCGAGTCAGGAGTGGGGCGCGATCACCGATTCCCCGAAGGCGGACAGGCCCTCGGCCGTGTTGCGGAAGTAGAACACCGCCGGAACCATCAGCCGCTCCACGCCCCACGACTCGGCCTCCTGAACCGCCGCCGCCGGATCGTCGCCGAAGAGCCCCAAGTGCACCGCCGACGTCTCCAGGCCGGCCGGATCGCGCCCGCAGTCGGCGGCAGTGTTGCGAGCCATCTCCAGCAGGTGCGCCATGTCGCCTCCGGCGAGGAACAGACCGTCGCCGACGCGTCCGGCCCGGCGGGCCGCCGCCTCGCTGTGTCCGCCGATGTGGATCGGGACCCGCCCCGCAACCGGCTTGGGGTTGGAGCTGGCCCGGCGGAACGACACGAACTCGCCGTCGAAGGTCAGGTCGTCTTCGGCCCACGCCCGGCGCATGACCTCCATGTACTCCTCGGTGCGGTGACCCCTGCGCTCCCAGGGCACATCGAGCGCGTCGAACTCCTCGCGCAGCCAGCCGATGCCGACGCCCAGCGTGACCCGGCCCCCCGACAGGACGTCGAGCGTGGCCACCTCCTTGGCGAAGGTGAGCGGATGGCGCTCGGGTAGCAGCGAGATGCCCGTGGCCAATCCGATGCTGGATGTGACTGCGGCCGCGTAGCCGAGCCATACCAGCGGATCCGGTATCGGGTTGTTGCCCGATCCGGGCATCTTCCCGTCGGGCGCGTACGGGTAGACCGACTCGTAGCCCTCCGGGTACAGGATGTGCTCCACCGTCCACAGCGAGTCGAACCCGGCGGCCTCCGCCGACTGGGCCAGCCGGGCCGCGCCCTTGCCGCTCACGAACGTGCCGACGTTGGCGAAAGAGAGGCCGAACTTCATCTGTGCTCCTCGAATGTTGATTCAGGCCGTCAAGGTAGCCAGAAACGCGTCCGGGTGACAGGATGACGCGCATGACGGATGCCGCCTCTCCCACCGATCCCGGCAGTCCCACCGGGGACTCCCCGACTCCCGCGGTCACGGCCCGGCCCGCCCGCACCAAGCCGGGCCCGCTCGGTGTGCTGATCGCCCTGCTCGGACTGGTTCTCGTCGCGGCCGGGATCGTCGGCGTGGCCGTGGTGGCATGGCCGCTGGTGTTCCTCGTCCCGGTTGGCGCGCTCACCTTCGTGTTCGCCTGGCCGGGCCAATACCTGGTGCAGCCCAACGAGGCGCTGGTGCTGATCCTGTTCGGCCGCTACAAGGGCACCGTCGAGACGCCCGGCTGGCATCTGGCCAACCCGTTCACCCGCATGGAGTCGCGCAAGATCTCGCTGCGGGTGCACAACTTCACCACCAGCGTGTCCAAGGTCAACGACGCCGAGGGCAACCCCATCGAGATCTCCGCGGTGGTGGTTTGGCGGGTGGTCGACACCGCCGCGGCCGTGTTCGAGGTGGACGACTTCGAGGACTTCGTGCACGTCCAGAGCGAGACGGCCATCCGCCATCTGGGCACCCAGTACCCCTACGACGACTTCGAGGGCGACAGGGTGTCGCTGCGCTCCGATCCCGACACGGTGGCGGCCACGCTGCACGCCGAGGTGCAGGACCGCCTGGATCGGGCCGGTGTGGAGGTCATCGAGACCCGGCTCAACCATCTGGCCTACGCCACCGAGATCGCCGAGGCGATGCTGCGACGCCAGCAGGCCGCGGCGGTGGTGGCGGCCCGCCGCACCATCGTCGAGGGCGCGGTCGGCATGGTCGAGGACGCGCTCGAACTGCTGACCCAGCGCTCGGTGGTCGACCTCGACGAGCAGGCCAAGGCGTCGATGGTGGCCAACCTTCTGGTGGTGCTGACCAGCGAGCAGCAGACCACCCCCATCGTCAACACCGGCTCCCTCCCCTAGCCCTGGTGTGACCGCATTGGGAGGAGACGCGCGTCTCGGGGACTTCGACGCCCGCTTCGATGCCGGGCTCAAGAGAGGCAACCGCAACGCCAAGTGGACCAAGCACGGCCCCGAGGCCCTGCCGGCGTGGGTGGCCGAGCACGACTTCCGGCCGCCGCCGGCCGTGCTCGACGCCATGCGCGCCACCATCGACCGCGGAGACTTCGGCTACCACGATCTGGAGGACGATGCAGGCGCGGCGTTCGCCCGCTGGGCCGGCGAGCGCTACGGCTGGAGCCCCGACCCCGAGTTCGTGCACACCTGCGTGGACGTCCTGCAGGGCGTGACCGCGGCGATCACCGCGCTGGCCGGGCCCGGCGAGGGCGTGATCCTCACCCCGCCGATCTACCACATCTTCCTGCAGATCTGCCCGACCGCCCGGCGCCGCCAGCTCGAATGGCTGATGCGCCATGACCGCGAGGCTGGCTGGACTCTCGACCCCGACGACCTGGAGGACCTAGTGCGCCGCGAGCCCGACGCCCGGGTGCTGCTGTGGTGCCATCCCCACAACCCCACCGGATGGGTGCCCGGCGCCGAGGTGCTCCAGCAGGTAGTCGATCTGGCCCACGCCTACGACTTCTACGTCGTGTCGGACGAGATCCACGCCGACCTCGTGTACGCGGACTCGGCCGCACCGTTCACACCGATGCTGGCCATCCCGGGCGCGGCCGAACGGGTGGTCACCATCACGTCACCAGCCAAGACCTTCGCCCTGTCGGGGCTTCGATGCGCGGTGATGGCCTACGGCGACCGGAACCTGCGCCGCTCGGTCCGCCAGGCCCACCCCCCGCTGCTGCTCGGCCACGCGGCCCGAACCGGCATCGACGCCGCCGTCGCGGCCTGGCGCCACGGCGCGGCCTGGGCCGACGGGCTGGTGGCCCATCTGGCCGAACTCCGCGACCACCTCACAGCCCGCCTGTCCGCCGAGGCGCCCGAGGTCGTCCTCCACCGGCCCGACTCGACGTTCCTGGCCTGGCTGGACGTGTCGGCCTGCGGGCTGGGGAAGGCCCCGGCCGCCCGCCTGCTGCACGACGCCGGTGTGGCCCTGTCTGAGGGCACGGAGTTCGGCACCAACGGCGACGGCCACGTGCGCCTCAACTTCGGCACGTCCATGACCGTCCTGGACGAAGTCCTCGACCGCCTGGCACCGTGCCTTCGGGCTTGGAGGCCCCGCGGATAGAGGGGCGACCCGGCGCATACGGGGCGGTCGCCGCCCGACACTCGGTCCACGTCGATGGTGGCCCGCGGATAGAGGGGCGACCCGGCGCATACGGGGCGGGGCCGTGGCCCGAGCGGCCCGTGAGCGAAGCGAACAGGAGCGGGAACGACCACCCTGCGACGCGATTGGCCGCCGATCAATCCGCGCTCGCTCGTAGGGTTGGTCGTGTGACCGGCAATCCGCAGCCGCTCGGGGGCAACGAGATGCCGCGCTTCGCGGGGATCGCCACCTTCATGCGGCTGCCGGGACGCTCACATCCATCCGAGTTGGACGCGGCCATCGTGGGAGTCCCGTTCGATATCGGCACCTCGAACCGGCCCGGCGCACGCTTCGGCCCCCGCGGGATCCGCGACGAGTCGGTGCTGATCCGCCCCTACAACATGGCCACCCGGGCCGCACCCTTCGACAGCCTGCGCATCGACGACACCGGGGACGTGGCCACCAACCCCTACAACCTGCTGGATTCGGTCGCCCGCATCGAAGCTCGCTTCGCCGAGCTGCTGTCCCACGATGTGATCACCGTGGCCCTCGGCGGCGACCACACCGTCGTGCTGCCCATCCTCCGGGCCATGCGGGCCCGCCACGGACCGGTCGGGCTGGTGCACGTCGACGCCCACACCGACATCAACGACGAGATGTTCGGCGAGCGCATCGCCCACGGCACCCCGTTCCGCCGGGCGGTGGAGGAGGGCCTGCTCGACTGCTCACGGGTGGTCCAGATCGGTATGCGGGCCACCGGCTACGCCGACGACGACTTCGAATGGTCGCGCCGGCAGGGCTTCCGGGTGGTGCAGATCGAGGAGTGCTGGTACCGCTCGCTGGCGCCGCTGATGGACGAGGTGCGCGAGCAGGTCGGCGGCGGACCGGTGTACCTGAGCTTCGACATCGACGGGCTAGACCCGTCGTTCGCTCCCGGCACCGGCACCCCCGAGATCGGCGGCCTCACCACCCCCCAGGCGTTGGAGGTCATCCGCGGCTGCCGGGGTCTGGAACTGGTGGGCTGTGACATGGTGGAGGTGGCGCCCATCTACGACGTCTCGGGAATGACGGCCCACATTGCCGCTGATCTCGTCTACGAGATGCTGTGCGTGCTCCCCGGTGTGGAGTACCGCACCTGAGCGGTGGTGAGGGGATCAGGATGCTCGTAGAGCAGGTCGAGGGGAAGTGGATCGAGACGTTCGCGGAGACCTTCAGGCTCTGCGGGGTGGCCGAGGGCGAGACCGCGGCGGTGCTGTCGGAGTCCCAGAGCCGCCCGGTGAACGTGCAACTGGCCGACCTGGCCCTGCAGCGACTCGGGGCGCGGGTCTTCCACTTGCGCCTGACCACGCTGCGCCAGAAGGTGGCGGTGCCGGTGCGCTCCACCGGAGCCTCCGACGCCATCGACGGGCTCGAGCCCGCGGTGGCCGCGCTGGCCGGGTCGTCGTTCGTAGCCGACTGCACCGTGGAGGGCCTGCTCCACGCCGCCGAACTGGGGGCGATCCTCGACGGCGGAGCCCGGATCCTGATGGTGTCCAACGAGCATCCCGAGATCCTGGAGAGGCTGCTGCCGGACCCCGCCCTGAAGAGCCGCGTACAGCAGGGCGCGGCCATGCTGGAGCAGGCCGATGAGATGCGAGTCACGTCGGCGGCGGGCACCGACTTGACCATCGACGTGTCACACGCCCCGGCCGCCGGGAGTTGGGGGTGCACCGACGGTCCGGGCACCTTCGCCCACTGGCCCGGCGGCCTGTGCCTGTGCTTCCCCGCCGCAGGAACCGTCAACGGCACCCTGGTGCTCGACGCCGGCGACGTGAACCTCACCTTCAAGCGCTACCTGGAGTCGCCGGTGCGGATGCGCGTCACCGACGACTACATCACCGACATCGCCGGCGACGGCGTCGACGCCGCCCTCACCTCCAGCTACCTGGCCGCCTGGGACGACCCCGACGCCTACGCGGTCTCCCACGTCGGATGGGGCATGAACCCCGCAGCCCGCTGGGACGCCATGACGATGTACGACCGCACCCAGTTCAACGGCACCGAGCTGCGGGCCTTCGCCGGCAACTTCCTGTACTCCACCGGAGCCAACGAGACCGCGGGGCGCCACACCCTGGGCCACTTCGACCTGCCCATGCGCAACTGCACCGTGACCCTGGACGGCACGCCGGTGGTTTCGGCCGGCACCGTCGTGTTCTGAGCCCTCTCCCAGCCGAATTGGCAGCAGAACACCCCCTATAGGGGTCATAACGCTGTCAATTCTCGGACCGGACCGTGAAGCTGACCTTCCGGGGCGCCGTAGGCTGAGCCGGTTGCCTGACCGTCGCGACCTCAGGAGCCCGTCCCATGGGTAATCACGCTCTGCTCCATCCCTTCGCCCCTCCGGCCAAGCCGGAGTCCGAGATGATCAACATCGTGCGGGCGGAGGGCTCCACCCTCTACGACGATCAGGGGAACTCATACATCGACGGCCTGGCCAGCCTCTGGTACTGCCAGATCGGCCATTCCCGACCGGAGATGGCCGACGCGGTGGCCGCGCAGATGCGCGATCTCGCCACCTACAACACATTCGACCCGTTCACCAACCCGCCCGCGGCCAGGGCGGCCGAGTTGATCGCGGAACGCTCACCCCTGACCGACGGGCGGGTGTTCTTCGGCTGCACCGGGTCGGACGCGGTGGACACCGCACTCAAGCTCGCCCGCCTCTACGCCCGGCGGACCAGCGGAGCCGAGCGCCAGGTGGTGATACGGCGCACCAACGGCTACCACGGCACCAACTTCGGCGGCACCTCGGCCCAGGGCATCGAACCCAACCGCGAGGGATGGGGCGACCTGGTGCCCCACTTCATCGAGGTCCCCGACGACGACATCGAGGTGATGGCCACCGTGTTCGCCGAGCACGGCGAACGGGTGGCCGCGGTGATCACCGAGCCGGTGCAGGGCGCGGGCGGCGTGTTCCCGCCGCCGGAGGGCTACCTCGCCGGGGTCCGCCGGCTGTGCGACCAGCACGGCGCCCTGCTGATCCTCGACGAGGTGATCTGCGGATTCGGCCGCACCGGCGAGTGGTTCGGGGCACAGACCTTCGGCGTGACCCCCGACATGATGACCTTCGCCAAGGGCGTGACCTCCGGCTACCTGCCCCTCAGCGGCGTGATCGTCAGCCGCCGGGTGTGCGAGAACCTCGAGGAGCCCGGCTTCCTGCTGCGCACCGGCTACACCTACTCGGGCCATCCCACCGTGGCCGCCGCCGCCATCAAGAGCCTGGAGATCATCACCGACGAGGGCCTCGTGGACCGGGCCAACCATGTGGGGGCCAAGCTCAGCGAGGGGCTCGCGGCGCTGGCCGCCGACGGGCTCATCGCGTCGTGCCGGGGCGAGGGCGCGGTTCAGGCCGCGGTGCTGGACCGCCCGTCGATGGACGTGCGCAACGACATGCTGCGGCGCGGTGTGATCGTGCGGCCCATCAACGACGTGCTGGCGCTGTGCCCGCCGCTGGTGATCACCGACGACGAGATCGGCCGGATCATCGACACCATGGCCGAGTCGCTTCGGGCAGTCCCCTAGGTCCGAGCGGATGGGATCCGAACTGCTGGAACGGGCCCGCGATCTGCGCCCAGCGGTCGATGCTGGCGGCGCGGCGGCCGCGGAGACCGGCGCGACCGCTCTGCCACAGGAGTTAGTGAGCGTCTGCTTCGAGGCGGGCCTGTACGGCGCCCTGTCACCGCGTGCCGTGGGCGGTGCCGAACTGCCCATCGATGACTGCCTGGACGTGTTCGCCGAGGTGGCCTACGGCGATGGCCCCTCGGCTGGTCCCTCATGGCCGGAGCCACCGCCGCCTGCTTCTTCGGTGCCTACTGCCCCGACAGCTTCACCGACGAGATGATCGCCGGAGGTGTCGTCCCGGTGGTGGCCGGCCAGTTCGCGCCCAACGGCACCGCGGTGCCCAACGGCGACATGTATCGGCTCACCGGCAAGTACAGCTTCGGGTCGGGTGTTGCCCATGCCGATTGGGTGGGCGGGGGCGCCTTCACCGCCCCGCCCGAGGGCGAACAAGCCGAGTTCCGCCTGATGATGATGCCCCGCTCCGAGGTGGAGCTGCTCGGTAACTGGGACGTGCTGGGGCTGCGGGCCGCCTCGTCCTACGACTACAGCATCGGCGCCGACCTACCCGCCCACGCCACCTTCGAGTTCTTCTCCCCCACCCGGTACAGGGGCGGCCCCATGTACGACCTCGGCGTGATCATCCTCACCGAGATCCGTTGCATGTTGAGGTCGCCGGCCAGCACGAACTGGCGCTTGTCTCGGCGTGATCATCCTCACCGAGATCCGTTGCATGGGCTGGACCATCGGGGTCGTCCGGAGAGCCATCGACGAGGCAGTGGCCATCGCCAAGGTCCGGGCCCGCATGGCCGCGCCGTCGGTCATCGCCGAGGATCCCCGCTTCCGCTACGAGTTCGCCATGGGGGTGTCGCGCTTCGAGGCAGCCGAGACCTGGTGCCGCCAGGCCTTCCGGACGGCCGAGCAGGCGGCCGAGGCCGGCTCGGGCCGCGACCCGGTGCTGGCCACCAACATCAAGCAGTCGGCCACGCTGCTCACCCAGGAGGGCCTGGCCGTGGTCCGCAGCCTCTACGAGTGGTGCGGTACCGAGGCTCTGCGGGACGGGCCGCTGCAGCGCTGCTTCCGCGACATGCACGCCGGCAGCCAGCACGTGCTGGTCGGCGACCGCAACCCCCACGAGTTCGCCGACCTCCGCCTATCCGACCCCGATGCCAGCTAGGAGCACCGGGTGGTCGGCCTGGGGGTCCCGGGTTGAGCGATCAGAGGTTGTCACGGTGCGACCATCAAGCCATACTGATTGACATAACACCAAACAGCATTTGGATTATGCTCAACACCGACAGGACGCACGGCGGGGGCACGAATGGGAACATTCAACTGCATGGTTCGATTTGACAGTTTGGACGGCGAGCGCAGCGTCGAGATCGAAACGCTCGTCGACACTGGCGCGAGCTACAGCATCGTGCCGTCTGCCATCCTGAGGCGATTGGGGGTGGAGCCAACCGACCGGCATCGCGTGACGCTCGCCGATGGCAGGAGGGTCACCTACGACCTCGGGCAGGCTCACGCCACCGTCGACGGTCGCAGCACTCCGACGTGGGTCTACTTCGGCGAGGACGACGGCCCTTCCCTGCTCGGCGCCTACACACTGGAAGGCCTGCGCCTAGCAGTCGACCCCTATGAGAGAAGGCTCGTCCCATCCGTAGGTACGGCGTGAGCGCCGGTCAGTTCATCAGGCCAAGGCACGACTCGACGCAGGAGATCGGCCACATCACCAACACCGTTGCCGAGTCCCGGCGCTCTATGGCCTGAGATCCGTCCCCGTCCGGCGCACTCGGCTGGACCCGACAGGTCCACTGGGGGTAGCGTCCGCGACTCAATGTTCTTCGAACGCGACGCGGAGGGCCTCGCGGGCGAATCCGGGTTCTTCCCGTTCGAGTATCGGCCCGGCCTATACGAGGCCTCCAGATTCCTGCGCGAGTCGAACTCGCCGCGGTTCCTGCTTCTCGGCGCTTCGCTCTACGGCGGCGAGGGCCTGCCCGAAGGACACGACACGGCCAGTGAATGCCGCCATCGGTCGGAACCCGCCCCTGAACTACCGGAGGGGAGCTACCGCTTCCGTCTCGACGGCGGCGACGCAGTGATGCTGGTCACATCGGGGGCTCCTCCGTGTCCGGTCGAGCGAGGCGGCCGCACACCGGACGGGTCGAGCGCGCTGGAGACGGCGGCCTCCTGGCTTGAGCACCTGTGGGATGACGCGATCGCCATTCCCGAGCCGCGCTTCGTGATTCACAGCGACGTGACGATCCTGCCCGACGGGCCGTCCGCGGTCGTCAAGTCAAGGACCTACGTCGAGGGTGCCTGGCATTACGACGTGAAGGTCGGCGAGCGGGTCCTCAGCTACGAGGAGCGCTGCCTGGCCGAGTTCGAACTGGACACCGATCCTGAGGAATGGATCGCACGGCCCGCCAGTGCGGCTCGTGAGATCGCGGCGACGCTCACCCGGGCAAAGCTTGAGGAGAACCTGACCGACACCGTCTACTCCTTTCGGGCCTCGCGCACGCTGTTCATGCCGTACCAGTTCCGTCCGGTCATCAAGATGCTGCGCACCGGCTCGCGGCGGCTGTTGATCGCGGACGAGGTCGGGATGGGCAAGACCATCGAAGCGGGCCTCGTCTGGAGCGAGTTCGAGGCCCGTGGCCAAGCCGATCGTGTCTTGGTGGTGTGTCCGTCGGGCCTCGTGGACAAATGGCGGACCGAGATGCAGGACCGCTTCGGATTCGAAACGGAGGTGCTGGGACGCGACGGCCTCGACAACCTCCTCGACCGCTTCGAGACCGACCGCTTCCCCCGTCGGTACCACGCAGTCTGCTCCCTGCAACGACTACGGGTCTGGGAGCACCTTGAGCGTCTCGCCGACCTGTCGCCGCACTTCGATCTGATCGTCGTTGACGAGGCCCACGCGCTGCGCAACACCGCCACGAAGAGCTTCGCGCTGGGCAGTCTGCTCAGCGAGTGGAGCGACATGCTGCTGCTGTTGTCGGCCACTCCCTTGAACCTGGGGACCGACGACCTGTTCAACCTCTTGCAACTACTCGAACCCGGCGAGTTCTTCGACCAGCACACCCTCCAGGTGCAGCTCGAGCCGAATGCCGTGCTGAGCGCTGTCTACCGGGGCGTGGCCGACACCCGGACCAGCACTGCCGCACTCCTGGCACAGCTGCAGTCGATCAGGAGCATGGCCTACGGCGCCGCGCTGGCCGGGCGGCGAGAGTTGTCCGAACTCGACCGGCTCTTGCGAGTCGATGGTCTCGATGTTTCCGATCGAGCGCAGATCCGACGTCTCTGCCTGGAGTTGAACACCCTGTCGAAGGTGCTGACGCGAACCCGACGGGCCGAGGTCGAAGAGCAGCGCGCGGTGCGGGAGCCGCTGGACATCGGCGTCGACCTCACCAAGAATGAGCGAGACCTATACGACGCCGTGCGGCACTGGCAGGCCGAGCGCGCCGAGGCTGAGGGCATGCCCGTTCGCTTCATCGGTCAGATGCCGCTGCGCCTGGCCGGCGCCTGCCTGCCGGTGATCCGCAGTCGGATCCTCGACACCACGGTCAGCACCGTCATAGCCGAGGGCATGTTCGAGGACAGCTTCGATGAAGACACCTTCGATGAGGACACATCGAAGACAGGCCCCTGGGACGACCCGCCGGCCGGTGCTGTCAACGCAGCGCGCGCGTTGGGCGATGTGGACACCAAGTTCGACTGCTTCGTCGAACAGTTGAGGGAGATCGTCGAGCAGGGTCGCCGTGTGCTGGTCTTCACCTTCTTCCGACCGGTGGTGGACTACCTTCGTCGGAGGCTGCGGGACGGTTTCAGGGTGGAGGTCCTCCACGGCGCCGTGCCGTCGCAGGATCGACTCCGGCGCATCGCGGATTTTCGCGATGGCCGTTTCGACGTGATGCTGGCCACCCGGGTAGCGAGCGAGGGTCTGGATTTCGAGTTCTGTTCGGCGGTGGTCAACTACGACCTCCCCTGGAATCCGATGGAGGTGGAGCAGCGCATCGGGCGGATCGACCGCTTCGGCCAGCAGTCCGACAAGGTCTACATCTTGAACTTCGCTACTCCGGGCACCATCGAGACCGACATCATCGAGAGACTGCATCGGCGCATCGACGTCTTCACGCGGAGCATCGGCGAACTGGAGCCGATACTGCGGGAGAGCTTCTCGGACATCCGGAAGATCGCCCTCGACTTCTCGCTGACCACCAAAGAGCGTGACCGCCACCTTGAAGACGCCCTGTTGGCCGTGGAGACCAAGGCGGCGCTTCACCGCGAGTTCGACGACTCCGCCGAGATCCTCAGTGTGCTGGACCACGCCTCGCTAGACGGTTTCGAGTCTGAGATCCTGAACGCAGGCCACTACGTCGGACAAGTGGAGTTGGCCCATTTGATCGAGGATTGGGCCTCGACTTCGAGCGGCGCGAGATGCCGATGGTCGGAGGACGGCCGCTGGCTGTTCCTAAGGGGCGACGGCGAACTCGAGAGCGATCTTCGGCAGGTCCAAGCCGCGGGCGAACGGTCTGCATCGGAAATCGACCGTGTTGCGCGAGACCTGAGGACCGGCATTGAGATACAGCTGTGCCTCCACCAGGAGACCGCCCGAAGCCAGGGTGCCGACCTGCTCAGCGCGTCCCATGCACTGGTGCGGGCCGCATTGAGGGTCAAGCAGGCGCAGACCCGCTACGGATCAGCGAGCCTCCGCTCTGCTTCAGTAACTCCCGGCCATTACCTCGTGCTCGTCGGCATCGCCACCTGGAGCGGCCTCGGACCGGCGGCGGCACTGTGGACGGCGGCCTGCGACATTGCCGGACAGCCCGTCGGCGACGAAGTGGGTGCCGAATTGCTGACCGCCCTCGCTGAAGCGGAACTAGAAGCCGCGGTCAGTGAGTCGCCTCTATGGGGCCGCGAACATGTCGGAACCTGTATGGGCCAGCTGCTCATGATGCAAGCTCGCGAGCACAGGCGGCGCGAACAGGACAATGCGGTCCAGGTCGAAGCCCGCCGGGTGAGCCTGCACGACTCCCACGAGCGCAAGGTCGCCAACCTGCACAAGCGGATCGACACTCTGCGACGGGAGGGGAAACACGGCGCCGTCCGGCTCTTGGAGAGCCAGCTGCGCAACCAGGAGCGCCGGCTGCAGGAAGCCGAACTCGATCTACAGAAGCGACAGGGCGGCTCGCTCAGCCTGGAGCATGTGGCTCTGTGTTCGCTCGAGGTGCTGCGATGACTCCGAAGGATCACGACGACGTTCTTGCATATGAGCAGTCCGTGAACGAGCGCTACCTGCGCGAGGTTGAGGCCAGCGCGGGTGACCTACGGCGCGGCCAAGACAATGTGGTCGCGCCAGCCAACACGGGCTGGACTGGCAGCGGTCCGAAGAAGCCGAGACCCACGGGTCCGTCCAGGCCGTTGGTCGGCCGCGTCGCACTCACTCCCGGCGACGAGTACCTCGGCCATAGCTTCTACGTCGGAGGCGGGTTCACGCCCCTGGATGATGACACCATCGTCGTGAGCTGGGCCGCACCCGCCGCAGGCCTGTTCTACAAGGGCCGTGCCGCTTCCGTGAGAAGTCCCGAAGGAGTCGATCCGCAGACCGTTGCAGCATGCCGGACGTTCACAGCGCAGGGGTGCCACATCGTCGATTTCGAGGACGATTGTGAGCCTGGCGTAGACCCCAGTTCTGCGTTCCAGCGCCCATCGCCCCTCGCGATTCGGCCGCCTCCGACCCCACCCGACAGCGCCGGGTCGGGCCCGCGCAGGGACTCGAAGACCGAGCGGCACCGGCCGGCTGCCGAAGGTGCATCCGATCGGGACCATGCGAAACACGGTGACGGGTTGCCGGCTGGCGGCTTGCGCGGCGGAGGCGGAACACCTCCAAAGCCATCTGCCAGCACGCCGAGCGCCGAGCCGCCCCACACCCCTGCGACAGGCGGCGCGCCTGCCGAGGCATCGGTTCCGACGCAGCCAACCCAGGCCGCCAACGAGACGGGCGACCGCGAACGCCGTGCCGAACGCCTGCTGCACGCGGCGATCGAGGCGCCCAAGACCGGCGAGCTCGCGCCGGTGCTGGCGACTCTGCAGCCCGAGCAGTACCGGCTCGTGACCTGGCCGTCGGGGGAGAACCTGGCCGTGCAGGGCCACCCCGGCACCGGCAAGACGATCGTCGCCGCGCACCGCGCCGCCTTCCTGGTGATGCCGAAGGACGCCGACGGCCAGGATCCGAGGCTGCACAAGGATCCGAGGCTGCACAAGGTCGCCCTGGTCGGGCCTACCGTCCGCTGGAAGGCGCACATACAGCCGACTGTGACGAGGCTGGTCGACGAGGGTGTGGACGTGCTCAGCCTCGAGGATCTGGTCCGCGGCTGGGCGGGCCTCCCGCGGGAACTTTATCCTACGAGCGAGCAGGGACTCCACTCGCGCTGGGCGATAGGTCGCATCGTGAAACGCGCCGCGGAGGCTCAGAGCAGCCGACTCCGCCAGTACAAGCCTGCTACCCGCGTCCGGGAGCTGGTCAACAGCCTGGTCCGCGACACCGAGGAGCATCGGAGGCTCGCCCGGAGCGAGGGCGCGGACCTCAGCGCCTGGCTCCTGCAAGCGGGCGGCTACGAGCAGGCGCGCCGCGACTCCTCCTACCTGCTGTTCCTGGCTGCCGCGGGACTCGTCGCCGGCCGCGCGGGAGCGCACGGCGGCTACCAGCACGTCGTGGTCGACGAGGCCCAGGACATCCGACCGGTCGAGTGGTGGATGCTGTCCACGATGTTCCGCGCAGGCGCCGGGGAGCGCTGGTCGGTCTTCGGTGACATGAACCAGAGACGGTCCGACTTCACATGGGAGTCCTGGGCGGACCTGGCCGATCTCCTCCAGCTCTCTGAGCCGGACTCGGACCAGCTGCCGGAGCCTGAGGTGTTGCACGACGGCTATCGATCCACACAGGAGATTCTGAGCTACGCCGGCGCGCTGCTGCCGCGGGGCGAGCGGGCCAACCACGCACTGCGAAAAGGGCCGGAACCGTTAGTTCGGCAGGTGGGCCCGAAGCAGATCGGGAGCGTCGCCACGGAAGCAGCCGATCGGCTCGCGGGCCAGTACCACCAGGGATCTGTCGCCGTCGTCTCCTACCGGCAGCAGATCGTCGACGAGATCGAGAGGTCGCTCACGAAGCGGCGGTGGCACAAGGACGGCGGAGGCGACCGGAGCCTCCGGCGCGGCCGGCGCGGCTGCCGCCTCAGCGTCCTGCGGCCCGTGGAGGCGAGAGGTCTGGAGTTCGACGCCGTGGTGGTGGTGGAGCCCGCGGACTTCAAGCCCAACGTCGGTCGCCATGGCGAGTTGTACACGAGCCTCACCCGGGCCAACCAGGAGCTCGTCGTCATTCACAGCAGGGCCATGCCGAAGGAGCTTCGCGGCCGAGGAAGCCGCCTCAGGGGCTAGTCGGTGAGAATCGGTACAGTTTCTGAGAACTGGTTCGGCACAGCAGCCGGGAAATCACATGGTGAATTGTCGACAAATATTGTTGGTTGTCATATATTTGTATGGGTGCAGGTTGTGGGTCGTCGAAGGTGTCCGGTAGCGTCGGCGGAGCGAATCGGAGGTGCGCAATGAGCTCGATCGTGGCTGGTCCTCCCGAGGTGGAGATCGACTACCCGGAAGGCCCCCCCAGCGTGCCCGAGAGCGACTCGCACACGACCCGGCGCATGGAGCTGCTAGTGGCGCTGCGCCACTGGTGTTCCAATCGCAGCGACATGCAGGACGCCTGGGTGAGCAGCGACATCAACGTCTACTACCGCGAGGGCGACCCCAAGGTGGTCGTCGCCCCCGACATAGCGGTGGCGTTCGGGGTGGACGTCGCCGCGGTTGAGGGCAAGTCCGTCTACAAGGTGTGGGAGGCCGGCGCGGCGCCGTGCTTCGCGCTGGAGATCGCGTCGCCCAGGACACGTCGCACCGACCTGCATGTCAAGCCGGCCAAGTTCGCCGAACTCGGAGTGGACGAGTACTGGCGACTCGACCCCGAAGGCGGCGAGCTGCTGAACCCGCCGCTGCAGGGCGAGCGGCGCCAGGCCGGGAGCTGGGTTCCCATCGAGGTGGTGCCCGAAGACGACGGACTGCGGGGCCGCAGCGAAGTACTCGGCCTGGACCTGTGCTGGCAACCCCCCAAGCTGCGGCTCTGGGACGTCGCCGCCGGAGACTGGCTCCCCGACCACGACGACCTAGCCGCACGCGCCGACGAAGAGGCCGCAGCCCGACGAGCCGCGGAGCGGGCCGCTCGCGCCGCCGAAGCCAACGCCGCCGAGCAGGCCGCGGCCCGACAGGCCGCCGAGGCAGAGCTCGCCGAGCTTCGGGCCCGCCTCGACGGCGCCCCCTGATCCCGCCGCCCCACACTTCGACGGGCGGCGTCGAATGCGGCGAAGCCCAGATCTGCCATCGGCGCACACTCTAGAGGCACCATCTCGTAGTCTCCGGCTCGATGGGATCGTCTTGTCGCGTGAGCTTCCTTCTCGGCGCGATCGCGGCGGCGGCGCTGTCGGCAGGGTGCAGCGGCGGGCCCGAGAGCGTGAACGAGGGCGTGACCGACCCGGCCGCGGCGGTGGCTGCTTCGGGTCCCACGAACACCGCCGATGTGGTGGCGGCCCTCGTGGGGGGAAGCGGGGCCCGGCCGGACGGCGGCGCCGAGTCGAACGATTCCGGCGAACTCGGGCCGATCGACCCGCTGGACGTCCCCGGCGAGATCATCAGCGAGTACAGCCTCCGCGAGGGCGACTGCTTCAACCGGTTCGAGGGGCTGCAGACCGGCCGCCGGCTGGCGATCACAGCCCGGACCGGCTGCGACGACCCCCACTGGGGCGAGTTGTACCACACCTTCGACCTGGACGCCCCCCATCCTGCCATCTACCCGGGCGACGAGGCGGTGCGCGGCTTCGCCCTGAGGGTGTGCTACGAGCAGTTCGAGGCGTTCGTGGGGGAGGTCTACGAGTTGTCGGTGTACGACGTCGGGGTGTTCACCCCCAATCGCACCAACTTCGAGCACGAGGTGGCCCGCTACCGCGGCGTCCATTGCTGGCTGTACGACCCCGACGACGAATCGTTGTCGGGCACGGCCAGGGGCACGGCCCGATGACGGCGCCCTCCGATCCCGTCCTGGAGCGGCGGCAGAGGCTGGCCCGCTTGGCCCGCAATGGACGGAGAGCGGGCTATTCGCTGTACGGCGTGTCCCTGGCTGCGTTCGTGGCCGGCTTCGCGACCGGCTTCACCACCGCGCCGGCCACGATCGCCGCGGTCGCTCTGGTGGTCGGGTCCCTGCTGCTGTTGCCGTCGATAATCGTCGGCTACGGCGTCAGCGCAGCCGACCGGGCCGACCGCGACGACGACTGGTAGCCGCCGGCGCGCGCTCAGACCGTCGGCCGATCGGGTGAGACGTCGATCGGCGGCTCGACCAGGTCGCCGGCCACCACCGCGGGGAGGAACTCCCTCAGGCGTGCGGGAACCGTGGGCTCGTCGTTGGCCAGCAGCTCGTCGAGCGTCCACCAGCCCGCCTCGATGAAGGCGGCCGCCTCGAGCGCTTCGAGGCCGCGGGGGCGGTATTCGCCGCCGTCACACCAAGCCACGTGGATCCGCTCGTTCGACTCGAAGCGCATGCCGCAGAACGTGTACTCCACGTACTGGGTCCAAACGCACGGCCCCATCTCGACATCGGTGATGCCGGTCTCCTCGTGCAGCTCGCGCCGGCAGGCCGCGGCCGAGTCCTCGCCGTAGCCGACGCCTCCGCCGGGTATCTCGAGCCACTCCGGCTTGTGAGGGTCGATGGGGTCCTCGGATCTGATCAGGAACACCCGACCGGCACCGTCGAGCAGCACGCAGCGGGCCGCCGGACGCCGGATCAGCAACGACACGGGCTACGCTCTCAGACGAGGGCGGGACGGTGCCTGACCGCGGAGAAGGCCTCGATCGTGATCGGCGTGTCCGGCCTCGGCTCGCCGTCCACCGAGGCGACCCCGTCGGCGATGAGGCTGAACCCGTCGGCGGCCGGCGACCACAGCACGACCACGTCGGGCCGGGCGACCGCGTTGGCCGCCGCGCCCCGGCCGACCACCGCCCGGATCACGCCCCGGCCGTCGATGTCGACCTTGACGTGGATGATCCGGGTTCGCCCGTCGTCGCCCACGGTCAGCACGAAGGCCGTCGGCCCGTGCTCGGCCGCAACCGAGGCCAAGTCTTGCGGTTCGACGGCAAAGCTCACGGCCGAGACCTTACTTGCAACCCAACTGGACTGGCAGGCACCGAACGAGATCCAGGAAGGCGAGAAGTATAATTCATTTACATGTATTATTCTTCCTATACATGTTCATCCAGCGGCCCACAAGCACGGGATAGAGCGCGAAGCCATCGAGCACGCTCTGCGGCACCCGATCACCATCATCGAAGTCGATCCCGAGCAAGATCCGCGGCGTGTGCTCACGATCGGCCCCGACCCTACGGGGCTACTGCTGGAGATTGTTAGCCTGTCTCTCGATGAGGATGACGTAGTGATACACGCCATGAAGCTCCGGCCGACGTACCGCAGCCATCTGCCGAGGAGGTGACCAACCAGATGACCGAACCGATCCAGCCACGGACCTACCGCACCCGCTCGGGGCGCGTGCTCACCGATGCCGACATCGAGTGCATAGCCGAGGAGGTCGCGACCAACGATCTCGACCTGACCAGAGCCAAAATCCTCTACCCGCCAGGACCGCCCCAGCCCGCCCGCAGCGCGGCGACCAAGTTGCCGCGGGAGCCGTAGCGGACCTCGTTGACGCCGACGAAGCGGGCCAACTCGACCAGATGGGGACCGAGCCGTTCGGCTAGCGGGCCGTGATCGACCTGGGGCTCGGCGTAAGCACCGAGAACCCGTAGCGCCGCGGCGGCCCGGTCGGTCTTGAGGTCCAACCTCGCCACCAGTTGCTCACCGTCCAGAACCGGCAGCACGTAGTAGCCGTAGACCCGCTTGGACGCCGGGACGTAGATCTCGATCCGGTAGTCGAAACCCCACAGCCGGGTCGCCCGGGACCGGTTCCACACGATCGGATCGAACGGCGACAGAACCGTCAAGGCACCCACGGACCTCGGGAGTCTCGCCGCCGGATGCAGGTAGGCGGGCTCGGGCCAGCCCTCGACCTCCACGGTGGAGAGCCCGCTCGCTTCGACAACCTCGCGCAGCCTGACCCGGCCCTCGCGCACGGGCAGCCGGTAGTAGTCGATGAGATCGGTGGCCGTACCCACACCGAGGGCTGCGCCGGAGCGGACCAGCAGCTCACGCTGGGCCTCCTCGGCGGTGGGCGTCGGCCGGGCCAGCACCTCGGCGGGCACGATCCGCTCCAACAGGTCGAACTCCTTGGTGAAGTTTCCCCGGCGCCGGACGCCGACCGCTCCGATGCGGAAGAGCCAGTCGAGAGCGATCGAGCCCAGCGACCGGCTCCCCCACCATTCACCGTCGCGGCGGCGAGGATCGGCCAACTCGCCTGCGGTCAGCGGACGCTCCTTGACTTGGGCCAGCACCTCGGCCACGTAGCCGGACTCGCTCCGGGCCAGCTCCACCAGATTGCTCCACGTCTCCCCCTGCTCGGCCCTCCGCTTCTGCCAGCGCAGCAGCGGCTCATCCTCCACCGGAAGCAGCGACGCCTCATGGGCCCACGCTTCGAACCACTCGTCGTCGCGGTACGCGATCCGGTCGAGTAGGGAGGGCTCGTAGCAGCCCAACCTGGAGAACGGCGGCAGGTACTGCGTCCGGACGACCACCGGCACCGAGTCGAGCTGCAGCAGCTTGACCCGGCCCATCACCCGGCGCAGATGGCGACGGTCCACCCGCCCCGCCGGCGCCGGATCAGCGAAGCCTTGCGCCGCGAGCGCGATCCGCCGAGCCTGCGATATGGACAGCCGCTGCAATACCCGCCCTCGCGCCGCCTACAACCCGTCGCCAGAGAAGAATTGGCAGCCCAGGACTCCCATACGGGCACCCTCCGCTGCCAATTCCCGGCCGAGGGCCATCTACACCACCAAGGTGATCATGCGGCCGGGCACGTAGAGCTGCTTGCGCAGCTCGCGGCCGCCCACGTGGGCCGCCACGTTGGGCTCGGCCAGGGCGGCGGCCACCGCCGCCTCCTCATCGGCGTCGGCCGCGACCGTCACCCGGCCCCGCAGCCTGCCGTTCACCTGGACCGGGACCTCCACGGCGTCGTCCGCCAGCAGGGCCGGATCCGCGGCCGGGAACTCGGCCTGCGTCACCGAGCCGGCGCCGTCACCGTGCAGTCGGTGCCACAGCTCCTCCGCGAAGTGCGGAACCAGCGGCGCCAGCATCCGCACCAGCACGTCGGCCACCTCGCGGGGCGCGCCCGTCCCCCGGCGGGTGAGCTCGTTGTTGAGCTCGGTCAACTTGGCGATGGCCGTGTTGAAGCGCATGCCCTCCATGTCGGCGCGCACCCCGTCGACGGTGCGGTGCAGCAGCCGCAGCAGATCGTCGTCGGGCGCTTCGTCGGTGACCCGGAGTGCGCCGGTCTCCTCGTCCACCACGTTGCGCCACACCCGTTGCAGCACCCGCTGGGAGCCCACCACCGAGCGGGTCTCCCAGGGCCGGTCCTGGTGGATGGGGCCCATGAACATCTCGTAGAGGCGCAGGGTGTCGGCACCGTAGGCGGCGTACATGTCGTCGGGGGTGACCGAGTTCTTGAGCGACTTCCCCATCTTGCCGAGCTCGCGGGCGACCGGCTGCCCGCCGTGGGTGAACCCCTCCCGCAGCGAGCCCTCCACCTCCTCGGCGGGCACGTACACCCCCCGGGCGTCCTTGTAGGCGTAGGCCTGGATGTAGCCCTGGTTGATGAGGCGCCTGAAGGGCTCGGGCCCGCTCACATGGCCCAGGTCGTAGAGCACCTTGTGCCAGAAGCGGGCGTACAGCAGGTGCAGCACGGCGTGCTCGACCCCGCCGACGTAGAGGTCCACGCCGCCCACGCCGCCGGGCTCCGGGTCGGCCATCCAGTACAGCTCGACGGCGGGATCGACGAGGGCCTCGTCGTTGCGCGGGTCGAGGTAGCGCAGGTAGTACCAGCATGATCCGGCCCACTGGGGCATCGTGTTGAGCTCGCGCCGGTAGCGGCGCGGCCCGTCGCCGAGGTCCGTTTCGACGCCGACCCAGGCGGCCACCCGGCCCAGCGGCGGCTCCGGCTCGGAGTCGCGGGCCAGAGCGCGGGGCGCCCAGTCGGTCAGCTCCGGCAGCTCCAGCGGGAGCATGTCGTCGGGCAGTGCGACCGGTCCCAGGTCGTCGAACACGATGGGGATCGGCTCGCCCCAGTAGCGCTGGCGGCTGAACAGCCAGTCCCTCATCCTGTAGTTGACGGTGTGACGCCCGAACCCGGCCTCGGTGAGCCTCTCCAGGATCAGGGCCTTGGACGCCTCGACGTCGAGCCCGTCGAGGAAACGGGAGTTGATCGACGGGCCGTCGCCGGTGTACGCCAACTCGCCGGGATGCTCCGGCGGGGCCTGGACCGTGCGGACGACGGGCAGGCCGTAGGCCTCGGCGAACTCCCGGTCGCGCTGGTCCTCGCCGGGCACGCCCATGACGGCGCCGGTGCCGTACCCCATCAGCACGTAGTCGGCCACGAACACCGGCACCCGGCTGTCGGCGAACGGAACCGCTGCGTGCGCGCCGAGGAACACCCCCGACTTGGAGTCGCTGCGGTCGGCGTCGCTCAACTCGGAGGCACGGGCCCGGTAGGCGGCCACCGCCTCCCGGGGCGTGGCCGCGCCCCCGGTCCAGGAGTCGGGCGTGCCGGCCGGCCAGGCGCCGGCAACCAGCTCGTCGACCAACGGATGCTCCGGCGCCAACACCAGGTAGGTGGTGCCGAACAACGTGTCGGGCCGGGTGGTGAACACCTCAATGGGCCGCATCTCCAGCTGCCGGAAGCTCGCGGCCGGGAACGAGATCACGGCGCCCTCGGAGCGGCCGATCCAGTTGCGCTGCATGGTCTTGACCGACTCGGGCCAGTCGAGGCGGTCGAGGTCCTCCAGCAGGCGGTCGGCGTAGGCGGTGATGCGCATCATCCACTGCTTGAGCGGGCGCTCGAACACCTCGTGGTTGCCTCGCTCGGAGCGGCCCTCGTTGGTGACCTCCTCGTTGGACAGCACGGTGCCCAGCGCCGGGCACCAGTTGACCGGGGCGTCGGCCACGTAGGCCAGGCGATGGGAGTCCACTGCCCCTCGTCGTTCGGCCTCACTGAGCTCATTCCAGGCCCGGCCGCCGGGCGCCGGCCTCCGGCCGGAGGAGAACTCGTCGACCAGCTCGGAGATGGGACGGGCCCGCCGGGACTCGGGATCGAACCACGAGTTGAAGATCTGCAGGAAGATCCACTGGGTCCAGCGGTAGTAGTCGACGTCGGTGGTGGCGACGCCGCGCCGCTTGTCGTGGCCGAGACCTAGCCGGTCGAGCTGGCGGCGCATGTTGTCGATGTTGGCCTCTGTGTTGATGCGGGGATGCTGGCCGGTCTGTCGGGCGTGCTCCTCCGCCGGCAGCCCGAAGGCGTCGAATCCCATGGTGTACAGGACGTTGAAGCCGGACATGCGCTTGAATCGGACGTACACGTCGGTGGCGATGTAGCCCAGCGGATGGCCGACGTGCAGTCCCGACCCCGACGGGTACGGGAACATGTCCATGACGAACAGCTTGGGATCGGGCGAGCCACGGCCCGACGAGGGCGCCCCGGCCGGGTCGGGCGCCTGGTAGACGCCGCTCGCGTCCCAGACGGCCTGCCAGCGGCTCTCGATCTCGGCCGCGAGGGCCGCGTCGTAGCGATGCGGCGGTATGCCGGCCTCGGGCGCGGTCGCATCCATGGGATCAGGCTACGGGCGACGGCCCCGGCCACGATGACGCAGTCACCCGGTCGGGCCGTCTCGCCACATCCGCAGTGCCACCACGGCCGCGGCGCCGGCCACCAGGCCGGGCGCCCACCGCACTCTGGCGGCGCGGCCGTGGCGCCGCAGGGCCCACAGCGCCACCGGCCATTCCGCCAGCGCGCCCGCCGTCAGCGCCCACCACGCCCAGGCCGGCCCCCACCATCCGGCCAGCAGGCTGTTGACCACGATGAGGCGCACGTCGCCGTAGCCCATCTTGTCGGGCCACAGCCGCCAGGCGACCTCCAGGACCGCCCAGGCCGCGGCGGCGCTCGCAACGGCCCAGCCGAACCGGGCGGGCTCGACGGCCGACGCCGCGGCCGCGGCCAGCAGGGCGGCCACCGCCATGCCGGCGGACCAGACGGCGCGGCGCTTTATCACGGCGTGGCGGAGGTCGGTGCAGGAGACGTGGACCCCCATGGCGGCCCACACGGCGACCGCGGCCCACACCAGTCCGGCGCTCACGCCAACACCTCCCGCGGTCCCGCTGACCGGCCGGTCCTTGCGGGCGGCCGCGCTGTCGCCGCTATGCTAGTACGCTTGTCTGCGACCATTGAGCCGTTGGAAGCGACCACGGACGCATGGGGCCCGCTCGCCGGGAGGGAGACCATGGCGTCCGGCCGTGCCGGGAGGGAGACCATGTTGAGGCGCAGGATCGCTGCGGCCGTCACGGCCGGCTGCGCCCTCGTCGTGGCCGGCTGCGGCGGCGAACCGCCCGCTCCCCCGCCCGCCGCGGTGCCAC
>VYBO01000036.1 GCA_009844405.1 Acidimicrobiaceae bacterium
CGGGTATGACCACCCTGCGCCGCGATTGGCCGCCGATCAATCCGCGCTCGCTCTTGGTGTGGTGCCAGCGGATGTCGGCCCCGATCAGCGCCTCCACCATGTCGAGAAGCGGTGGATGGGCAAGGGCGGCCGCGAAGGTCTCGTGGTGGAGGTGGGGGCTCTTGATGCGGCGGACACGAGCCGGCGCCCCGTTGAAGGCGGCGGCGTCCTCGAGTTCGATGACGTCGGTATCGCCGCTCAACCGCAAGGCCTGCTCCGCGAAGGCGTCGGCGGCATCCCGCAGCCGCACGACGCTCCGATGGGGCAGCGCGTTGCGCACTACGACGTAGCCGTCGGAACGGTAGGCCTCCACCTGGCCGGGTGTCAGAGGGGCATTCACAACTCGCGGTTGCCTCTATAGCGTCGTCCGGCGGACCGGCCCGGATCATATATCCTGCAAGGATACTGCGGTCCAGTTGGTCATCGACGAAGGGACTGATGGAGATGTCGCCATGTAGCGGGGCAAAAACGCTCGCTCTCATGCTCTCCGAGTACGGCGTCACCCACCTATTCCAGGTGCCGGCGGTGCTGCGACGCACGATGGTGGAGATCGAGCGGCTCACCGGCATCAAGAGGGTCCGCCCCCACGGCGAGAAGCCGGCCGCATACATGGCCGACGGCTACGCCCGGGCGTCGCGGCGGCCGGGCGTGTGCATGGCGCAGGTGGTGGGCGCCCTCAACCTGTGCGCCGGCCTGCGCGACGCTGCTCTGGCCCATTCCCCGGTGATCGCCCTCACCGGCGGGCGCGACCCGGCCACCAAGTTCCGCAAGGTCTACCAGGAAGTCGACGACGTACCCGCCTTCGAGACCGTCGCCAAGTGGAACGCCACCGTCGACGATCCGGAGCGCATCCCCGACATGGTGCGCCAGGCCTTCAGGGTGGCGACCTCCGGCTCGCCCGGGCCGGTGCACCTGCAGTTCGCCGGCAACGAGGGCCAGGTCGACGCAGGAGCAATCGAAGCCGGCGCCCTCGTCGAGGCGCGCTATGCGTCGGTTCCACCCCACCGACCGGCTCCCTCGGAGATGGCCGACGTGGACCGGGCGGTGGACAGACTCCGCTCGGCCCGGCGCCCGGTGCTGGTGGCCGGCGGGGGCGCCCGCTGGTCGGGCGCGGGCCCCAAGCTGGTGCGGCTGGCCGAGCGGCTCGACATCCCGGTGGCCACCACCCTCAACGGCAAGGACTCCATCGCCGGCGGGCACCGGCTGTGCGTGGGGGTGGTGGGCACCTACTCGCGGGCGTCGGCCAACCGGATCGTGTCCGCCGCCGATCTCGTTTGCTACGTCGGCAGCGAGACCGGCAGCATGTCGACCCACTTCTGGCAGGTTCCGCCTCCGGGCACAGCCACCATCCAGATCGACGTGGACCCGGAGGCCATCGGGCGCAACTACCCCGCGGCTATCGGCATCTGCGGCGACGCGGCCACCGTTCTCGACTTGTTGCTGACCCGGGCGGGCGAACCCGTCACCCGCCCCGAATGGACCACCGAGGCCGGGCAGGCGGTCGAGCAGTGGCGGGCCGAGCATGGCGCTGAGCTCCTGTCGGACGCGGTGCCGGTGCGCCCCGAGCGGATCTGTGCGGAGCTTACCGAGCACGCGCCCTCCGACGCCATCGTCGTGGTCGACACCGGCCACGCGGGAATGTGGATGGGGGGAATGTTCGACGTGGCCGACGGCCAGGACTACATGCGCTCGGCCGGCCACCTCGGGTGGGCCTTCCCGGCCGCACTGGGGGCCAAGTGCGCCCAGCCTGACCGCCCGGTGGTCTGCTTCACCGGAGACTCAGGATTCTGGTACCACGTGGCCGAGATCGAGACCGCGGTCCGGTGGAACATCGCCGCCGTCACCGTTGTGAACAACAACGCCTCGGGAAACCAGTCCAAGCGGGGCTTCGACCGGGCTTACGGCGGCGTCCAGACGGAGCGGGGCGCCTCCGACCTGTGGAAGTTCACGATGGTCGACTTCGCCGCGCTGGCCACCCACATCGGAGCACTCGGCCTGCGTGTCACCAAACCCCGCGACTTCGCACCGGCTCTGGCTCAGGCCGTGGAGTCGGGGCGGCCCAGCGTGATCGACGTGGTCACCGACATCGACGCACTGGCGCCTCTCGCCGTGGTGGACTGACCCGGCTGTCGGCTACGCCCCTTGGAATGATTCTATTGTTCTTCATGTTGCGCGGTGATGTGCCAGTGCTATCCTGGTCGTCCGAGTGGGGTGGCCCCGTGGTGGCCGAGTCCGGTTGAAACCCAAGTTCACGGGGTCACCCCACCCGTACTATACAGCTATATAAGTATGTTTCAATCAGTTCTATTGTCTGACACAGGCCAGCGCCCTCGTAGAGAGGGCGACACGGCGGCGGGCTGAGGCGAGGTCGTTGCGGTCCAGGCCGTTGGTGAGGTAGGCGAACGAGATCCCGCTGGCCGGATCGGCCCAGGCGATCTGGCCGGCGGCACCGCCGTGGCCGAAGGCCTCGGCGGGGGCTCCATGCCCGTGTCCGCGCATGCCGGCCTTGCCGTCGTTGCCGGCCAGGACGAACGCGTGTGAGCGATTGGCGGGCGTCCCCGTCCAGTCGGGTTGGTCCTGGCGGACGGCCATAGCGTCGTGGCGTACCTCGGGGTGCAGAAAGCAGTCGGGGTTGTGGAGCACCGCTTGGTACCACCGGGCCATCTCGGTGGCCCGAGCGATCCCGCCACCCCCGGGAACCCCGGCAGCCCGCAGCCAGGGCCGGTTGAAGGCCGCCAGCACCTCGGTGCCGATCCGGCCGGGCAGCTCTTCAAGACCGATTGCGGCCAGCTCCTCCGCGGACGGCTCCGAGCCCACGCCGGCGACATCGGCCACATCGTCCTGGTCGTCGGTGCTGATGCCCAGCCACCGGGAGCAGCCCGAGGGCTCCATCACCCGCTCGGCGATCACGTCGGCGTAGGGGCGTCCGGTCACCTCGGTGACGATGTCGGCCAGCACCCAGTGAGCCGACAGGGCGTGGTACTCGAACCGGGTGCCAGGCTCCCAGTCGGTGCGCCAGGAGGCGTAGGCCGCCAGCCGGGCGGCGCGGTCGGTGGTTTCGGTGCGCCCTAGGGGCGCGTACGGGAAGCCGGCGGCGTGGAGCATCACCTGCGACACGGTGATGGCTTTCTTGCCGTTGGCCCCGAAGGACGGCAGCACGTAACTCACCGGCGCGAACTTGTCGAAGAGGCCATCAGCGGCCAGTTCCATGGCGGTGAGGGCCACCGTCGGCTTCACCGCGGAGTAGGTGTGGAACCGGGTGTCGGTCGTGCAGCCGCCCAGCGCCTCCGACACCACGATCTCGCCCTCGAGAGCCAGAGCCAGCTGGGCGGCCGGCAGCAGCCCGGAGTCCACCTCCCGCCGGGCCCGCTCCACGAGCGCGCCGACGGCCTTGCCGTCGATGCCAGTCACGGTGCAACCGTACGGAACTGGCAGCGCAATGCGCGGCATGCGTGCATTGCGTTGTCAATCCCAGTGCTGGTGGTGTGTCGCGGATTTGATGATCCGGGCCATCTACGGGTCCAAGTAGGTCGAAGCGTTCGCCATGCGGGTCACCGCTTCTCCGACATACCACTAGTTGACGGCTTTGGTCATGCCCTCCCAGTAGGGGGCCCGCAGCTTGAACTTCTGGAGCTTGCCGGTGGCGGTCCGGGCCAGCTCGTCGCGCATCTCCACCGAGGTGGGGCACTTGTAGTGGGCGATGCGCTCCCGGCAGTGGGCGATCAGCTCCTCGGGCGTGGCGTCGGACCCGGGAGCCAGCACCACCAGCGCCTTCGGTGTCTCGCCCCACTTCTCGTGGGGCACGCCGATCACAGCCACCTCAGCCACTGCCGGATGCGAGAACAGCGCGTCCTCCACCTCGATCGACGACACGTTCTCGCCCCCGGAGATGATCACGTCCTTCTTGCGGTCGGTGATCATGTAGTGGCCGTCGTCGTCGAGGTACCCGCCGTCGCCGGTGTGGAACCAGCCGTCGCGAATGGCGTCCGCGGTGGCGTCGGGCTGCTCCCAGTAGCCCTCCAGCACATGGTTGCAGCGGGCCAGGAACTCGCCGGAGGCGCTCACCTGCATGCGCACTCCCAGCGCGGGCACGCCCTGGCGCGACAGTTTGCGGGCCCGCTCGGCCGGCGAGAGATCGTCCCACTCGTGGAGACTGCGGTTGATGGTCAGCACCGGGGCCGTCTCGGTGAGGCCGTAGAGTTGGATGAACTCCCAGCCCAGGTCGGTCTCCACCCGCTCGATGGTGCGGGTCGGCGGGGGCGCGCCGGCCACCACCATGCGGGTGCGCCCCGCACCCGGGATCGGGCCGTCCCAGTCGGCGGCCGCGTCGAGGATGGCGGCCACCACCGCCGGCGCGCCGCACAGCAGGGTGATGCCGTGGGCGTCCACCCGGCGCAGGATCTCGGCCCCGTCCACCTTGCGCAGCACCACCTGCTTGGCGCCCGTGCCGACCAGCACGTAGGGCATCCCCCAGCCGTTGCAGTGGAACATGGGCAGGGTGTGCAGGTATCTGTCGCGGTCGGTGACGGAGGTGTGCAGGCCGAACACGGCCGCGTTGATCCACAGGCTCCGGTGGGTCTGCTCCACGCCCTTGGGCCGGGCGGTGGTGCCCGAGGTGTAGTTGATGACCGCGGTCTCGTCCTCGTCGGGCTCCCACGGCCGCGGGGTCTCGCCGAACCGGAACAGGGCCTGGTCGGACTCGACGCCGAGCACGAACTTGTGGCGGCACGGCACCGGACCCAGGGCGCCGGCCAGCTCGGGATCGACGAGCAGCACGTCGGCGCCGCAGTGGTCCACGATGTAGGTCACCTCGTCGAGGCTGAGACGGAAGTTGATGGGCACGAAGATGCGCCCGTTGCCGCTGACGCCCCAGAAGCAGGTGAGCAGGCGCCCGGCGTTGTGCGACACCATGGCCACCCGCCCTCCCATGGGCACCCCGAGCGCGTCGAGACCGGCGCCGGTGGCGTCGGCCAGCTCGCCCATGCGCAAGAACGTGACCTCGCCCATGGAGGGCGCGGGCTGGTCGGGCTCGTCGACGAAAGCGACCCGGTCGGGGTACACGGCCAGGGCCCGGTCGAGGTGGTCGCGGACTGTGAGCGGAACCTTCATGTCGCCATCATGGCAGGATCAGCAGGCCCAGCCCACCCTGAACGTGGGATAGTCGCCGGCGGCACGAGCAAGCAGACTGAGTCCAGTGTTGCGACGAGCAGCGTCCGTATTGGGGATCGCTTTGATCGCCCTACTACCACTGGTGGCGGCTTGCAGCAGCGGAACCGGGGAGCCCGCCGGCTCGCCGTCGACGGCTTCGGGCGAGTTCGCCGGACCGCCCGGCTCGGGGCGGCGCTGAGCGAGACCGGCAAGTACTCCGTCGAGGGCAAGGACTCGCGGCAGGGCTACGACACCTGGCTGACCTGCGTGAACGAGACCTACGGCGGCATCCGAGTGGGTGATCAGCGATACCGGGCCGAGATCGTGTACTACGAGGCCCCGCGGATAGGCGGGCGACCCGGCCCATGCGGGGCGGGGCCGTGGCCCG
>VYBO01000148.1:0-3278 GCA_009844405.1 Acidimicrobiaceae bacterium
GTCAAATCGCAAGCACGCAACCCAAACAGGGGTGGCTTCCACGCACACGCCCGAGCAGCGTTACATCGCTGCCCCGGGGTCGCGTCGACAGGCCGCTCGGCAGGGCATCGAGTTGGACCACATGCTGCCGCGGGAGGCGCTGCGTTTGTGATGGGCTCCGAGCAGGCGAGAATGCAGGCATGAGCACAGGGCAGCGGCTCCACAAGTTCGACGCGTTGGGAAACGATTTCCTCGTCGCCTTCGTCGATGAGTGGCCCGACGATGCTGAAGCAGCCCGCTCGGCGGTGACATGGTGCGACAGGCACGGCGGCATCGGCGGCGCCGACGGGCTGATCTACGCCGTGCTGGATGCGGCCGGCGCCAACTCCGTCGCGATGCGGCTGTGGAACTCCGACGGTTCGGCAGCCGAGGTGTCCGGCAACGGGCTCAGATGCCTCGCCCACGCGGTGGCCCGCGAACGCGGCAAGGACGAGTTCGACTTGATCGTGCAGACCGAAGCAGGCATTCGGATGTGCAGGATCCGGCCGGCGGCCGACGATCCTGATGCCGTGGTCGGCGAGGGCCAGATGGGCGAGGTTGCTTCCGGGCCGCTCCCCGACGCCGGCGCAGGTGAGATGCTCAGAGTCCTTGAAGGTGTTCGCGGCGCGGGCGTTGCGAGCCGGTGGGAGACGCGGCGGCTGGGCAACCCGCACGTCGTCATCGAGGTGTCCGACCCCTTGGCTGTGCGGATGCGCGAGGCTGGACCGGCAGTCGAGGCGCTGTTCAGCGGCGGCATCAACGTCCATTTCGGAGCGGTCACCGGCGCGGACGAGTTGACGGTGACCGTCTGGGAGCGCGGCGCGGGTGCCACCAGAGCCTGCGGCACCGGTGCGGTCGCGGCGGCGTCGGTCTTTCACGACTGGGGCCGGGTGGGCGAGTATGTGACGGTGCGGATGCCGGGCGGTGACCTTGAGGTTGACCTGTCTGAGCCAGTCAAGAAGTTGGGGGGCCGGTCCAGATATGTTGGAAGTGCTGATGTCTAATTCGCGGATGTCCGAGGCACCGGCACGCGCCGCGCGTTCAGCCCGGCCGTTGGCAGGGCTGTGCGAGGGTGTGGATGGCTGAGCCGCTGGGATCGCCTCGCGGCGGCGCCGGCGGCGATTCTTCTAGGGCCGACTGCGAGCAGACGTCTGCGGCAAGCGCAGCGGCTGCCGGCACGCACCGCGGCGGTATAGCGAAGCGCGGCGTCCAAGCGGGAGGCGATGACACACACCGGGGCGGGTTCGGCGAGTTCGGCGGCGACGGGCCCGGGCTCATCGACCGGGCCTTCCGGGAGCGCATCGTGCTGGTCGGGGTGGTCCGCCCCGGTGGCGACACCTCCGCCACCGACGCCTCCCTCGACGAGTTGAGCCTGCTGGTGGACACCGCGGGAGCCGATGCCGTCGAGCGGGTCTGCCAGCGGCGGGCCGCGCCCGATCCGGCCACATTCGTGGGCGCGGGCAAGGCCCGCGAGATCAGGGCTATCGCCGAGGAGGTCGACTGCGACACGGTGGTGTTCGACGACGACCTCAGCCCCGCGCAGCAGTTCAACCTGGAGAAGCTGCTGGGCCGCACCGCCCTGGACCGCACCGCGGTGATCCTCGACATCTTCGCCCAGAACGCCAGCACCCCGGAGGGCAAGGCCCAGGTCGAGCTGGCCCAGCTCCGCTACCGGCTGCCCCGCCTGCAGGGCGCCGGGCGGCGCCTCTCGCAGCAGGCGGGCGGGATCGGCACCCGCGGTCCCGGCGAGACCCAGCTCGAGGTGGACCGCCGCCGCCTGGAGCGACGCATACACAAGCTCGAGGACGACCTCCGCCGCATCGCCGGCCATCGCCGCACCCAGTCCAAGGCCCGCAGCCGCACCCGAAACCGGTCCGCCGCCATCGTCGGCTACACCAACGCCGGCAAGTCGTCGCTGCTCAACCGGCTCACGTCGGCCACCGTCGCGGTGGAGGACCGCCTCTTCGCCACCCTCGACCCCACCACCCGGCGGCTGGGGCTGCCAGGCGGTGAGACGGTCTTCATCACCGACACGGTGGGCTTCGTGCGCAAGCTTCCCCACCAACTGGTGGAGGCGTTCAAGACCACGCTCGACGTTGTCCGCGACGCCGACCTGCTGGTCCACGTGGTGGACGGTTCCGACAGCGACCCCGACGGCTCCATGGCCGCGGTGCGCCAGGTGCTCGCCGAGATCGACGCCGACGAGATCCCGGAATTGGTGTTGTTCAACAAGAGCGACCTGGGCCCGGGCGCGGCTCGGCTGGCCGAGCGGACAGAGGGCGCGGTGGCGGTGTCGGCCGCCACCGGCGAAGGGGTGGAGGGACTCCTGGGCGCCATCGGCGACCGGATGCGCCGTGTTGCCAGCGAGGTGGAGCTGGTGGTGCCCTGGGACCGCGGCGACGTGCTCGCGGGCGTGCACCGGGAGGGGCAGGTGCTCGAATCCACCGCGACCGAGGAGGGCATGAAGGTGCGGGCCCGCATGGAGCCGGGCTCGGTCGGGGCCCTGCGCCGCTACGTGGTCAACGGATGGGACGGCTCGTGACGAGGGGCTTCGTGCCGCCTGTCTATCCCTACGAGCGCTTGAACTCACTGAGGGCCGAGGCGGCCAAGCTGCCCGGCGGCGCGATCGACTGCTCGGTCGGGACTCCCTGCGACCCGCCGCCCCCGCAGGTCGTGGAGGCGCTAGCCGCGTCGGGCACGGAACGCGGCTACCCGGCCTCGATCGGCTCGCCGGCATTTCGTGAGGCCGCGGCCGCCTGGGTGCAGTGCCGCTTCGGAGTCGGCGTGGATCCCGACACCGAGGTCGCGGCATGCATAGGCACCAAGGAGTTTGTGGCCTCGCTGCCGCGCTACCTGAAGCTCCGCCTCCCGGACCGCGACACGGTGCTTTACCCGTCGGTCTCGTACCCGTCGTACGCGATGGGCGCGACGCTGGGCGGTTGTCGAGCCGTTCCGGTCGCCGTGGACGACAAGTTCCGCATCGATGTCGATTCGATCGAAGAACGCGACGCCAGACGCGCGCTGTGCCTGTGGGTCAACACGCCGGGCAACCCGGCCGGAGCACTCGACGACCTCGGTGCGGCCGCGGCCTGGGGCCGAGCCAACGGCGTCCTAGTGGCCAGCGACGAGTGCTACGCCGAGTTCACTTGGGACGGGTCGCCGCGCACCATCCTCGAGCACGGCACCGAGGGCGTGCTGGCCGTGCACTCGCTGTCGAAGCGCTCCAACATGGCCGGCGTCCGGGCCGGGTTCTACGCCGG
>VYBO01000148.1:3378-5319 GCA_009844405.1 Acidimicrobiaceae bacterium
ACTCGCTGTCGAAGCGCTCCAACATGGCCGGCGTCCGGGCCGGGTTCTACGCCGGCGACGCCGAACTGGTCAACTACTTGCGAGAGTGCCGCAAGCACGCTGGTTGCATGGTCCCCGGCCCCGTTCAAGCCGCAGCAGTCGCAGCCTGGTCCGATCAGGTCCATGTCGACGAGCAGGCGGCTCGATACCGGCGCCGGCTGAGTTGCTTGGCCTGCATCGCCGGCGCGGCCGAATCGAGCGTGTCCATGCCGGGCGGCGCCTTCTACCTGTGGGCACCCGCCCCCGCGGGAGACTCCTGGGCCTTCGCGGACATGCTGGCCCGCCGTGCCGGCTTGATCGTGAGTCCGGGCGAGTTCTACTGCGAGCAGCCAGATAGGTCGGGCCCCCACGACCCCCGCCACTTCGTTCGCATGGCGGCCGTGCAACCGCTCAAGCGCCTCGAACTTGCGAAGACTCGGCTGCTGGCCGCCGTGCGTCGCGGCTGAATTGGCAGCGGTGAGGGCCGGTTTGGGACTCGGTGGCTGCCAATTCGCTATAGGTCGGGCCGCGTCGGCCGAATTGGCAGCAGAATGTCCGTATAGCGTGCATATTGCTGCCAATTCTCCCGGCGCACGTTGGGCGCTGACGGCGGCGGGCGGCAAGTAGCCTCTCAGCCCATGTCTGACCTTGAGTCCCGCATCAGCGAGCTGTGGGCTGCCCGCCCCGACCTGGATGCGGACGATCCGGATGTAACTGCCACTGTCCATGAGGCCATAGACGCTCTCGACACCGGCCAGGCCAGGGTGGCCGAGGTGCTCGCCGACGGCACGGTGCGGGTCAACCAGTGGTGCAAGCAGGCCATCCTGCTGCTGTTCTCGACGGCGAAGATGAGCACCATCGAACTCGGCCCCTTCGAGTTCGCCGACAAGATCCCGCTCAAGACCGACTACGCGGCCCGGGGCGTGAGGGTGGTGCCGGGAGCGTCGGCCCGTTGGGGCAGCTACCAGGCGCCGGGCGTGATCATGATGCCCAGCTACACCAACATCGGCGCCCATGTGGGGGCCAACACCATGGTCGACACGTGGGCCACAGTGGGGTCATGCGCCCAGATCGGCGCCAACGTGCACCTCTCCGGCGGGGTCGGCATCGGCGGCGTGCTCGAGCCTCCGGTCGCCCAACCGGTGATCGTGGAGGACGACTGCCTGATCGGCAGCCGCTGCATCGTGGCTGACGGCGCCCGGGTCGGGCAGGGGACTGTTCTGGGAGCGGGGGCCATCCTCACCGGCTCCATCCCGGTGATAGACGCGGAGACTGGCGAGGAGCTGGGACGGGGCGAGGTGCCGCCTTGGTCGGTGGCTGTGCTGGGCACCCGGGCCCGCCAGTTCGGCGGCGGCGAGTTCGGACTGCCGGCGGTGCTGGTGATCAAGCGCCTGTCCGAGGGCGAGCGCCACGACAAGTCGGCCCTCAACCAGATCCTGCGCGACCACGGCGCCACGACCTGACATGTCCGCTGTCGGACGTGTCCCCGCCACCTGACATGTCCCACGGGCCACTGCCCGCGGGCGATCTGTTCGCCTTGACGGCCGCGCTGGTCGACGTGCCCTCCGAGAGCTACTCCGAGGAGCTGATCACCGACCTGCTCGAGGCCGACCTGCGCGGCGCCGGGCATCTCAGCGTGGAGCGGGTCGGAGACAACCTCGTGGCCCGCACCCGCCTCGGACTCGGCCGGCGCATCCTGCTGGCCGGCCACACCGACACGGTGCTGGCCAACGACAACGCCGGCGCCCGGGTCGACGGCGATGTGCTGTGGGGTCTGGGCGCGGCCGACATGAAGGGCGGCGTGGCTGTGATGCTGACGCTGGCCCGGTCCCTGACGGTGCCGGCCGTCGACGTCACCTATGTGTTCTACGCCCGCGAGGAGGTCGACGCGGCCGACAACGGCCTGCTGGAGGTGGCCGCGGC
>VYBO01000128.1 GCA_009844405.1 Acidimicrobiaceae bacterium
GCGGCCGCGATCTGGATCGGCTGGAACGACCCGTAGTCGAGGTAGCTCTTGAGCTTGGCCAGCGCGGCCACCACCTCGGCGTTGCCCAGCATGAACGCCATCCGCCAGCCCGCCATCGAGAACGACTTGGTGCACGAGTAGAACTCCACCGCGCACTCCTTGGCCCCCTCCACCTGCAGGATCGACGGCGGCTTGTACCCGTCGAATCCCAAATCCGCGTAGGCGTTGTCGTGCACGACCAGCATGTCGCGCTCCCGGGCCCAGTCGACCACCTTCTGCATGAAGTCGAGGTCGACGCAGGTGGTGGTGGGGTTGTGCGGGAACGAGATCACCGCCACCCGGGGCTTGGGCCGACTGTAGTGCCAGCTGAGCTGCATCCGATGGACGAACTCGTCGCCGTCGGCGAGGGGCACCTCCCGGATCTGGGCGCCGGCGAACAGCGGCCCGTAGATGTGGATCGGGTAGCTGGGGGTGGGCACCAGGCAGGTGTCGCCAGGCTGGAGCAGCACCCACATGAGGTGGCTGAACCCCTCCTTGGCCCCGATGGTGTTGATGACCTCGGTGTCGGGGTCGAGGTCCACGCCGAAGCGGCTCTGGTACAGGGCGGCGACGTTGCGCCGCAGCGCGGGCAGGCCCCGGCTGGACGAGTACCGGTGGTTGCGGGGGTTGCGGGCCGCCTCGCACAGCTTGTCGACCGCGACCGGAGGCGACGGCAGGTCGGGGTTGCCGAACCCGAGGTCGATGATGTCGGCGCCGTCGTGGCGGAGCTGGATCTTCAGGTCGTTGATGATCGTGAAGACGTAGGGCGGGAGGCCGTTGATTCGGCGGAAGTCCATCGGACCGAAGGTAACAGGCCGGCCGACCCGAGCAAGTGACATTTGTCGCGCCCCCACAATGAGAGTCACCCCGTCCTCGCTTGTCACCCGCGGGCGCTGGGGAGCAAGTGACACTTGTCGCGCCGCGGGCGACGCGGGCGCTGCGCGGCGGTGCGGGCGCATGGGTTGGCCTACGCTCCAGGCATGGACGGCGCACGGGCTGTGCTTGCGTGGGATAGAACCGCACCGTGATCCTGTCGGACCGCTCGATCCGCGAGGCGCTGGCCGCCGGCCGCATCGTGATCGACCCGCTGGACGACGACGCGGTGCAGCCGTCGTCGGTGGACCTGCGGCTGGGGTCGAGCTTCAGGGTGTTCCGCAACCACACCCTGGGCCACATCGACGTGAAGCGGGATCTGTCGGAGCTGACCACCCTGGTGGAGGCCGCCGACGACGACCCGTTCATCCTGCATCCGGGCGAGTTCGTGCTGGGCGCCACCCTGGAGCGGGTGGCCCTGCCGGACGATCTGGTGGCCCGACTGGAGGGCAAGTCGTCGCTGGGGCGGCTGGGGCTGCTGATCCATTCGACGGCTGGCTTCGTGGACCCCGGCTTCGACGGCCAGCTCACCTTGGAGCTCTCGAATGTTGCCAACCTGCCGATCACGCTCTATCCGGGCATGCGCATCGGCCAGATCAGCTTCCAGCGGATGACCACCCCGGCCGACACGCCGTACGGCTCCAGCGAGCTGGGCTCGAAGTACCACGGCCAGCGGGGCCCGGTGCCGTCCCGCTACTGGGAGAACTTCAAGTCCCGGCCGTAGCCGAAGGCGAGGTGGAAGTCGATGGTGCGACCGATGTCGAAGGTGTCGGCGCGGGCGAACTTGCGGTCGTCGCGGTTGGCCGCCCCGTTGAGCAGCAGCATGACGCTGCCGGCGGGGACGGTTTGGGAGTGGTGCTCGACATCGGCGGTCACCCAGCGGCGTGACGCTTATCGCCGACGCCGGCTACATGACGCCGGGACTGACCGGCGCCTACCCGGCCGCCACCGACGCCGCCAACTTCCTGGCGGGCCGCTTCTAGCCGCAGCCTCTATCCTCGGGGCCATGCCGAGACCTACGAAGCGCCGAGTGCCGGCCGGCCGTGTGACCGCCAAGGGCACCCGTCCCGACAACTACCAGCCCGACAGGCAGACCCACACCGGGTTCGACGAGCTGCCGCCGAGCCCCATCTGGGTGCCGATCCTGCTGTTCGGCCTGCTGGGGCTGGGCGCGGCGACGATCATCGTCAACTATCTGGGCGTGGTCTGGGACACGTCCAACGTGGTGCTGCTGGTGGGCCTGGCCTTCATCCTGGCCGGGATCGTCACCGCCACCCAGTACCGCTGACCGGCGCCCGCCCGCGCATCACACTGTTGTAATTATCCCCGGGTTCGTCCACAACCTGTGGATAAGTCCGCCGGCTGTCACTCGACGGGCGTCACCAGGTCCATCTCGTCCTGGCAGTGGCGGGGCGGCTCGGGATCCTCGTGGGGGGCGATGGTCATGCGCACCTCGGCCCCGCAGATGGCGCAGCGGTACTCGATCTTGACCTTGCGCAGGATGCCCGGGTCCGGCGGCTCCGGCAGCGGCCGGGCCAGGTTGCGAAGCATGCCCAGACCAAGTCGCAGCACCCCGTAGGCGATCACCACCGCGATCAGCACCTTTATGATGTCGGCCAGGATGGAGCCCACCACCAGGCCCGTCAGCGCCAGCACCAGCAACCCGATGTTGACGGCCCTCTCCGACTTCACGTTCACGCCAGCCTCCCGCCACCGACTGCCCCGATGTTATGCAGCCGTCTCGTTACCTCCTTGTTCGCGTTCATGTGGGCCTCCCTCTGAAGCCGAGTTCGGTGCCGCCGGCGGATCGGGAGCCGGTGATGAGACCGGAGGCGCCGGAGGCTGAGGATCGACGAGGGGCCTAGCACGGGCCGGCGCCATGATGAGGTCGTCCACCTTTGCTTCCAGCCGGTCGAAGCGGAGGTCGACTGCTGTGAACTGCGCGCTGGTGGTCGTGGCCTGCTCGTCGAACCGGGTGTCGACGTGGTTGCGCAGATCGCGGAAGTCGGAGCGCAGCCACCGGAAGTCCGCGCCGCACGCAGCCACGAGAGCGGCGAGCGAGACTCCCAGGAGCGTGGCGAAGACCTCGACTTTCATGGAAGTTACTGTAGCAAACCGGTATGACACAAACAGCCTGAAAAATATCTAAATATGTGTACTCCACACAATGGCGGCCGATCCGGTGGGGCCTGCGCTGATGGTCAGAAGCAGCTGCCCGTCGGCGGGGACCGCCAGTCCGTCGGTGATGAGGCGCAGTTCCTCGGCTGCCCCGGCGTTGCCGGTGGCCACCGCACCTCCGTCACGGTTGACGCGCTCCGCGTCGACTTCCAGGGACCGGGCCACCAGCATCGCCGTGGCCGCGTCGTGCTCGACGACGGAGATGGCGTCCACCGCGGCGAGCTCGACCCCGGCGTCACCCAGCGCCCGACCTACCGCCGCGGCCACGTCTCCGACAGGATCGAACGGATCACCGGCGGCCCGGCCCATCCCGGCCACCGTGGCTATACCGTCCGGCGCCCGACCTACCGCGACCGCTGCGTTTCCCAGGGGATCGGAAGGGTCGCCGGCTTGCCCCGTCCCGGCAACTCTGCTTGGCACCGGTGCCGCGCCGGCCTGCAGCAGCACCGCGGCCACGCAGTCGGCCGGAGGAGCGAACGTGGCCGCGGTCAGCAGTCCGTCGTCGTCGAAGGCGGGGGGCAGCTCGGCTGCGTCGCCCCAGTCGCGCAGCCCATCCGCAGGCAACGGGTCGCCCCGGTAAACGCCTCGCCCCGCGGCATCGCCCGGCCGGGCCGCCACCGCCACGATGGCCGGACTCGCCGCCGGCCGTGTCTCTGCCCCCGGGCTCGATCGTGTCGCCGGCCGTGTCTCTGCCCCCGGGCTCGGACTCGCCGCCGGCCTCGACCCCGCTTCCGCTCGCCGGCGGCGGGACTCCTCGGCTGCGGTGTCTAGCTCGACCCGGCCGATGCCGGCGGCCTGAGCGGCCCTGTCCGACAGCCGGGGCGCCGGCAGCAGTCCTCCGACCTCCTGGAACCGCTCGGCAACCCCAACCCACGGCGCTCCGTAGGTGCGGTTGAGGGCGGCCGCGCCCGGCGGCACCACCGAGCACAGCCCGAGGCCGACAACCAGCACGGTCCGGGCCTGGCCGGCCCGGATGGCGGCCACCGCCGCCTGCACCGCAGCCGCACCGCTGGTCTCGCCCCGATCGACCACCAGCCCGCCGACCGAGACCGGCCACCCCGCGGCCAGCACGATCGCCCGGGCCACGTCGGCCCCGGCCGCCCCCACGGGATCGCAGCACCCCACCATCACCTCGTCGAGCGCGCCCGCGTCGAGTCCGGCCCGCTCCAGCACCTCTCGCCCCACCACGCCGGCCAGCAACACCGGGTTCCAGCCGGCCAGCTCTCCGTCCACCGGCCGCACCGCCGTCCGGGCTCCGGCCACCATCGTCACAGCCACCGCCGGGGTCGCACCCACGGCATGAATGTCTACTCTCCGCCGGCCCCTCCGGTCGTCGACGTGCCCGCAGGCGCGGCGGAGGGTGTCGGCAACCGTGTCTATACTCGCGCCAATCAGCCGCTGGACGCTGAGATGCGCAAACTGGAGTTCACCGTGAGCAAGCGCACAGCCGACATCGTCATCAGGGTGCTGACCGCGCTCACACTGCTGGGTCTCGTGTTGGCCGCGGTGCTGTACGAGCCGTTGGGCTTCTCGTCGGCTGTCCTGGTCGAAGTCGATCCGACCCGGGAGTTCGATATCGCCCTCATGATCCTGCGGGCCGGCTTGGGGATGATGATCTTCGTCCACGGCTACAACAAGGCGTTCCGGGGCGGCAGGCTCGCCGGCACCGGCCGCTGGTTCGAGTCGATGGGAATGCGACCCGGCAAGGTCCACGCCACCCTGGCGGCCGGCACCGAGATGGGCGTGGGCGTGCTGCTCGTCCTCGGCTTCCTCACCCAACCTGCCGCTGCCGGGCTCATCGCGCTGATGCTGGTGGCCTTCTGGACCGTCCACCGCGACAAGGGCTTCATGATCACCGGCGAGGGCTGGGAGTACGTGGCCCTGATCGCCGTGATGAGCCTGGTGTCCGCTATCCTGGGCCCGGGCCGCATCTCGCTCGACGCCGAGCTCGAGATCGCTCACCGCCTCGACGGCTGGACCGGCATGGGGATCGCCCTGCTGCTCGGCCTCGGTGCCGGCGCGGGCCAACTCCTGCTCTTTTTCCGCCCCTCGAGGTCTGATCCTGCGGGCGCGGCGGTGTAGTCCTGCGGGGTCTGATCCTGCGGGCGCGGCGGTGTAACCCCCGGCAGCCCGACCCCGCCGCCGACCCAGCCCCTTAGAGCGAGCGCGGATTGATCGGCGGCCGATCGCGGCGCGGGGTGGTCATTTC